>JBIQJM010000112.1:0-10001 GCA_044507525.1 Burkholderiales bacterium
CGGCCACCATCCTCACGCTGCTGCAGATGGTCAACCCCGACATCCCGCACAACGAAGGCATGGTCGAGCCGATCGAGATCGTCATTCCCGAAGGCACGATCCTCAACGCGGCCTACCCGAAGGCGACCACCTTCGGCAACCACCTGTGCCCGCCGAACGCCGACGCGATCCAGCGCGCGCTCGGGCCGGTGCTGCCCGATCGCGTCACCGCCGGCTGGAACAACCTGCTCGCGTCGCTCACCACCGGCATCGACCCGAACACGAACGAGAAGTACGTCGACATCGGCTTCATGGGCCTGAAGGGCGGCTCGGGCGCGATGCTCGGCACCGACGGCTACGACCACATCGGCATGATCGACGCGTCGGGCGGCGTGCTCGACCAGGACTACGAGATGTTCGAGCAGCAGACGCCGCACACGCTGCTGCGCCACGAGCTGCTGGAAGACTCGGCCGGCGCCGGCCAGTGGCGCGGCGGCCTGGGCGTGGAGACGATCTTCCGCATCGGCTCGGACGACACGCAGCTCGTCACCTTCGGCGACGGCGACTTCGAGCCGGCCTTCGGGCTGTTCGGCGGCGGCGACGCCGGACTGAACTTCATTCGCCTCACCTACCCCGACGGGCGCGAGGTCGTGCCGCGCAACAAGGACCTGATCACCGGCGTGCCGAAAGGAACGATCTACCACCAGGTCGCCAGCGGCGGCGGCGGCTACGGCGATCCGAGAAAGCGCGATCGCAAGGTGCTCGCCGAGGAGGTCCGCAACGGCGTGATCTCGCGCGAGAAGGCGCGCGAGCTGTACGGCTGGGAAGGCTGAGGACCGCACGATGGATTTCGAGCTCACCGAAGAGCAGCGCGCGGTCCAGGAGACCTTCGCGCGATTCTGCGATCGGCGCATCGCGCCGAACGCGGCGGCGATCGACGAGGCGCACGCGTTTCCGAGCGAGCTCTTCCAGGAACTTGCCGACCTCGGCTTCTTCGGCATGCGCTATCCGGAGGAAGCCGGCGGCACCGGAATGGCGCTCACCGAGTTCTGCCTCGCGCTCACCGAGATCGCGCGCGGCTCGATGTCGCTCGCCGGCGCCGCCGCGATGCAGTCGCTGATGGGAACGAAGTTCCTGCAGATGCTCGGCAACGCCGACATCGTCGAGCGGCTGTTCCGCCCCGCGCTGGCGGGCAGGAAGATCGGCGGCATCTGCATGACCGAGCCCGACGCGGGTTCCGACCTCGGCTCGATCTCGACCACCGCGCGCAGGGTCGACGGCGGCTACGTGATCGACGGGCACAAGACCTGGATCACGTCCGCGCCGGTGGCCGATTTCTTCACCGTGTTCGCGAAGGCCGGCGACGAGAAGAAGCTGACGATCTTCCTCGTCGAGAAGCACTTCGAGGGACTGCACGTCGGGCGCCCGATCCACAAGATGGGCGTCTGGGCGCTGCCCACCTCGGAGGTCTCGTTCGACGGCTGCTTCGTCCCCGACACGCACCGGCTGTCGAAGGAGGAAGGCGACGGCGAGACGCACCTGAAGAAGACGCTCGCCGAGATCCGCATCATCACCGGCGCGATGGC
This sequence comes from Burkholderiales bacterium, assembly GCA_044507525.1. Lineage (GTDB taxonomy): Bacteria > Pseudomonadota > Gammaproteobacteria > Burkholderiales > Burkholderiaceae_E > Zeimonas. The sequence continues at coordinate 1,566 of JBIQJM010000112.1, forward strand.
GCTGGGCGTGGCGCGCGCCGCGCTCGACGAGGCGGTGCGCTACGCGGGCGAACGCAAGCAGTTCGGCAAGCCGATCGACCGCTTCCAGGCGATCCAGATGAAGCTCGCCGAGATGGCCACCGGGCTCGAAGCGGCCACGCACCTCGTGCGCTACGCCGCGTGGCTGTGCGACGCGAAGCGCCCGCATCACAAGGAGGCGGCGATGTGCAAGCTCTTCGCCACCGAGACCGCCGCGTCGATCTGCGACCAGGCGGCGCGCGTGCTCGCCTCCTACGGCTATGCAATGGAATACCCGGTGCAGCGCTACCTGCGCGACGTTCGCTTCACGCTGATCGGCGGCGGCACCAGCGAGATCCTGAAACTCATCGTCGCAAAAGAGGTCACGACATGACGACTTCGACCACCATTTCCCGGGCCGGCGAGCCGCGGGCGGCCGAGCGGCGCATCCGCGTGCTGCTCGCCAAGCCGGGCCTCGACGGGCACGACCAGGGCGCGAAGGTCGTCGCGCGCGCGATGATGGACGCCGGCTTCGAGGTCATCTACACCGGCCTGCGTCAGATGCCCGAGGCGGTCGCGCGCATGGCGCTCGACGAGGACGTCGACGTCATCGCGCTCTCCAGCCTCGCCGGCTCGCACCTGCCCTTCTGCCGCAAGCTCAAGACGCTGCTCGAGGCCAACGGGCTCACCGACAAGCTCTGGGTCATCGGCGGCAACCTGCCGGCGCAGGACCACGACGAACTGCGCGCGCTCGGCTTCACGGGCGTCTTCCCCACCGGCTCGAAGCTCGACGCCGTGTGCGACTACATCCGGGAGAACGTCAAATGAATGACCGCCTGTCGACCGAGCTCAGGCCGGTGATCAACGAATCCGGCCTCGAAGTGCAACCGCTGTACACGGCGGCCGACGTCGAGGAATCCGGCGGGCTGGAGATGCTGGGCGAGCCCGGTCAGTACCCGTTCACGCGCGGCATCCACCGGCTGATGTACCGCAAGCAGCCGTGGACGATGCGCCAGTACGCCGGCTTCGGCAACCCGCACGAGACCAACCAGCGCTTCAAGTACCTGATCGCCAACGGCCAGACCGGGCTGAACGTCGCCTTCGACCTGCCCACGCAGATCGGGCTGGACTCCGACGACCCGATGGCCGAGGGCGAGATCGGACGCGTGGGCATGTCGATCGACACGCTGCGCGACGTCGAGATCGCCTTCGACGGCATCGACCTGGCGAAGATCACCGTATCGATGACGATCAACGGCGCGGCGGCGATCCTGATCGCGATGTACCTGGCGATGGCCGAGAAGCGCGGCTACGACGTCAAGCAGCTGCGCGGCACGGCGCAGAACGACATCCTGAAGGAGTTCATCGGCCGCGGCACGTGGATCTTCCCGGTCGAGCCGTCGATCCGGCTGGTCGGCGACACCATCGAGTACTGTGCCGAGCACGCGCCGAAGTACAGCCCGGTGTCGGTCTGCGGCTACCACATCCGCGAATCGGGCGCCACGCCCGCGCAGGAGATGGCCTACGCGTTCTGCATCGCCAAGGCGTACGCCGACGAGGTGATCCGCCGCGGCGTGCCGGTCGACGAGTTCGCCGGGCGGCTGTCGTACAACTTCAACATCTTCGGCAACCTCTTCGAGCAGATCTGCAAGTTCCGCGCGGGCCGCAGCCTGTGGGCGCAGATCATGAAGGAGGAGTACAAGGCCCAGAAGCCGGGCTCGATGTGGCTGCGCATGATCGCCGGCGGCGGCGGCGGCGGGCTCACCTTCGAGCAGCCGGAGATGAACATCGTGCGCGGCGCCTACTACGCGCTGATCAGCGCGCTGTCGGGCGCGCAGACGATGGCGCTGTGCTCCTACGACGAGGCGTACACGATCCCCACCGAGTATTCGGCGCGCATCTCGCTGCGCACGATGCAGATCCTGATCGAGGAGATGGGGCTCACCGAGACGGTCGACCCGCTGGGCGGCTCGTTCTACGTCGAGACGATGACCAACCGGATGCGCACGAAGATGGAGGAGATCATGGCCGAGGTCGATGCCGCGGGCGGCATCGTCCGGCAGATCTCCGACGGCACGATCCAGGCGAAGGTCTCGGCGCAGGCCTACGAGATGCAGCGCAACATCGAATCGGGCGCGTTCCCGAAGGTGGGCGTGAACTGCTATCGCAACGAGAAGGAAGAAGACCATCCGGTCGAATTCCACCCGTACGACGAAGAGGACGCGCGGCACCAGGTCGACTCGCTGAAGCGCGTGCGCGCCGAGCGCGACGAGGCGCTCGTCTCGCGCGCGCTCGCGCGCGTGGCCGCCGATGCGCGCAGCGGCGTGAACCTGATGCCGGCGATCGTCGAGGCCGTCAAGGCCTACGCGAGCGTCGGCGAGATCACGCGCGAAATGGTCCAGGTGTTCGGACGCTATCGCGAACCGATCAAGTTCTGAAAGGCATGGAAATGCAGGAGATATCCGCTTACCTCGCGCCGCAACGCCTCGACGAGGCCTTGCAGGCGATGGCCGACGGCGATGCCACCGTGCTCTGCGGCGGCACCGACCTGGCGCCGCAGACCGAATCCGGCGCGCGCCGATACGAAGCGACGCTGCTGAACATCCGCCGCGTCGAAGGGCTGGGCGGCATCGACGCCGCGGGCGACGAGATCCGCATCGGCGCCACGACCACCGTCAGCGACATCCGCCGCAGTGCCTTGCTGGCCGAGGTCGCGCCCGTGCTCGTGCAGGCGGCCGAGTGCTTCGCCAGCGAGCAGATCCGCAACGCGGCATCGGTGGGCGGCAACATCTGCAACGCCTCGCCCGCCGGCGACACGATCCCGCCGCTGCTGGCGCTGGGCGCCTCGGTCGAGCTCGCGTGCTGGCGCGAGGGCGCGGCGCAGACGCGGCGCGTACCGCTGGACGAGTTCTTCCTGCGCCCCGGCAAGACCGTCAAGCGGCCGGAGGAGCTGCTCACCGCCGTCGTGTTCCCGCGGCCGGCGAAGGATTTCGTCGGCCGCTTCCGCAAGTCGGGCCCGCGCCCCGCGCTCGAGATCTCCACCGTCTCGGTCGCCGTCGGCGCCCGTGTCGCCGGCGGCCGGCTCGGCAACGTGCGCGTCGCCATGGGGTCGGTCGCGCCGACGCCCCTGCGCGCGCGTCGAGTCGAGGCGGCGCTCGAGGGCAAGCCGCTCGACGCCGCTACCATCGCAGCGGCGGTCGCCGCGGCTGCGGAAGACGCAAAACCCATCGATGACGTGCGTGCCAGCGCCTGGTATCGCGGCCATCTCGTTCGAGTGTTCGTTGAGGAGGTGCTGAATGATCTCCGTCGAGACTGAAATCCGCTTCCGGCTCAACGGACGCGACGTGTCGGTGAAGATACCGGCCGCGATGAAGACCCTCGCCATGCTGCGCGACGTGCTCGGCCTGACCGGCACCAAGTACGCCTGCGGCGAGGGCGAGTGCGGCGCCTGCACGGTCCAGGTCGACGGCAGGACCGTCAACAGCTGCCTGATGTACGCCGCCGACTGCGACGGGCGCGAAGTCGTCACCATCGAGGGCCTGCGCACGCCCGAGGGGCTGCACCCGGTGCAGCAGGCCTTCGTCGACCACGGCGCCGTGCAGTGCGGCTTCTGCATGCCGGGCATGATCATGCAGGCCAACTACCTGATCGAAAACGACCCCGGGCTGACGCGCGAGCAGGCGCAACGGGGCCTCGAAGGAAACCTCTGCCGCTGCACCGGCTACACGAAGGTGCTGGACGCGGTGGAGGCCGTGGTCGGGAAAGAAGTTCGCCGCGGCGATTGAGCGCGGCATCCCCCTCCCCGGATCACATCGTCTCAAGCGGAGTCAAGCCATGGAAAAGTCGCCCAACGCTTCACCCGTGGTGAAGAGCACCCTGATCGGCACGCGCGTGCGCAAGCCCGACGCGCCCGACAAGGCAACCGGCAAGACGCGCTACATCAACGACATGGTGTTGCCGCAGATGCTGATCGGCAAGGTGCTGTTCGCCGACCGGCCGCATGCGCGGATCGTGCGCATCGACACGGAGGCGGCGGAGAAACTGCCCGGCGTGCACGCGGTGCTGACCGGCAAGGACGCCGCCGGGCTGAAGTTCGGTTTCGTGCGCGACAACGTCGCGCTCAAGGACAAGGTGCGCTGCGAGCACGACGAGATCGCGGCCGTCGCCGCCGACACCGAGGAGATCGCGCTGCGCGCGCTCGAACTCATCGAGGTCGAGTACGAGGACCTGCCGGGCGTGTTCACGCCCGAGGACGGCGCCCGGGAAGACGCGCCGCAGATCCACGAGAACTTCGCCGGCAACCGCAGCCTGCAGTTCGAGTTCAAGCACGGCGATCTCGCCGAGGCCGAGGCGAACTCCGACCTGGTCGTCGACAACGTGTTCCGTCCGCATCACGTGACGCACTGCTGCATGGGCACGTCCTGCGCGATCGCCGACTTCGACCACAACGGCAAGCTGACGATCTGGACGCAGACGCAGTACCCGTACAACTACAAGATGGACCTCGCGCCTGCGCTGGGCATCAACCCCGGCGACATCCGCGTCATCCAGCCGCCGGTGGGCGGCGCCTTCGGCTCGAAGCTCGACGTCTATCCCTACGAGCCGATCGCGGCGCTGCTGGCGAAGAAGACCGGCCGGCCGGTGAAGGTGATCTATTCGCGCGAGGAGGAGTTCAAGGCCTCGCCGACGCGCCAGGCGGCGATCATCCACATGCGCACCGGCTGCACGCGCGACGGCGTGCTCACCTTCCGCAGCGCCGACGTGCTGCTCGACAACGGCGCCTACACCTCGTGGGGACCGACGATCCCGGTCATCATGATGCGCACCACCTCGGGCCACTACCGCGTCCCGGTGGTCGACTTCAAGGCGCAGGCGATCTACACGAACAACCCCTACGCCGGTTCCTTCCGCGGCTACGGCAACGTGCAGACCACCTGGGCCACCGCGCAGCAGATGGACATGCTGGCCGACATGGTCGACCTCGACCCGCTCGAGTTCCACCTGAAGAACGCGCAGCGCTCGGGCGAGACCACGCCGCAGAAGTCCTTCCTGCGCGAGTGCGCGCTGGTGGAGTGCCTGGAAACCGCCGCGAAGGCGAGCGACTACAGCCGCAAGCGCAAGGAGTATGCGGCGCTGCGCGACGAACCCGGGCGCTACAAGAAAGGCATCGGCCTCGCCTCCTCGATCCACAACGCCGGCGGTGCGAAGATCCACAAGTCGGACGGCATCGGCACGATCCTCAAGGTGGACGACTACGCCCGCGTCACGGTCATCACCGGCGCGTCGGAGATCGGCCAGGGCATCGACGCCGTCATCACGCTGATCGTCGCCGAGGAACTCGGCGTACCGCTCGAGCACGTCACCATCGTCAACAACGATTCCGACATCGCTCCGTGGGACGTCGGCGTGCACGCCTCGCGCACGACCTTCATCGCCGGCAACGGGACGCGCCGCGCCGCGCGCAAGGCGAAGGACCAGATCCTGAACGCCGCCTCGCGCATGCTCGAGGAACCGCTCGAGGAGCTGGCGCTGCGCGGCGGCTCGGTGGTACGCGACCGCGACGGTACGCCGCTCATCAAGCTCGATCGCCTGCTGCGGCAGATGCACTTCCAGGCCGAGCCCGAGCTGGTGATGGTCACCGACTACTACGAGCCGAAGAGCGAGCCCGAGGGCGCCAAGCACGTCTCCGATCACTCCGCCGCGTATGCGCACGCCGTGCACATCGCCGAGATCACCGTCGACACGCTCACCGGCGAGATCAAGGTCGACCGGGTCACGGTGGCGCAGGACGTCGGCCGTGTCATCAACCGCATGGGACTCGAAGGCCAGGTCGAGGGCGGCATCGCGATCGGCCTGGGCTACGCGCTGAGCGAGGACATGCGGCTCGAGCAGGGCAAGCTGAAGAACGCCTGCTTCCGCGACTACAAGCTGATCACCGCGCCGGAGATGCCGCCGCTCGACATGCACTTCATCGAGAGCGACTGCGCCGAGGGTCCGTACGGCGCCAAGGGAATCTCGGAGCTGCCGACGATCGTGATCGCGCCCGCCATCGCCAACGCGTTGTACAACGCCACCGGCGTGCGCATCTTCGATCCGCCGATGTCGCCGGAGAAGGTGGCGCGCGCCATCTACGAGAAGCGCACGCAGGCGGCGACCGGCAAGGCAAGCGCTCGCCTGGAAGACGCGACCGTCTGAACGCGAATGAAGCTGAAGTACTTCGCCTGGCTTCGCGACAGCCTGGGCTGCGACGCGGAAGAGATCCTCCTGCCGAAGGAGATCGAGACCGTGGGCATGCTGCTCGACTGGCTTCCGACGCAGGAGGAGCGCTTCCGCAAGGCCTTCGAGTTCATCGACGTCGTGCTGGTCTCGGTCAACTCGCACTACGCGGATCGCAACCACCCGGTGCGGGACACGGACGAAGTCCTGCTCACCCCGCCGATCGCAGGGGGATGAAGGAAGCTCGATGAAGCGGCGTACCGTACTCTCGATGGAGCAGGCGCTGTCGCTGCCGCACGCGACGCTGCGCTTCGCGCAGCTCGGCTGGCGCGTGATCCGCGTCGAGTCCGCCGGCGGCGGCGGCCTGCCCGGCGATCCCAACCGCTACATCGGCTCGCGCGTCGCCGACGACGACCGGCGCAGCTATTTCGTCGCGCCGAACGTCGGCAAGGAAGCGATCGCGCTGAACCTGAAGGACCCGCGCGCGCACGAGATCGTGCGCAGGCTGCTGCGCGAGCTCGACGTCGACGTCTTCTGCTGCAACACGGTGCCGTCGCGATACGCGTCGCTCGGCATCGATCCGGCGACGCTGCGCGCGGCCAAGCCCGACCTCATCTGGGCGGGGATCTCCGCGATGGGCCCGCGCTTCCCGGAGGCGCCGGGCTACGACCCGGTGCTGCAGGCGATGGCGGGCTACATGGAGGTCACCGGCGACCCGAACGGCCCGCCGATGCTGAGCGGCATCCCGGTCATCGACCTGAAGGCCGGCGACGAGGTCTACGCGAACGTGATGCGCGCGCTGCTCGAGCGCCACGAGACCGGCCAGGGCAGCGAGATCCACGTGTCGATGCTGCAGGCCGCCGCCTCGTGGCTGACGACGGTGCTGCCGCTGCTCGACTTCGACTGCGCGCCGAACGAGATCACGCGCGCCGGCAACGAGCACCGCAAGTTCATCCCGACCAACGTCTACCCCGCCAGCGACGGCTTCGTCTACCTGGCGATCGGCAGCGACGTGCAGTGGCGCCGCCTCACCGCGATCCCGAAGTTCGCGCCGGTCGCCAACGAGGTGCGCGCGACGAACGAGGGACGCCACCGCGAACGCGAGGCGATCCACCGCGACATGGCGGCGGTCACGGCGCAGCACCCGGTCGAGCGGATCCTCGCCGACCTCGCCGAGGCGAAGATCCCGGCCACGCGCATCCTCGACATCCGGCAGGTGCGCGAACTGCCGGCGCTGCGCGATCGGCTGACGCAGACGACGATGCCCGACGGACGCGTCGTGCGGATGCAGCCGATGGCGGTCGACGTCGAAGGCGCGCGCACGCAGCTGCCGTTTCCGCCGAAATACGGTGCCGACACGCGGCGCGTGCTCGCCGAAGCGGGCTACGACGCCGCGCAGGTCGATCGGTTCGTCGCCGACGGCGTCGCCGCATGAACACGGGGGCGCATCCCGCCTTCGCGCGCCGCGGACCATCCCGCTCCAGAGGGCCGTGCTGATGCGCATCGCCGTACTGGGCGGCGGCAACGGCAGCTACGCCGCCGCCGCCGACCTCGCCGAACAGGGACACGAAGTGCGCCTGTGGCGGCGCGACGCGCGTGCGCTCGCGCCGCTGCTCGAATCGCCGCGCCTCGTGCTGGTCGATCACCGGGGCCGACGCGAGGTCGCGATCGACCGGGCGACCATCGATGCCGGCGACGCGCTGCGCGGCGCCGAGCTCGTGCTGGTGCCCGGCCCCGCGTTCGCGCAGGCCGACATCGCGCGCACGATCGCGCCGCACCTGCGCGACGGGCAGGTCGTCTACCTGCCGCCGGGCACCTTCGGCGCGTGGGCGATGGCGCACATCGTGCGCGACTGCGGCAACGACGCGCGGGTGGCCTTCGCCGAGACCGGCACGCTGCCCTACCTCACGCGCAAGCACGGGGCCACCGAAGTCGCCATCACGACCCGCGCCACCCGCCTGCCGACCGGCGTGTTCCCGGCCGTCGACAGCGAGCGCGCGCTCGCGACGATCGCACGCGCGTACCCGGCGATCGAGGCGGTCGAGGACGCGCTGTCGGGCGCACTGATGAACGCCGGTCCCGTCATCCATCCGCCGCTGATCCTGATGAACGCCGGCCCGCTCGAGCACTTCGAGCGCTGGGACATCCACGCCGAGGGCACGCAGCCTTCGATCCGGCGCGTCACCGACGCGCTCGACGCCGAGCGCATCGCGGTGCGCGAGA
>JBIQJM010000113.1:0-2449 GCA_044507525.1 Burkholderiales bacterium
GTGCCCGTCACCGAGAACGTCACCGGCGCGATCGCCGACGCGCTGAACCTGCTCACCGACGAGATGGCGCGCGTGCTCGAGAGCGTCAGCAGGCTGGCCACCGACGTCGCGCAGGCCACCTTCGCGCTGCGCGGGCAATCCGATCTCGCGATCACGGCCGCGGCGCGCGAGCAGCGCGAGGTCGGCATGGCGGCGAGCGAGCTTTCGCAGGCGGCGCAGGCACTCGTCGCCGTCGCGCAGCGCGCGCGCCAGGTCGACCAGTCGGCGGGCCGGGCGCTGGTCGAGACCGGCGAGGCGGTGCGCGTCGTCGGCGTGACGATCGAAGGCATCGTGCAGTCGCGCGAACTGATCCGCCAGACCGAGAAGCGCATCAAGCGGCTCGGCGAGCGCACGCAGGAGATCGGGCAGGTCGTCGGCATCATCCAGGGCATCGCCGAGCGAACCGGCATCCTCGCGCTGAACGCGTCGATGAAGGCGGCATCGGCGGGCGAGGCCGGGCGCAGTTTCGCCGTCGTCGCCGACGAGGTGAAGCGGTTGTCCGAATCGGCGCGCGAATCGACGGCGCGCATCGCGCGGCTCGTCACCGCCATCCAGACCGAAGCGCACGAGACGGTGCGTGCGATGAACGAGGCGATCAGCCAGGTCGTCGCGATCACGCGGATGGCCGACGACGCCGGCCAGGCGATGCGCCGCACGCAGGCCGAGACCGGATCGCTGGTGGCGGACGTGCGGCAGATCGCGGCCACCTCCGAGGAGCAGGCGCGAACGAGCTCGGGACTGCAGGCGCGCGCCGACGTGATTCGCGAGGCGAGCGCGGAGACCGCCAAGCAGCTTCGTGCGCAGTCGATCGAGACGCGCCGGCTCGTCGAGTACGCGCGCTCGCTCGTCGAGGAAGTGCAGGTGTTTCGCACGCCGTCGCGATCATGAACGCCGACGCCCAGCCGACGACGACCGACGCCCGGCTCGATGCGCTCGATGCGGCGGCGGTGGGCCTGCTCGAGCCGCTGATCGTCGCGATGCCCTTCGAGGCCGGCGGCACCGAGGGCGGCGGCGACTGGCGTGTACGCCTTGCGCAGGCGCTCGATCGGCTCTCGCTCGCCGCGCTGCCGCTCGAGCTGGCAGGGCTCGCGCAGACGGCGACGCTGCTCGCCGGGCACCTGCGCGAGCCGCCGCCGGGGGCGCCCGAAGCGCCCGCGCACGACGCGGCCGACGGCGTGCTCCGCGACAGCGACGCGGCGCTGGAGCTCGCGCTCGCCGAAGGCTGGGTCGGCGACGCGATCGCCTTCTGCAGCGGCCAGCTCGGCAGCGACGAGTCGGCGAACCTGGTCGGACGCTTGCGCGACTGGCCGGGGCTCGACGAGCGGCTCACGCCCGAGCGCGCGAGCGCGCTCGCGATGCGCCTGCGCGCCGATGCGCATCGCATCGGGCAGGCGACGAGGGCGAGCCTGCCGGAGCTCGAGACGGCGCAGGCCGAGGCGCGGCGCGCGCGCGACGAAGCCGACGTCTCGGGCGGCGCGCCGCAGGCCGATGCATCGCCGGTCGAAGACTCGAATGCCGGCGCGCTGAAGATCGGCGCCGACGAGTTGCAGATGCTCGCCGAGGCCGCGGCGCAGCTCGACGAGGAGTTCACCGAAGCGCTCGCCGGCGCCGTCGATTACGAGTCCTTCGCGCAGATCGGTGACGCGATCGAACGCTACGCCCGAGCGATCGCCTACGTCGGGCTCGTCCCGGTGAGCGACGCGTTGTTCGCCTGGCATCGAAACCTCGAGCGTTTCGCGCACGAGCCGGAGCGCTTCGGCGCGGCGCACCGTCGACTGCTCGGACGCTTCGCCTCGCTGTGGCAAGCGCTGTTCGAGCTTCCGTCGGCGCAGCGCGCGCGCGAAGCGCTCGGTCCGCTCGGCGACGCTTCGTGGCCGGTACCGGTCGATCCGGCGACGCTCGATGCGGCGCGCCGTGCCTTCGCCTCGGTCGTCACCGTCGGCACGCGTCGCGTCGCGGCGCCCGACGGCGAGCTCGACGACGAGGCGATGTCGCTGTCGATCCCGCCCGACGCCGACCGCGAGGTCGTCGACAACCTGCTGCGCGAATTGCCGGCGCTGTCGACCGCGTTCTCGGTCGCGATCGAGCTTGCGCAGGCGGGCTCGAGCGAAGGTCTGGCGCGCGCGCAGCGCATCGCGCACACGCTGAAGGGATCGGCGAACACGGTCGGCGTGCGCGGCATCGCATCGCTCACGCACCGGCTCGAAGACCTGCTGCAGCTGCTCGAGGCGACCGACGGCGCGCCGCTCGAGCCGGGCCTCGCCGACGTGTTGTCCGACGCGGCCGATTGCGTAGCGGAGATGAGCGAAGCCGTTGCCGGAATGGGCGACCCGCCGGCGCATGCGCGCGAAGTGCATCGCGTGGTCGGCGAATGGATCGCGCGCCTGCTCGGCGAGCCCGAGGCGCGTCC
>JBIQJM010000113.1:2549-9977 GCA_044507525.1 Burkholderiales bacterium
GTGTCGCCGCAGGACGCGTCGACGTCCGACGAGCTGCGCGAGGACGAGCCGCGGGAGGACGCCTCGCGCGCGGACGCATCGCCGGAGGCCTCGACGCGGGACGACGCTTTCGATCCGGACGAGGCCGCGGCACCCGGTCTCCCGCCGGTGTCGCAGGGCGCGGCCCGCTCCGGCGCATCGGCGCCTCCGGACGCGCCGGCCGCGTCGGACGGCCCGTCGCTTCCGGCCGACCGCGCCGAGCGATCGGCCGATCCGTCCGCGCAGGAGTGGCTGCGGGTGCCTGCGTCGCTGATCGAGCGCCTGCTCGCCTTCGCGAACGAGGCGTCGATCCTGCTGTCGCAGGCGCAGGAGCAGGCCGTCGAGGTCGATCGCGTTCGCTCGACGCTGGTCGGCGGCACCGATCAGCTGCAGGACCTCTCGGCCGAGCTGGAGCGCCTCGTCGACCTGCGCGGCTCGATGCTCAGCGAGCGACGCGAGCGCGACGACTTCGATCCGCTGGAACTCGACGAGCACAACGACCTGCAGATGGTGTCGCGCCGGATCGCCGAGTCGGGCGCCGACGGGCGGCTCATCGAGCAGCAGCTCGGGCGCAACGTGGCGGCGCTGCGCGATTCGCTGTCGCAACTCGAGCGCCTGCAGGTCGATCTTCGCGAAGCCGCGTTGCAGACGCGCACGATCCGCGTCGAGACGGTGGTGCCGCGCTGGACGCGGACGGTGCGCCAGGCTGCGCGGATGGCGCGGCGCGAGGCACGGCTGCACGTCGAAGGCGAGGGCGTCGAAGTCGATGCGCAACTGCTGCAGGCGCTCGTCGAACCGGTCGGCCACCTGCTGCGCAACGCGGTCGATCACGGCATCGAGCCGCCCGACGAGCGCGAGCGGCTCGGAAAACCGCGTGCCGGGCGCGTCGTGCTTCGCTTCGAGCGCGACGGCGGAGACCTGGTCGTCGATTGCGCCGACGACGGCCGCGGTCTCGACCTGCCGGCGATCCGTGCCCGGGCGATCGCCACCGGGCTCGTCGGTCCCGACGAGGCGCCGTCGGACGCGGCGCTCGCGCGCATGGTGCTCGTCAGCGGCTTCTCGACGCGCGAGCGCGCCACGCAGCTGTCGGGGCGCGGCATCGGCCTGGACGTCGTCGAGCAGATGGCGCGCGAGCAGCGGGGCTCGGTCTCCATCGACACCCGGCGCGGCGCCGGGACGCGCGTGCGGTTGCGACTGCCGGTGCGGCTGGCGGCGCTGCCGGTCGTCGTCGTGCGTTCGGCGACGCACGTGATCGGACTGTCGGTGCGCGAGGTCGAGCGCATCGTGCCCGATGACGCGACCGACGGCGTCGACGCGCATGCCGGGCAGCGCGTCGTGCGGCTCGAGGACGTGCTCGGTCTTCCCGAGGATGCCTTCGCCGCGCAGACGGGCGACGAAGCGCCCGCGAGCGTGGTGCTCGAAGTGCGCATGCCCCACGGCGACCGGATCGCCGTGCGCGTGCCCGAGCCGGGCCAGCCGCGCAACGTCGTGCTGCGCCCGCTCGCCGCGTTCGTGCCGGCGATCGCCGGTTTCGAAGGGGCGACCGTGCTCGGCGACGGCGCCGTGGCGCCGGTCTACGACCTGCCGCGGCTGCTCGCCGAGCGCGAAGACGGGCGCGCCGCGCCGGCGCTGCAGGCGACGCGGCCGGCGCTGCCCGTGTGCCTGGTCGTCGACGATTCCGTCAGCGTGCGGCGGATGATGGAGCAGTTCGTGCGCGACCTCGGCTACGAACCCGACAGCGCCGGCGACGGCGTCGAGGCGCTCGAGCGCGTCCGGCGCCGGGTGCCGTCGATCGTGCTCGTCGACCTCGAGATGCCGCGCATGAACGGCGTGCAGTTCGTTCGCATGTTGCGCAGCGACGACGCGACGCGACACGTGCCGGTCGTGATGATCACGTCGCGCTCGTCCGAGAAGCACCGGACGCTCGCCCAGGACGCCGGCGTCGACGTCTTCCTCACCAAGCCGTATACCGAGGACGTCCTCGCCTCGCACATCAACGCGCTGCTGCAGCCGCGCGGCGGGCACTGAGCAGGCGCGGCCCCGGCCTGCGAGGCGCCGCGCGCGTCCTCGCTTGTTCCGTTTCCGCCGCTGCGATAGCATCGAAGTGCCTGGGGACGAAAGCGCAGCCGGGCCGCGTTCCGGAGGTCGCCATGCAAGTCAGCGAAGTGCTTCGTGTGAAGGGCAACGCCCTGTTCACCGTCACGCCCGATTCGATGCTGTCCGACTGCATCGTCACGATGGCCGAGCACGACGTCGGGTCGCTCGTCGTCATGGATCACGGACGCCTCGCCGGCATGCTCACGTTCCGCGAGGTCCTGCGCGTCCTCGCACGCCGCCAGCTCGAGCATCGCTCCGGGCCCACGCCCCCGATGGCCGAGATCGTCGTGAAGCAGGTGATGAAGAACGACCCCCTCGTCGTTTCGCCGCAGACCGAGATCAACGAGCTGCGCCGCATCATGCTCGACACGCGCCAGCGCTACGTTCCGGTGATGGAAGACACGACGCTGCTCGGCGTCGTCTCCTTCCACGACGTCGCACGCGCGGTGCTCGAGGAGCAGGGCTTCGAGAACCGGATGCTCAAGGCCTACATCCGCAATTCCCCCTCCGAGATCTGAGAACAACGAAATGAATGCCGCCGTTCGCGCGTGCATGTCCGTCGACGCATGCGCATCCTGATCAGCAACGACGACGGCTATTTCTCCCCCGGGATCGAAAAACTCGCCGAAGTCGCCAGTGCCTTCGGTGAAGTCACCGTCATCGCGCCGGAGCGCGATCGCAGCGGCGCGTCGAACTCGCTGACGCTGGACCGTCCGCTGTCGGTGCGCGCCGCCCACAACGGCTTCCTGTACGTGAACGGCACGCCGACCGACTGCGTGCACATCGCCGTCACCGGGCTGCTCGAGCACAAGCCCGACATCGTGCTTTCGGGAATCAACGACGGCGCGAACATGGGCGACGACACGATCTACTCCGGCACCGTCGCCGCTGCGATGGAGGGCTACCTGCTCGGCGTGCCGTCGATCGCCTTCTCGCTCGCCCGCCGCGGGCACGAGCACCTCGACACCGCTGCCGAGGTCGCGCGGCTGATGCTGCAGCGCCACTCGTGGCGCCGGCTGCCCGCGCCGGTCCTGCTCAACGTCAACGTGCCGGCGCGCCCGCTCTCCGAGCTGCGCGGCGTGCGGGTCACGCGGCTCGGTCGACGGCACCTGGCCGAGCCCGTCGTGCGCACGACGAGCCCGCGCGGCGACACCATCTACTGGATCGGCCCCGCCGGCGGCGCCAAGGAAGCCGGCCCGGGCACCGACTTCCACGCGGTGGAAACCGGGTGGGCATCGGTCACGCCGCTCGACATCGATCTCACCGCGCCCGCTGCGCTGCCGCTCGTGCGCCAATGGATGGACGAACCCGATGCGTGATCGCCCGTCGTGGCTTCCGCTGCCGCCGCCGGCGGCACGCAGGCGAAGCGCAGCGGCGGCGCCCGCGCAGCCCGAGCGCAGCGCGCCCTCGCTCGCGAGCGAAGGCGCCCGCGCGAAGATGATCGACGCGTTGCGCCGCTTCGGCGTGCGCGATGCGCAGGTGCTCGAGGCGATGGCGCAGGTTCCGCGTCACGCCTTCGTCGACGCCGCGCTCGCCAGCCGCGGATACGAGGACGTCTCGTTGCCGATCGGCCACGGGCAGACGATCTCGAAGCCGAGCACGGTGGCGCGCATGATCGAACTCGCGGTCGAGCCGATTCCCGCCGCGCAGCGCGCCTCGGCACGCGTGCTCGAGATCGGCACCGGCTGCGGCTACCAGGCCGCCGTGCTCGCGCGCGTGTTCGGCGAAGCGGTTTCGATGGAGCGGGTGCGCGGGCTGCATGAGCAGGCGCGCGCGAACCTGCGTGCGCTGCGCCTGCCGAACCTGCGGCTGGTCTTCGGCGACGGCAATCTCGGCGTGCCGCAGGCGGCGCCCTTCGATGCCGTCGTCGTCGCAGCCGCCGGCGATTCGATTCCCGAGGCGCTGCTCGAGCAGATGCGCATCGGTGCGCGCCTGGTCGCGCCGGTCGGCTCCACGCGGCAATCGCTGCATCTCGTCGAGCGCGTCGAGCGCGATCGATGGCAGCTCACGATCCTCGATGCGGTACGATTCGTTCCATTGCGCACCGGCACCGTCTAGGGCCGGTGACCGGGCCCTGACCGGGCCGGGCTTCCTTTCGGTCCCTGCGACAGCGCCCCTGCGGCGCGATCACCGATGATCCATCTTCGAGCCGGCTTTGCCCGCGGCGAAGCCTTTTCGGCAGTTCCGCGTTCGTCATCGATGGTCCTCGCGGCCGTCCTCGTGCTGGCCGGTTGCGCCAGCCCGCATCCGGCGCCGATCGTGCATCGCGCCCCCCTGGAGCCCGTTGCTTCGCAGCCCGCCGCGCCGGCGCCTGCCGCCGTGCAGCCGGGCGCCGCGGGTGCCGCGCCTGCAGCCGCGGCCGAGGCCGAGCCCGGCGTGCAGACGACGCCCATTGCACGCGGCCCGGTAGAGACGCGGCCGCTGCCCGGCGTTCCCGCCGGCATGGGCACTGCGCCCGCAGCGGCGGACGCCGCGTCGGCGAACCTGCTGAAGACCGAACCGAAGGCACTCAAGCAGCCGTATTCCGAGGCCGCGCTCGCCCAGATGCGCGCCGCGGCTCCGCCGGCGGCTGCGCCGGTCCCGCCGGTGGCGAGCGCCGCTCCGAGCGCCGACGCCGCAGCGCCGGCTACCCCGCGGGTACCCGCTCGAGTGCTCGACGATCCAGCGGCGCCCGCGGCGGGCACCGGCGGGACGGCGGAATGGATCTGGCCCGCGTCGGGCCAGGTCGTGCAGGATTTCGCGCAGCCGCGCAGCATGGGCATCGCGATCGCGGGCCGGCCCGGCGACCCGATCGTCGCGGTCAACGACGGTCGCGTCATCTTCAGCGGCGCCGGTCCCCGGTCCTACGGAAATCTCGTCATCGTCAAGCACGGCGACGAGACGCTGTCGGTCTACGCGCACAATCGCGCGCTGCTCGTGAAGGAAGGCCAGAGCGTCAAGCGGGGCCAACGCATCGCCGAGCTGGGCAGTTCGGGCACCGATTCGCCGAAGCTGCACTTCGAGATCCGCAAGGACGGCCGGCCGATCGATCCACGCAAGGTACTGCCTGCGCGCTAGGAAACTGGAGGCGCCGCGCGGGTGCGCGCAGCGAAGCCGATGACGCCGACCCTGTGCTTCGACATCGAGACGGTTCCCGACGTCGCCGGGCTGCGCACGCTGTGGTCGCTCGACGAGACGCTCGACGACGCGGCGGTCGCCGAACTCGCCTTCGCGCGGCGTCGCGAGCAGACGGGCAGCGATTTCCTGCCGCTGCACCTGCAGCGCGTCGTGGCGATCGCGTGCCTGCTGCGCGACGACGACGGGCTCGCGGTGCGCTGCGTCGGCCAGCCGGGCGATTCGGAAGCGCGGCTCGTGCAGGCGTTCTACCGCTTCGTCGACCGGCATACGCCGCAGCTCGTCTCGTGGAACGGCGGCGGCTTCGATCTGCAGGTGCTGCACTACCGCGCCCTGGTGAACGGCGTGCAGGCGGCACGCTACTGGGAGCAGGGCGACGACGACCGCGACTTCCGGTTCAACAACTACCTGAACCGCTACCACACGCGGCACCTCGACCTGATGGCGACGCTCGCACTGTTCACGCCGCGCGCGAACGCGCCGCTCGACGAGCTGGCCAGGCTGTGCGGTTTTCCGGGCAAGCTCGGCATGGACGGCTCGCAGGTGTGGAACGCCTATCGCGAGGGGCGCCTCGGCGAGATCCGCGCGTATTGCGAAACGGACGTCGCGAACACCTGGCTCGTGTTCTGCCGCTTCCAGACGATGCGCGGAGTCTGGACGCCCGAGCGCTATCGCAACGAGTTGACGCTGCTGCGCGAGACGCTCGCCGAACAGGCCGGGCAGGCGCCGCACTGGCGCGAGTTCCTCGAAGCGTGGCCGGAACGCCCGGTCGGACCCGAGCGGGCGAGCGAGCGTTGAACGAGCTGCAACTCGACGTCGAATCGCTCGACCTCGACGCGAACGGCATCGCCCGTCACGACGGGAAGGTCGTGTTCGTCCGCGGCGCGTTGCCCGGCGAACGCGTGCGCGCCGGGATCGTGCGGCGCAAGCCCAGGTTCGACGTCGCACAGACGGTCGACGTGCTGCGCGCGAGCAGCGCGCGCGTGCGGCCGCGCTGTCCGCACTTCGGCGTCTGCGGCGGCTGCTCGATGCAGCACGTCGACGCGGGCGCGCAGATGGCGATCAAGCAGCGGGCGCTCGAGGACCAGCTCCGGCACATCGGCAAGGTGCGCCCGCAGACCTGGCTTGCACCGATCTCCGGGCCCGCGTGGCGCTACCGGCACCGCGCACGGCTGTCGGTGCGCGACGTGCCGAAGAAGGGCGGCGTGCTGGTCGGCTTCCACGAACGGGCGTCGAGCTACGTCGCCGACATGCGCGAATGCCACGTGCTGCCGGAGCGCGTTTCGCGACTGCTGCTGCCGCTGCGCGACCTCGTCGGCTCGCTCGGCATCCGCAGGCGGGTGCCGCAGATCGAGGTCGCGGTGGGCGAGGCGGGAGAGGCAGGAGAGGCGGGCGAAGGCGACGACGGAGTGCCGCGCGGCCCGCACGCGACGCGCGAGCTTCACGTCGCGCTCGTGCTGCGGGTGCTCGATCCGCCGAGCGCGGACGACCTCTCGCGACTGCAACGCTTCGCCGCCGAACATCGCATCGAGTGGTGGCTGCAGCCGAAGGGGCCGGATTCGATCGAGCTGTTCTGCGATGCCGACGGCACGCTCGCGCGCGACGGTGCACGCTCGTCGCTCGGCTATTCGCTACCCGAGTTCGGCGTGCGGATGCCCTATCGCCCGACCGACTTCACGCAGGTCAACGCGCACGTCAACGAGGTGCTGGTGCGCCGGGCGCTGCGCTGGCTCGATCCGCGGCCGGGCGAGCGCGTCGCCGACCTCTTCTGCGGCCTGGGCAACTTCACGCTTCCGATCGCGGCGCGCGGCGCGCGCGCCGTCGGGATCGAAGGCAACCGCACGCTCGTCGAACGTGCGGCGGCGAACGCCGCCCTCAACGGGCTGGGCGAGCGCTGCGAGTTCCGCACCGCGAACCTCTTCGAGATCGACGTCGCGCGCTGGAGCGAGCTCGGGCGTTTCGACGCGGTGCTCGTCGATCCTCCGCGCGAAGGCGCGATCGAGGTGGTCAAGGCGATCGCCGAAGGCGACGCGAAGCCGGCGCGCATCGTGTATGTCTCGTGCAACCCGGCGACGCTCGCGCGCGACGCGGGCGTGCTGGTGCATTCGGGCGGGTATGCGCTGCGGGCGGCCGGGGCGGTCAACATGTTTCCGCAGACGTCGCACGTGGAGTCGATCGCGGTGTTCGAGGCGGCCTGAG
>JBIQJM010000114.1:0-9802 GCA_044507525.1 Burkholderiales bacterium
GCACCTTCACGTTGAAGTCGACCACGCGCTTGACGGGGACGAGGATTTTCATCGGTGGTTCACCATCGGGGATTCGCGGAAAAGGGAGAATTATAGGGAGTCAGTCCCAGCGGGGCGGACGCTTGTCGAGAAACGCCTGCACGCCTTCGAGCGCGGACGGCTCCATCATGTTGCAGGCCATCGTCTGGCCGGCGAGCTGGTAGGCGCCTTCGACGCCCATCTCGAGCTGGCGGTAGAAGAGCTCCTTGCCGAGCGCGATCGCCTCGCGCGGCTTGCCGGCGATGCTGTTCACGAGCGCGCCGATCGCCGCATCGAGCTCGGCGGCCGGCACCACGCGGTTGACGAGCCCGCGCGCGAGCGCGGCCTGCGCATCGATGAACTCGCCGGTGACGAGCATCTCGAAGGCCGCCTTGCGCGGCACGTTGCGCGACAGCGCGACCGAAGGCGTCGAGCAGAACAGCCCGAGGTTCACCCCCGACACCGCGAAACGCGCGGTGTCGACGGCGACGGCGAGATCGCAGGCGGCGACCAGCTGGCACCCGGCGGCGGTCGCGATGCCCTGCACCCGGGCGATCACCGGCTGCGGCATGCGCTGGATCGACGTCATCAGGCGCGAGCACTGCGCGAACAGCGCGCGGTAGTAGTCGTGCGACGGTTCGGCGCGCATCTCGCGCAGGTCGTGTCCGGCGCAGAAGGCCTTGCCCGCTGCGCCGAGGACGACGACGCGCACCGCCTCGTCGGCGGCGATCCGGTCGAGGGCGCCCTGAAGGGCGTCCATCAGCGCCTCGGACAACGCGTTGAACTGCGCGGGACGGTTCAGCGTGACGCGCGCGACCGGGCCCTCGTGCTCGACGGTGACGAGCGCTTCGCTCGCGCCGGCTGCGCTTGTCTGGGGTTGTGCGGACATGGTTCCTCCGGAACGGGAGATGGCGGCGGCGTCGCGGCTGCCGCCGATGCCGGCTGAAGCACCGATTATCGGCGCGCGGACCGGATCGGCCAAACCGTGCGAAGTGCGGCAGCCGACGCGCGGGGGGCATCCAGTACACTCGGCGGCGATCCTCCGAATCCCCCGATGCCTCCATGCTAGAGCGGATCCAGGCGGTGGCCGCGCAGGTCGGCGACGTCGTCGTGGGCAAGCAGCCGCAGATCAAGCTCGCTCTCGCGTGCCTGCTCGCACGCGGCCACCTGCTGATCGAAGACCTCCCCGGCGTAGGCAAGACCACCCTCGCCCACGCACTGTCGATTTCGCTCGGCCTGCGCTTCAAGCGCGTGCAGTTCACGAACGACCTGCTGCCGGCCGACATCGTCGGCGTCTCGGTCTTCGACCGCGAACATGCGAACTTCGTCTTCCATCCCGGCCCGGTGTTCTCGCAGGTGCTGCTTGCCGACGAGATCAACCGCGCGTCGCCCAAGACGCAGTCGGCGCTGCTCGAGGCGATGGAGGAAGGCCAGGTCTCGGTCGACGGCGACGCGCGCGCGCTGCCCGAGCCGTTCTTCGTGATCGCCACGCAGAACCCGCAGGACCAGATCGGCACGTTCCCGTTGCCGGAATCGCAGCTCGACCGTTTCCTGATGTGCATCGAGCTCGGCTACCCCGACCCGAAGGCCGAACGCGCGCTGCTCGAGGGCGCCGACCGCCGCGAGATGCTCGAGCGGCTGCCCGCCAGAATGGACGCGGCGCAGCTCGTCCAGGCGCAGCGCCGCGTGCGAGAGATCCGCTGCGCGCCGGCGCTGCTCGACTACGTGCAGAACCTCGTCACCGCCAGCCGGCGCAGTCCGTCGCTGGCCGAAGGGCTGAGCCCGCGCGCGGCGCTCGCGCTGCTGCATGCGTCGCGCGCGTGGGCGATGCTCGACGGGCGCAACCACGTGCTGCCCGACGACGTGCAGTCGGTACTCGTCGCGGTCGCCGGACACCGGCTGCGCCCCGCCAAGGGAAGCACCGGCTCGCACCGGGCGCGCGCCGAGCTCGTCGCCGGGCTGCTGCAGGCGGTCGCGGTGCCGTGAGACCGGTGCCGTGCGACAGCCGATCGCAGCAGCGGTAGCGCAGTGAGCAACGCGGCGCAGCCCGGCGAGTTCCGGATCGGCCGCCGCCACGTCGCGGTCGGACCGAGCGCCGCCGGCCTGCTGTTCGGCGGCGCGCTGCTCGCGATGCTGATCGCCGCGCTGAACTACCAGCTGACGCTCGGCTACGCGCTCACGTTCCTGGTCGGCGGCGTCGCCGTCGTCGGCCTGCTGCACACGCTGCGCAACGTCTCGATGCTGACGCTGCGGGGCGCGCGCGCCGACCCGGTATTCGCCGGCCAGCACGCCGCGTTCACGCTGATCGCGCGCAACGCGACGCGCTTCGAACGCTTCGCGCTCGCGCTGCACGCGCCGGGAATGGCGCAGCCCGAGCACTTCGACGTGCCGGCCGGCGCCGAGCAGTTCGTCTCGGTGGCGCTGCCGACCGAGCGCCGCGGCTGGATGGCGATGCCGCGCTTCACGCTCGCGACCACCTTCCCGATCGGCATCTGGCGCGCGCGCGTGCGCTGGCAGCCGGCGCAGCGCGTGCTCGTGTTCCCTGCCCCGGAGACGCCGCCGGTGCCGCTGCCCGCGCGCAGCGCCGTCGACGGCGAAGGCACCGGCGGCAGCGGACAGGGCGACCTCGTCGCGCTGCGACCGTACGCGGAGGGCGACCCGCCGCAGCGCATCGCATGGAAGGCCGTCGCGCGCACCGGTTCGCTGGACCTGATCTCGCTGCAACTCGGCGCCGCCGAACTCGGCGAGACCACGCTCGACTGGGACAGCCTGCCGGCGTCGCTGGACGACGAGGCGCGGCTGTCTCGCCTGACGCGCTGGACGCTCGATGCCGACGCAGCCGGCATGCGCTTCGGGCTGCGCCTGCCCGGTACGCAGATCGCCGTCGACAGCGGGCCGGCGCATCGCCTGCGCTGTCTCGAAGCACTCGCCACCTGGTCGCGCTGAGCGGCCGCCCGGGAACGACGACGATGGCGCGCCCGCTACGGTATTCGCTTCGCGCACTCGCCGGGACGATGGGCGCGCAGTGGGAACGCGAACGGCGCGACACGCTGTTCCTGATGCTGCCCGTGCTGGTGTCGGTGCTGCCGCACCTGCCGCACCTGCCGGCATGGGCGGGCGTCGCCTTCGGCGTGCTGTTCGCCTGGCGCTTCGCGCTCGTGCTCTCCGGGCGCTGGCTGCCGCGCGCGTCGGTGCGCTGGGTGGCCGCGATCGGCTGCTGCGCCGCGGTCTACGCGCAGTACGGAACGCTGTTCGGACGCGAGCCCGGCGTCGTCCTGCTCGTGCTGTTCCTCGGCGTCAAGCTGATGGAGATGCAGGCGAGGCGCGACCTGTTCGTCGTGATCTTCCTCTGCTTCTTCCTGCTGCTGACGGCATTCTTCCACTCGCAGTCCATCGCGACCGCGGCCGTCGTCGTCGCCGCGCTGTACGGCCTGCTCGCCGCGATGCTGACGATGCAGTATCGGCGCGGCGAAGCGCCCATCGGCGCGCGCCTGCGGCTGGTCGGCTCGATGCTCGCGCAGGCGCTGCCGCTGGCGCTGGTCGCGTTCCTGCTGTTCCCGCGCGCCGGTTCGCCGCTGTGGGGAATGTCTACCGACGCGAGCCGCGCGACCACCGGGCTTTCCGATTCGATGACCGTCGGCAACATCGCACGGCTCGGCGAATCGGACGCGATCGCCTTTCGCGTGCAGTTCGAAGGCGAGCGGCCACCGAACGCGACGCTGTACTGGCGCGGTCCGGTGTTCGGCGCCTTCGACGGCGCGTCGTGGCGCGCCCTCGGCGTGCACCGCCGCCTCGATCCGCCGCGCATCGAGTACGCGGGCGGCCAGGCCGGTCGCTTCGCATATTCGGTGACGCTCGAACCGTCGGGGCGCGACTGGCTGTTCGCGCTCGAGATGCCGCTGGAAGCGGACGCCGGCCGCTACGCCGCCCAGCTGCGGCTGCCCGACCTGCAACTCGTCGCCTCGACGCCGGTGCACGAGCGGCTGCAATACCGCGTCGTCTCGCAGACGGCGTTCCGCATCGGCGCCGACGAAACCGCCGATGCCCTGCGGCCCTGGCTCGCACTGCCCGAGGGCTTCAACCCGCGCACGCGGGCGCTGGCCGCTCGCTGGCGCGAGACCGCGCCCGACGCCGAGGCGATCGTCGCGCGCGCGCTCGCGCTGTTCCGCGAGCAGCCGTTCCGCTACACGCTCGAGCCGCCGCTGCTCGGCACCGACAGCGTCGACGAGTTCCTGTTCGAGACGCGCGCCGGCTTCTGCGAGCACTACGCGAGCGCCTTTGCCGTGCTGATGCGCGCGGCGTCGATTCCGGCCCGCATCGTCACCGGATACCAGGGCGGCGAACGCAACTCGGTCGACGGCTACTGGCTGGTGCGCCAGGCGGACGCGCATGCCTGGGCCGAGGTATGGCTGGCGGGTCGCGGCTGGGTGCGCGTCGACCCGACCGCCGCGGTCGATCCGGCGCGCATCGAGCGCGGGCGCCGGCTCGCCGCCGACGCGTCGGCGAACTCGGCGACGGGGTCGGCGATCGAATGGCTGCATCGACTGCGCTACGGCTTCGAGGCGATCGGCAACGCCTGGAACCAATGGGTGCTCCAGTACGATCGCAGCCGGCAGCGTTCGCTGCTCGCCCGGCTGGGCATCGACGCCGGCGAGCGCACGCGGCTCGCGGCGCTGCTCGCCGTCGTGCTCGGCGCGATGATCGCCGTCGCGGCGCTGCTCACGCTGCGCCCGCGTCTCGTGCGAACGCCCCTGGAGCGCTGCTGGGACGACTTCTGCGCGCGCCTGTCGGCCATCGGGCTCGCGCGCATGCTGCACGAGACGCCGTCGCGCTACCTCGCGCGCATCGAGCGCGCGCTCGACGACGAAGCGGTCGGCCAGGCGCGTCGCATCGTCGCCACGTACGAACGCCTGCGCTACGAAGTCGAGGAGCCGGAACGCAACGCCGTGCGAAACTTGCGCCTCGCCGTGCAAGCCTTCCAGCCGTGAGCCCCCGCAGCAGCCGTCCCTTCCGTTCGCTCCCGATCCATCGCGTTTCGACTCCGGCCCTGCTGGCGACGTGCCTGGCGGCGGCGACGCTCGTCGCGCCCGCCGTGCCGGCCGCGCATGCGCAATCGAAGCGGCCGGCCGCGACGGCCGGCGCGCCGGCGGTCGCGTCGCCCGTGTATCGGGGACGCACCGAGGTCGACTCCTTCATCGTCGACATGGTGGCGCGCCACGGATTCGTCGCCGCGGAACTCGACGCGCTGTTCTCGCAGGTGCGCCGCGACGACTCGGTGCTGCGCCTGATCGCGCCGCCGCCGAGCGACTTCCGCAGGTCCTGGCATTCGTACCGCGCGCGCTTCCTCGACCCGGTCCGGATTCGCGAGGGCACGCGCTTCTGGAACGAGAACGAGAGCTGGCTGGCACTGGCGACGGCGCGCTACGGCGTGCCGCCGGAAATCATCGTCGCCATCATCGGCGTCGAGACGATGTACGGGCGGATCACCGGCGACGTTCGCGTCGTCGACGCGCTCGCGACGCTCGCCTTCGACTACCCGCGGCGCGCCGAGTACTTCCGCAGCGAGCTCGAGCAGTTCCTGCTGTACGTGCGCGAGGAGCAGCTCGACGCGTTCTCGCTGCGCGGCTCGTACGCGGGCGCGATCGGGCTGCCGCAGTTCATGCCGGGCAGCATCCGGCGCTACGCGATCGACCTCGACGGCGACGGACACATCGACCTGCGCGGCAACGCCGCCGACGCGATCGGCAGCGTCGGCAACTTCCTCGCCGCGCATGGCTGGCGCAGCGGCGAGCCGATCGTCTTTCGCGCGCGCCACGACGGCGAGAGCCGACTCGCGCCGCTCGTCGAAGCGGGCATCCGGCCGCAGTTCACGCTCTCGGAACTCGCCGACCACGGCGTGGCGAGCGCCGAGCCGGTCCCGCCCGCGCTGCCGCTCGCGCTGGTCGACCTGCCCAACGGCGACGACACGACGAGCTACTTCCTCGGCGCGCCGAACTTCTACGTGATCACGCGCTACAACCGGTCGAGCTTCTACGCGATGGCGGTGCACGACCTGTCGCGCGCGCTGGTCGACGCACGCCGGTAGCGTCTGCGGTCCCCCCGACGCAGCGGGAATGGTCGCGATTTCTCCCGATTTCCGGCAGTTCGAGCCCCCACGGCGATTTGCGTGAGCGGTTCGTGCCGTTTTTCGGCACATCCGGCGCGCGCTGGAAGTCCTGCCGTCCGTTGGTCCCGCTTTTCGGCACTTAAAAGCCGCGCCGCTGCGCGATCCACGTCCGACGCCCGGCGCTTGTCGAGTTCGCCGGGTGGCTCGAAGCGAGATGGTCCGAAGCGCTGCGCGGCAGACTTGCCCACCGGCGGCGTGGCGCATGCCACGCAGTTACGCCGCCCGTGGGCAAGTCGTGTTCGACGCGCTCGTCGATCGGCTGGGTACGAGCCACGCCGTCGTCACGGCGGGCTGGGCGATCGCGGCCGTTCTCGGCAGCGTCGGCGGCGCTCAGGGCAACGCGAGGACGGAGAGCGCACGTCCGCTTTGCTGCACGCGGGATGTCCCGGATAGCGGGAGTCTTGCAGTCCACGTGCCGTCACGGTTCGGGCGTCGAACACGACTTCTCCACCGGCGGCGTCTACGTGGCATGCGCCACGCCGCCGATGGACGAGTCTGCCGCGCAGCACTTCGGCGGAAACGGACGAGCTCGACGCTTCGATCATGCGCGCTGCGCTCGTCCGCCTGCCCGCCTTGCGGCCGGCGCCCTGCCGAAACCGATCGGTCGAATGCGAAGCCGTATCAGCGCTCGCGCGAGCCCGCGCGTGCCTGCGAAGGCGACTGCGCACCCGCGCTCGCCGTCGGGCGCTTGCTCAGTGCCGCATGGCTCGACTCGGCCATCTCGCGATGCTCGCGCAACGTCGGCAGCGCCTGCCGGGCGAAGGCCTGCAGCTGCGGATCCTTCGCCGACTTCGCCGCCTCGTCGAACTTCGAAACGGTCTTCTTGTGCTCGGCGGCCATGTGCTTCATGTACTCGACGTCGAATTCCGCACCCGACAGCTTCTGCAGCCTGTCGTAGGTCTTCTGGTGCTTCGCGTCCAGCTGCGACGGCAGTTCGATGCCCTCGGCGCTCGCCATCCTGCCGAGATCCTCGATCGCCTTGCCGTGGTCGTCGACCATGCGCTGGCCGAACCGCTTCACTTCTTCGCTTGCCGCCTTCTGCTGCGCGAGCCGGCCCAGCCGGACCTCCGCCATGTTGGCGACCTGCGCTTCCTCCATGAACCTGCGGTCGCTGCGGGCGAGCTTGTCGGGCTTCGCGTCGTCTTTCGCGGCAACCGAACGGTCGGACGCACCCGTCCTCGGCGAGCCGCCCTGGGCAGCGGCTGCGCCGGTACCGGACGACGTCGTGCCTGAAACGCTGCTGCCGGCACTGCCCTGGGCAAGGGCGCCCATGGAGACGCCGAGCGACAGCATTGCAACGGCGAGTGCGCTCTTGCGCAAAAGGGAGTTGGACATTTCGGGACCCTCACTGCTGGTCGGTGGTACGACCTGCGGCGCAATCCCTATGCCCGAGGGAGAACCGCTACGCGTCCTCGGCCGACTCGTGCTTCGCGGCTTCGTCCGCCTGCATCGACCGCCCGGCGAACACGCCGGTGGACAGATAGCGGTCGCCGCGATCGCAGACGATGAACACGATCGTCGCGTTCTCGACCTCGGCGGCGACGCGCAACGCGATGCAGCATGCACCCGCCGCCGAGATGCCGCCGAAGATGCCCTCCTCGGCGGCGAGGCGTCGCGCCATCGCCTCGGCTTGCGGCTGCGTCACCGACTCGAGACGATCGACGCGCGCGTGCCGAAAGATCTTCGGCGTGTACTCGGGCGGCCATTTGCGGATACCCGGAATCGACGCACCTTCGGCCGGCTCGGCCCCGATGACCGCGATCTCCGGATTGCGCTCCTTCAGGTAGCGCGAAACGCCGGTGATCGTGCCGGTGGTCCCCATCGCCGAGACGAAGTGCGTGACCTGCCCGTCGGTGTCGTTCCAGATCTCGGGACCGGTCGAATCGTAGTGCGAGCGCCAGTTGTCGTCGTTGGAGAACTGGTCGAGCAGCCAGCCGCGACCTTCGCGCTGCATGCGCGCCGCCAGGTCGCGTGCGCCTTCCATGCCGCTCTCGCGACTGACGAGCACGAGCTCGGCGCCGTAGGCGCTCATCGAACTGCGCCGCTCGGCCGTCTGGTTGTCGGGCATCACGAGCACCATGCGGTAGCCGCGCGCTGCGGCGGCCATCGCCAGCGCGATGCCGGTGTTGCCCGAAGTGGCCTCGATCAGCGTGTCGCCCGGCCGGATCTCGCCGCGCGCCTCGGCGCGCTCGATCATTGCGCGCGCCGGCCGGTCCTTCACCGAACCCGCGGGATTGTTTCCCTCGAGCTTGCCGAGCAGGACGTTGCCGCGCGCCTCGAGCAGCTCGCGTCCGACGCGGCGCAGGCACACGAGGGGCGTGTATCCGATCGTGTCGTCGATCGTCGGATAGCGCCGGGTCGGTCGGGTTCGCGGCATCCGTGCCGCTTCAGTGCGTGACCGGACGCTCGTCCGGCAGCTTGATCGCGCCGCGCAGCTCGCAGCCGACGATGGCCTGGCGCAGCCGCTCGATCGCAGGCGTGCGGGTGAAGCTCTTGCGCCAGACGAGCGAGACCCGCCGCATCGGGGGCGGCGCCGAAAAAGGGATGTAGCGGAGCAGGTCGTCGTCGGGCCGCGGCGCGTTGCAGGCGGTGACCGGAAGCACGCTGATCCCGATGCCGGCAGCGACCATGTGGCGGATCGTCTCGAGCGACGAACCCTCGAAGGTCTTCTGGATGCCGACGCTCGATTGCGAATAGCGCGACAGCTCGGGACAGACCTCGAGCACGTGATCGCGGAAACAGTGCCCGTGCCCGAGCAGCAGCATCGTCTGCTCCTTCAACTCGGTGGAGCGGATCTGCCGGCGCTCGGCCCACGGATGCGCGCGCGGAACGACGACGACGAAAGGTTCGTCGTAGACGCCCAGCGAGACGAGCCCGTTGTCGGGAAAGGGGTCGGCGAGGATCGCGATGTCGATCTCGCCCTGGCGCAGCAATTCGAGCAGCCGCACCGTGAAGTTCTCCTGCAGCAGCAGCGGCATCTGCGCCGTGTCGTCGATCATGCGACGGACCAGCTCGGGCAGCAGGTACGGCGCGATCGTGTAGATGACGCCGACGCGCAGCGGTCCGGCGAGCGGATCCTTGCCCAGCTCGGCGATCGCACGGATCGCACTCGTCTGCTCGAGCACGTGCTGCGCCTGCTCGACGATGCGCGTGCCGATCGGCGTGACGGCGATCTCGACGCCGCCGCGCTCGAACAGCTGCACGCCGAGCTCCTCCTCGAGCTTCTTGATCGCCACCGACAGCGTCGGCTGGCTCACCAGGCAAGCTTCCGCGGCGCGCCCGAAATGGCGCTCGCGCGCCAGCGCGACGATGTACTTGAGCTCGGTGAGGGTCATCGGGCGGGAATGATAGCAAGCGCGGGCGGGCCCACGAAACGTCGCTCCGGAGCGTGCAAACGGGCGTGCCGCCGACCCTGGCACGCGCCGTTGCGCAGCCTCCGCTTCGCAGGCAGGCGTTCGCTGCGACGCTCGCAACGCCGGCGGGCGCCGCGTACTTCACTGCGCGCGCTTCGCGCACCCGGAGCGTTGCTCGGGCGGCAGGCGGCAGCGAGCCGGCTGGGGGCAGCGCCGCGCAAGGGGCGAAATGCCGCAGGCGCCCGGTGCCCGCTGCGCCCGAAGC
>JBIQJM010000229.1:0-1588 GCA_044507525.1 Burkholderiales bacterium
GACGACGTCTACCGCCTGTACCGCTGCCGCACGATCATGAACTGCACCGAGGTGTGCCCGAAAGGGCTCAGCCCGTCGCACGCGATCGAGAACATCCGCACTGCGCTGGTCAAGGATTCGTCGTAACGGCGCACCCGTTGCGCTCGCGGCCCGCTTTCGACCGGGCCCGCGGCTTTCTCGCGTAATCTGGCAACCGCCGATCACGGTATCCCGGGAGAAGTGGATGAAGCCAGCCACCCGCCTCGTCGTCGTGGCCGCTGCAGCGATGGCCGGTTTCGGTTGGTCCGCCGCGCAGGCGGCGGACGGCGGCTCGCTCGGCGCCGCGCTGTACGAGAGCCGCTGCACGGGCTGCCACGAGCGCAGCGTGCATGCGCGCGAGCCGCGGCTCGCCGCGAGCTTCGACCACATCCGCGCCTACGTGCACCGCTGGGACCGTTTCCTCGGCGGCACCTGGCGGCGCGCCGAGATCGACGCGGTGGCGCAGTACCTGAACGAGCGCTACTACCACTTTCCCTGCCCGCAGGACGTCTGCGGAATGGCGTCGCGCTGAGGCTGCCGGATGGCGACCACGCTGCTCGCCCTGCTGGACGACATCGCGAGCGTCCTCGACGACGTCTCGGCGATGACGAAGGTGGCGACCAGAAAGACGGCGGGCGTCCTCGGCGACGACCTCGCGTTGAACGCGCAGCAGGTCTCGGGCGTGCATGCCGACCGCGAGTTGCCGGTCGTCTGGGCGGTCGCCAAGGGGTCGCTGCGCAACAAGGCGATCCTCGTGCCGGCCGCGCTGGCGATCAGCGCCTTCGCGCCGTGGGCGATCACGCCGCTGCTGATGGTCGGCGGCGCCTATCTGTGCTACGAGGGTTTCGAGAAGGTCGCGCACCGCCTGTTCCCCGGCAAGGCGCACGCGCCGCGCGGGCCCACCGCGCCGGTCGCCGGCGAACCGATGCCCGCCGAGGAGCTGCGGGCGATGGAGAAGACGAAGATCGACGGTGCGATTCGCACCGACTTCATCCTGTCGGCCGAGATCATCGCGATCACGCTGGGCGCGGTCGCCACCGCCGGCTTCGGCGTGAAGGTCGGCGTGCTCGTCGCCATCGCGGTGCTGATGACGGTCGGCGTATACGGGCTCGTCGCCGGGATCGTCAAGCTCGACGACGTCGGCCTGCATCTGCTCGCCCGGCGCGGCACCGGCTTCTTCGATCGCGCCCGACGACGCTTCGGCGCGGTCGTCGTCCGCGCGTCGCCCTGGCTGATGAAGGCGCTCTCGATCGTCGGGACGGCGGCAATGTTCCTCGTCGGCGGCGGCATCCTCGCGCACGGCGTTCCGGGCGTCGACTCCTGGCTGCGCCGGCTGCTCGATCCGATCGACGACGCGCCGGTCTTCGGAGACCTCGTCCAGATGCTCGGTCCGATGCTGCTCAATGCGGCGATCGGCATCGTCGCCGGTGCGATCGTGCTGGCCGCGGTCGGCACCGGGCGGCGCGTGCTCTCCGCGCTTCGCCCGGCGGGGATGCGATGAGCGTTCGCAGCCTTGTCCACCTGTTCGAGCCGCGCTCGGTCGCCGTCGTCGGCGCATCGAACAAGCCGC
>JBIQJM010000115.1:0-9705 GCA_044507525.1 Burkholderiales bacterium
GCGCCGATCAGCGTGCCGCCTTCGCCGTGGTCCTTCGTTTCCTTGCGATTGAACGCGAAGCCGGTGTTGCGGCCCTTGTGCGCGAGCGCGACGGCGGTGGCCGACGCGAGCGGAATCCCCTTGTAGGCGGGTCCGAACAGCATGTCGAAGGCGACGCGGCCGGCGCGCTCGGCTTCGAGCAGCGTGTCGGCGTAGAACTGCGCGAGCCTGCCGAGCGACGCGCCGTCGCAGAACAGTCCGGCGTTGAAGAAATACGGCGACGTGCGCCCGGCCTTCGTGCGGAACTCGCCGAAGCGCAGCACGCCGTTGTCGACGGCGAAGCGGATAAACTGCGCGCGCAGATCGTCGGCCATGAAGAAGAGTCTCGGGAAGGAATGAAAGTCGCGCAATGATACGGGTGGTCACGCTGAACCTGAACGGCATCCGCTCGGCCGCGCGCCGCGGCTGGATCGAGTGGGCGAGCGCGCACCGCGCCGACGTCGTCTGCGTCCAGGAGGTGCGCGCGCAGGAATGCGATCTCGACGACACGCACGCGATCGACGGCTTGCACGCGCACTTCGACTGCGGCCTGCGCAAGGGCTACAGCGGCGTCGGCGTCTATGCGCGACGCGAGCCGCGTGCGGTGCGCACCGGCTTCGGCAGCGCGGAGTTCGACGGCGAGGGGCGCTACCTCGAGCTCGACTTCGGCTCGTACGCGGTCGTGTCGGTCTACGTGCCTTCGGGGTCGAGCTCCCCCGAGCGGCAGGAGGCGAAGTTCCGCTTCCTCGCCGAGTTCCAGCAGCACCTGCGCGAACTCGTCGCCAGCGGGCGCGAGCTGATCCTGTGCGGCGACTGGAACATCGCGCACAAGGAGATCGACCTGAAGAACTGGCGCTCGAACCGGAAGAACTCGGGATTCCTGCCGGAGGAGCGGGCGTGGCTGTCGACGGTGTTCGACGAGCTGGGTTGGGTCGACGTGTATCGGCGACTGGAGCCCGACGCCACCGATGCGGGATACACCTGGTGGAGCAACCGCGGGCAGGCGTGGGCGAAGAACGTGGGGTGGCGGATCGACTACCAGATCGCGACCCTCGGGATCGCGCAAACCGCGAGAGCGGCATCGATCTACAAGGACGCGCGGTTCAGCGACCACGCGCCGCTGACGATCGACTACGGGATTTCTCCGTAGGCCGAGGGCTGGCGACCGCGCGTCCCCAGGCGTTCAGGAGCCACTTGCTGCAGCGGGTCTCGCCGGGGCAGGACTCCTGGCCGGCGCATCGAAGAGCGCCCAGGCGCGAGCAACGATCTCGCGTCGCATCGTCGGGTCGTTCAGGGGCGCATGCCAGTAGACGAGCGGGCGCCACTGGATGTCGGCCAGCACGAGCTCGTGGTACGAAGGATGGGGCACGTGGAAGTCGAAGCGCCACTCGATCGACATGATGACTCTCGAAGGGTCGGGTCCCTGCAGGCGCGGCACCGCTTTCTCTCGTTCGATACGACCAGACCCGACGGTAGGGTCCTTCAGTTCCTGGTCGAAGCGAACGAATATCGGGTTGCCTGGAAAAGGCGAACCGATCGCGAGATTCTGCGGCAGCGTGCGCGGAGCTGCGCCCAGCGATGGCGGTACCAGCGGCTGCGTGCTTGCGCCAGCGAGGAGCCGGTCGATCGAGTAGAGCTGCCCCAGAACGCTGTCTCCGGAGGCGACGGTCACGACCAGGTGTTCCGCGCGTGAGGCCGCGGCTACGTATTCGCCGGTTCCCTCCGTGTGCTCCCGAACCGGCCCCGTCTCGGCGGAACGCCCCTGGAGCTCCGCCGCGGGAAAGCGGGTCGTCACCGTCTGCGACCAGTTGCGCACGCTGGTGGCCGGTATCGCGCCGGCGACGAGCAGCACGCCCGCCACGGGTCTCCGAGGCGCCGGCACCGGCAGGCCGGAAAGGCCTTCCATCAGGACCTTCGAACCGAGGCTGTGGGCGACGAGGTACAGCTTGCGGTCCGTCATCCGGCCGAGCAGGGCCGACAGGTATTCCGCGGAGCGCGAGGCGTTGCGTTGCGCCCCGGAGAAGTCGACAAAGCCGAATTCGCCGGGCCAGATGAAGACCAGGATGTCCGGTCCTTTCCGTCCTTGCGACTGGCGCAATCTGGCGAGATCGGTTCAGACGGGGTAGCCGCCGAACTCCTTCACCGTGCCGAGCTCCGTGTGCGAGACGATTCGCGCCACGCCCATGCCGAGGTCGTTGATCCAGGCGTCCGAGATGCGGCGGTAGTGCTCGATGTCGCTGCACGCGAAGCGCACGAGGTAGTCGTAGGGGCCGCTGAGCAGGTGGCAGGCGATCACCTCTTCGCATTGCGCGGCCCGGCGCTCGAACTGCTGCAGCGTCGCCTGGCGCTGGTCGACGAGCGTGACCTCGGCGTGCACGACGAGCACTTCGCCCAGCGCGGCGCGACCGACGATCGCGCGGTAGCCCTCGACGAGGCGGTCGCGCTCGAGCCGGCGCACGCGATCGAGGCAGGCGCGCGGCGACAACCCGACCTGTTCGGCGAGCGCCTGGTTCGTCATCCGGCCGTCGTGCTGCAGCTCACGCAGGATGCGTCGATCGATTTCGTCGAGCCGCTTCATGCAACGAGTGTAGCGGTCGCGCCGGGCGACAAGCGCAGCGGGGCAGCGCGCGCCTTCGTTTGCGCAGGCGGGCGGTCGTCGACCGCCCGCGTCAGGCAGCGAG
Source organism: Burkholderiales bacterium (assembly GCA_044507525.1). Lineage (GTDB taxonomy): Bacteria > Pseudomonadota > Gammaproteobacteria > Burkholderiales > Burkholderiaceae_E > Zeimonas. The sequence goes on from JBIQJM010000115.1 coordinate 2,700, forward strand.
CGTACGAGCCACCGGCGCGCGCCTGCGGCTGCGCTGATCGAGTCGCAGCGTCAGGCAGCACGCGGCGCCGCCCGAGCGATTGAAGGCGTCGAGCGCGACGACCTGCGTGCGATAGCCGCGCTCGGCGAGGTCGCGGCGCAACTGCGGCGAGGCGTGGCAGAGCACGATGTCGTCGCCGATGCCGACCGCGTTGACCGCGAAACGCGCGGCGTCCTCGTCGCTCGCCTCGATCGCGTCGGCGCCGACGACGGCGCGCAGCAGGCGCTGCGATTCCCCGGAGAACGCCGGCGGATACCAGAGCAGCTCGCCGCGCGGGAGTACGCACAGGCAGGTGTCGAGGTGGTAGAAGCTCGGCGAGACGAGCTCGAGCGACAGCGTGTCGACGTTGAAGACACGCCGCAGGTCCTCGCGCACGGCGAAGTCGGAGCGCTGGCCGTGCCCCATCCACATCAGCTGCCGCTTCGCATCCCAGATCGCGTCGCCTGCGCCCTCGAAGCGCAGGTTCGCGTCGACCTCGTGCAGCGATTCGACGACGCCTCGGCTGCGCAGGGCTTCGAAGGCGCGCCGACCGTGGGCTTGCTCGTCGCGCCGCTCGGGGTTGCGGAAACGCGCGAGCAGCGCCTTGCCGTCGAGGACGACGGCGCTGTTCGCGGTGAAGACGAGGTCCGGCGAGCCGGGCTGCGCGGTCATCGTCTCGATGCGTGCACCGAGGCGGCGGTACGCATCGTGCAATGCCTGCCATCCGCTGCGCGCCTCCTGCGACAGGCGCGCGGCGTCGAGCGACCAGGTCTCGGGATGCATCCACGGATTGATACGGTAGCGCACCTCGAAGTGCTCGGGCGGGCACAGCAGCAGACGCGGCGGACGCTCGGCGGGTGCTGCGCCGCGGGCTTCGCTGCGCACTGCCTGCCGGCGCGATCGCTCGATGCGGCGCAGGGCGGTCGCCGGTCCCGACGAGGCCATCTCGTCGAGCACTTCGCCGATGCGGTCCAGGCCCCAGTCGAGCTGCGCCTTCGTGATGGTCAACGCCGGTGCGATGCGCACCGCGTCGTGCGCCTCCTTCGTGAGCACGCCGCGACGCGCGAGGCGCTCGACGAATTCGTGCGCAGCCAGGCCGCAGCCGCGCAGGTCGAATCCGGCCCACAGCCCCCGACCGCGCACGGCGATCCGGCGCGTCCCGGCGAGCGCCCGCAGCCGCTCGAGCAGATGGCGGCCGAGCGCGGCGCTGCGCTCGGCGAGCTGCTCTTCCTGCAGCACGCGCAGGGCCTCGAGGCCGACGGCGGCGGCGAGCGGATTGCCGCCGAAGGTCGAGCCGTGGCTGCCGGGCTCGAAGACGTCCATCAGCGCCGCATCGGCGACGAAGGCCGACACCGGAAGGATCCCGCCGCCGAGCGCCTTGCCGACGACGATCGCGTCGGGGCGGATCGCTTCGTGCTCGAACGCGAAGTTGCGGCCGGTGCGCCCCAGGCCCGACTGCACTTCGTCGAGGACCAGCAGCACGCGATGACGGTCGCACCACTCGCGCACGCCCTTCAGCCAGCCCTCGGGCGGCACGATGACGCCCGCCTCGCCCTGGATCGGCTCGACGAGCACCGCGCAGACGTCGTCGCTGCCGGCCGCGGCCAGCGAGTCGAGGTCGCCGAAGTCGAAGAGCCGGAAGCCGGACGAGAACGGTTCGAAGTCGCGGCGCGTGTCGGGGTCCGACGAGAAGCCGACGATCGTCGTCGTGCGGCCGTGGAAGTTTCCGCGCGCGACGAGGATCGTCGCGCGGCCCGGCGCGATGCCCTTGACCCGATAGCCCCAGCGCCTCGCCGCCTTGATCGCCGTCTCGACCGCTTCGGCGCCCGTGTTCATCGGCAGCGCACGCTCGAAGCCCGACAGCCGGCACAGCTCGGCGAGAAAAGGGCCGAGCCGGTCGGTGTGGAAGGCGCGCGAGGTGACGCAGACGCGCGCGAGCTGCGCCTGCGCGGCTGCGACCAGCCGCGGGTGGCGATGGCCGTGCGCCACCGCCGAGTACGCGCTCATGAAGTCGAGGTAACGGCGCCCTGCCGTGTCGTACAGCCAGACGTCGTCGCCGCGCTCGAGGACGATCGGCAGCGGTGCGTAGTTCTGCGCGCACACTGCCCTTTCGCGCTCGATGGTCTCGCGCGTCGCCCGATCCGGGTCCCGTGCCGTGTCGCTCATTTCGCTTCCCCGTGGCGCGCCCGAAGGCGACGTCCATGGAGATCATCGGCAAACGCGGCGACCCGCGGGGGTGCTTCATGAGTGCGTCAGGCGCCGGCCCGGCGCAATCCGGCATCGGCTACCGCCGAATCGGCGGGCGCGCGCTTCGGCGCTCGTCCCCGACTCTCAGCGCCGGGCCAGCTCGCGCAGGGCCTGCAGCGTGTTGGGCACGTGCTCGTCGGGGCTCATCGACGAATACGCATAGGCGATGCGCCCGTCCGTACCCACCACGTACGACACGCGTTTCGCGTAACTCGACAGAAGCGGCATCACCGCTCCGTAGGCCTTCATGATCCTGCCGTCGCTGTCGGAGCCGACCGCGAAGCGGTTGCGGCACTCCTCGACCGAGAACTTCTGCAGCGTCTCGATGTCGTCGCCGGACAGGCCGATCACCGTCGCGTTCAGCGCCCGGTATTCGTCCTGCGCTTCGGCGAAGCGATTCGCTTCGATGGTGCAGCCCTTCGTGAACGCCTTCGGATAGAAGTAGACGACGACGGGCCCGTTCGCCAGCGCCTTCTCGAGGGAGAACTCGAAGGTCTCGCCGCCGAGCGCGGCGGGCGCCGTGAACACCGGTGCGGTGTCGCCGGGCTTCAGTTCGGCCTGCGCCATCGACGGCGCGACGATCGAGGCGAGCGCGGCACCGGCGGCGGCGACTCGCGAGGACAGGGTTCGCGTGTTCATCGAATGCTCTCCGGTCGCGTCGTACGACTCCCGCCTTGCGGCTTCCCTGCGATGGTAAGCCCGCGCCGTCGCGCGGGGCGCCGATTCGCGATCGCGGCGGGGGCATCGCCGCGGCAAGGCGCGTTCTTGCGGCAGATCAAGGACGCAGCCGCCCGCAACCGATGTAGTCGAAGGTCGGACACCGGCGCAACGGAAGCCGCGGCGATCGACCGCGATCCCGGCCGAGGAGGCATCGTGCTGCAGATCATCGTTCAGGGGCGCGGCGGCCAGGGCGCGCAGACCGCCGGCAACCTGCTCGCCACCGCGTTCTTCGCCGAAGGGCGCCAGGTGCAGAGCTTCGCCAGCTACGGCGGCGCACGCCGCGGAACCCCGGTCAGCTCGTACATCCGCGTCGACGACGTGCCGATCCGCGTGCGCTGCGACATCGAGACGGCCGACGCGATTCTCTGCTTCGACGCGAGCCTGCTCGAGGGCAGGCTGCTCGCCACCGCGGGGGCGCATACGCTGATCGTCGTCAACTCGGCGCAACCGGCGCAGCACTTCGCGTCGCTGCTGCCCGGGCGGCGCGTCATCGCGGTCGACGCGATCGCGATCGCGCGCCGACACGGCCTCGGACGCATCGTCAACTCGGTGCTGCTCGGTGCGCTCGCGCGGGCCATCGGCGAGCCCACGCTCGAGGTGCTGCAGCGCACGCTGATCGAGGAGGCGCCGAAGCAGAAGGAAGCGAACGCGGCCGCCTGCGAGGAGGGCTGGCTCTGCGTGGACGCGCAACTGCAGCGGAGCGCGGCATGAACGCGCGCAACCTGCCGCCTACCGCGTGGACGACGGGCAGCACCGAGGCCATCAAGACCGGCACCTGGCGCGCGCGACTGCCGCGCCACGTCAGCGCGCCGTCCCCCTGCCACGCGGCCTGCCCGGTGAACGGCGACATCGCGCACTGGATCGGCCGTGCGCGCGAACGCGATTTCCGCGGCGCGTGGGAGATCCTCACGCGCAACAACCCGTTCCCGGCGGTCGCGGGGCGCGTGTGCCATCACCCCTGCGAAACCGCCTGCAACCGGCAGGGCTACGACGAGCCGCTGTCGATCTGCAAGCTCGAGCGTCACGTCGGCGATCTCGCGCTCGACGAAGGGTGGACCTACCCGGCGCCGACGGTCGAACGCAGCGAGCGTGTCGCGATCGTCGGCGGCGGTCCGTCGGGGCTGTCGGCGGCGTATCACCTGCGCCGGCGCGGCTACGCGGTCACCCTCTACGAAGCGCAGGCGCGGCTCGGCGGGCTGATGCGTGACGGAATCCCCGCCTACCGGCTGCCGCGCGACGTTCTCGACGGCGAGATCGGCCGCATCGTCGCGCTCGGCGTCACGGTGCGCTGCGGCGAGGCGATCGATTCGCCGCAGGCCTTCGCGGCTCTGCGCGAGGCCTTCGACGCGGTCTACGTCGCCGCCGGCGCACGTCGTCCGAAGCGACTGCCGCAGCTCGACTACGCGCAGCCGTGGGTCGTCGGCGCCGCCGCGTGGCTCGCGCAGGCGAACGCAGGCAACGTGCCGGCGCTCGGCAGGCACATCGTCGTCATCGGCGGCGGCAGCGCGGCGATCGACGTCGCGCGCAGCGCACGACGCGCGGGGCATGAAGTGACGATGCTCGCGCTCGAGCCGCGCGCGCAGATGCCGGCGCAGCGCGCCGAGGTCGAGGAGGCGCTCGAGGAAGGCGTGCGGCTGGTCGACGGCGCATCGCTGCTGCATGCGCGCGCAAACGCCGCGGGGCGCCCGACGCTCGAGTGCGTGCGCGTGAACTTCATCGCCGGCGCCGAACGCGGTCGTTTTCGCGTGGAGCCGATCGAAGGAAGCGAGTTCCGGATCGAGGCCGACGCGATCGTCCCGTCGATCGGCCAGGATCCCGATCTCGCACCGTTCGCGCAGGCGCTGGCCTGCGACGACGCGCTGCTGCGGGTGGACGCGCAACAGGCCACGCAGGCGCAGGGGGTGTACGCGGGCGGCGACGTCTCGAGCATGGCGCGTTTCGTCACCGAGGCGATCGGCATGGGCAAGCGCGCGGCGATCTCGATCGATCGCGCGTTGTCGCAGAAGGCGGGGCGTGCGGCCGACCCCGGCGAGGACGGCGCGGTTGCGCTGCGCGACCGCCTGGCCGGGGAGCGACTGCCCGGACTCGGCGTCGACGTGGGGCGACTCGTCGGTCTCGATTCGATCGCCACCTTCTACTACCCGCAGGCGGCGCGCGCGCCCGAAGCGCGCCTGCCCGCCGACGAGCGGATCGGCGATGCCGAGGTGCAGCTCGGCTTCGACGTCGAGCGCGCGCTCGCCGAGGCGCAGCGCTGCTTCTCGTGCGGCACCTGCATCTCCTGCGACAACTGCTTCCACTACTGCCCGGACCTCGCGATCCGCAGGCTGCCCGACGGCGGCTACGAGGTCGACGGCGACTACTGCAAGGGCTGCGGCATCTGCGTTCGCGAGTGCCCGACCGGCTCGATGGAGATGATCGAGGAGGTGAAATGAACGATGCCCTGGTCCGGCCGACGCGCGAGCGCGTCGCGAAGGCCGAGTCGAATGCGCCCGGCGCGCCGATGCGCGAGCAGACGATGCTGCTCACCGGCAACCACGCCGTCGCCTGGGCGGCGAAGCTCGCGCGGCCGAAGTTCGCCCCCGGTTATCCGATCACGCCGCAGACGCCCATTCTCGAGAAGCTCACCGAGTTCCAGGCTGCCGGAGAGTTCGACGCCGAGATCATCACGCCGGAGTCGGAGCATTCGGTGATGGCCGCGTGCATCCCGGCGTCGCTCGCCGGAGTGCGCGTGTTCACCGCCACCGCCTCGCAGGGCCTGCTGCTGATGCACGAGGTGCTGCACTACGCCAGCGGCGCACGCGCACCGATCGTCGTCGCGAACGTGAACCGCACCGTCGCGTCGCCGTGGGCCTTCTGGCCCGACCAGACCGACAGCCTCGCGCAGCGCGACACCGGCTGGATCCAGTTCTACAGCGAGAGCGCGCAGGAATCGCTCGACAGCGTGATCCACGCCTTCCGCATCGCCGAGTCCGTGCTGGTCCCGGCGATGGTCAACCACGACGCGTTCTACGTCTCGCACGCGCTCGAGCCCGTGAGCGTGCCGGCGCAGCCGCTCGTCGACGCGTTCCTGCCCGAGTACGCGCCGCCGCACCGCATCGACCCGGCGAAGGTCGAGTCGTGGGGCAACGTCGTCACGCAGGAGATGTTCGCGCGGCATCGGCGCGACCTGGCCGACGCGATGGCGAAGGTGCCGCAGCTCGCCGCCGAGGTCGACCGCGAATGGGCGCGGCTCACCGGGCGAAGCTGGGGCGTCGTCGAGCGTTACCGTTGCGGCGGAGCGCGCACCGTGCTGGTGACGATGGGCAGCATGTGCGGCACCGCGCGCGACGCGGTCGACGAGATGCGCGACGACGGGATCGAGATCGGACTGGTGAAGGTGCGGCTCTTCCGGCCGCTGCCGGTCGCGCAGCTGCGCGAGGCGCTCGCGGGTGTCCCCGAGGTGATCGTGCTCGACCGCGACTACTCGCCCGGCTGCGGAGGCGTGCTGCACCAGGAGCTGCGCTCGGCGCTGTACGGAATGCCCCATGCGCCGACGATCCGCGGACTGCTCGCGGGGGTGGGCGGCGTCAACGTCTCGCCGGCGCGCATCCGAGAGTTCGTGCGCGACGCCGCTACGTACGACGCCGGACCCGACTCGGTCTGGGTGAGTTGAGAAGCGGACGGGCGGAGGAAACGATGAGAAGACTCGAAGTCGTCGAGGAAGCGATGTTCTGCTCGGGGCACGCCGCGTGTCCGGGCTGCATCGAGGCGCTGTCGGTGCGGCACGTGCTCGCGACGCTCGGCCCGGACACCGTAGCCGTCGTGCCGCCTTCGTGCATGGCGATCATCGCCGGGCCGCAGCCGTTCTCGTCGCTGCGCATCCCGGTGTACCAGCCGACGCTCGAATCGAGCGCCGCGGCGGCCTCCGGCATCCGTCGTGCGCTCGACGCGCAGGGCAAGCGCGACACGCAGGTCGTCGTCTTCGCGGGCGACGGCGGCACCTACGACATCGGCTTCCAGTGCCTGTCGTCGGCGGTCGAGC
>JBIQJM010000116.1:0-9564 GCA_044507525.1 Burkholderiales bacterium
AGGGCGTCGCCCGCGCGTTTCGCGGGCGCGCCTTGCGGTCTCGGAGATTCCGGCGCGCGCCGGAGCTACATCGACGGCCGGGGATCCGCAGCGCCGCCGGTGCCGACGGTGCCGGGCAGCGCACCGCCTTCGCCTTCCCAGCGCTCGATGCGGTCGCGGCGCTCGTCGCGCCGGCGCCGCTCCTGCTCGTCCCGGTACAGCGACTCCACGAGCTTCGCGCCGGCGACGACGCCCGCGAACAATGCGAGCGCCATCAGCACGGTGCCGGCACCTCCGCGCCCGTGTCCGTTCGCGTGCGCACGCTCGTGCCGCTCGCATTCGTGATGAGAGGCTTCGCGATGACGTTTCATGGCGTTCGCGCGCGTGGGCGCGGGTTCGTGCGCGTCGCGTACTCGGGCGCGACGACGGGCGATCGGTAGGTGGGCGGCTGCGAGGACATCATTGCGACGATGCGCGGAATGACGTTCGCGGCCAGCGGGAGCAGCACCGTGTAGTCGATCGCCTTCGAGAGCCGCGAGCTCGAGCGCCGCCCGCGCCGCATCAGCAGTGCGCCGACGACCCCCACCGCGACCGCTGCCATGCCGATCTGCGCCAGGCGCGGCGTGGCGCCGTTGCCCAGCACCTGTACCGCCGTGCGCACGTCGCGGTCGGCCGCCGCCACCGCCTGGTCGGCGCGCGCGAGTTTTTCTTCGTAGTCGAGTTCCTTCATCCGCTCGCTCCGTCTAGCTGGCGCGCGGCGCGTCGGCCGTCGCGCCGGTGGCGTTCGTCGTGGCGCTGGCGTGCACGCCTTCGCCCGTGGGAAGCGACGAAGCGCCGGGCGGATGCTTCACGTGCAGGTGCTTCAGCGTCGCGGGGAACAACAGCCGCTGCGCGAGCTTCTTCACCGCCAGCACGCAGATCCACGCACCGATCAGGTTCGCCGCGATGACGATCAGGATGGCGAGCCACGGGGCGAGCCCCAGCTCCATCAGTCCCCAGGCGATCCCCCAGACGGCGACGAGCCAGGCCGAGATGCCGAGGATCGCGCCCAGCACGCCGACGAGCAGCATCTGCGCGAGCGCGATGCCGGCCCGTCGGCCTTCGAGCGCGACGAGTTCGAGGCGCGTGGTGAGCGATGCGCGCAGCGACTCGAACAGGTCGAGCACCGCCTCGCGCAGCGAGACGGTGCCCGGTGCCTGACCCGGATACCGGGCCGCCACGGCTCAGTGCCTCATGCGGCCGAGCAGCAGGCCGGCGACCGCCGCGATCCCGATCGCGGCGATCGGGTTCTCGCGTACGTAGTTGCGCGTCGTCTCCAGTGCCGCCTCGCCCGAGCCCTTCAGCTGGTCGGCCCGCTGCGAAACGCGATCGACCGCATGCGAGGCCTTCTCGCTGAGCGAGTCCATCGTCGGCTGCACCTTCTCGGTGAGACGCTCGACCGCTTCGTGTGCCTTGTCGGTCATCCCGTGCGCCTTGTCGGCCATCCGGTCGGCTGTCTGATCCGCTTTCCTTGCCATCTCGTCCGCGGTCGGAAACGAACCCGCGTTCGGCGTGGTCGCTCCCCCGCTGCTGTGTGTGCCGGTCTGCATGCTGCGCTCCTTCGAGTTGACGTGAACGGTGGCCAGTGCGGCATCTGCGGTGCAAGTCGGATGCCTGAGCGCGAAGGGGGCAACCACGCGCCGCCCTGGCGAAACGTGCAACGATCCGTACGGAAGAGGAACGATCGATGATGCAACGGAAACGAACGAAGCGAAAGCGCGGCAGTGCGGCTCGCCCGGCGGACGCCTTCGCCGCCGCCTGGCCGTGGGCGCGCGCGTGGTCGCGCTGGCTGGAGATCGGCTGGGCCGCCCCGCAGGTGGTCGCGCACCGCACGCAGCGCATGCTGCGCAGCGGGCCGCTTCCGAGCGCGGTCGACCGCGTCGAGTTCCGTCGCATGGTCGACGAGAAGGGGGAAGCCTGGTTGGAGTCGACGCTGCAGATGTCGGCCGAAGCATGGAAAGTGTGGTTCGCGATCGTCGAGTCGGCGATGCGCCCGTGGTGGCTCGCGTCGCCCGGGTCGTTGCGCGGCACCGCGTCTCGTTCGCCGTACTGCGGCGCCGCCCGCCGCTGGGCGAAGGCCGCCCCGCACATCGTCTACGCCGGGCTCGGCCCCGTCCACCGGCGCGCAACCGCGAACGCCCGCCGTCTCGCCCGCCCGAAGGCGCGCTGAAGTCGGCTTCGTCCCTTCGTCACCGATCCAGCGCCAGCAACTCCGTTCGCATCCCCAGGTTGGTCAGCAGCTCGCCGAGCATCGCCGACGTCACCGTCTCCTCGCCGATCGCCCGGATGCCGCGGCTCTCCATGCACAGGTGCCGGCAGCGGACGACGACGCCGACGGCCGCCGGCGACAGGTGCGACATCAGCGCGTCGGCGATCTGACGTGTCAGCCGCTCCTGCACCTGCAGCCGCTTGGCGAAGCAGTCGACCAGGCGCGTGAGCTTCGACAGCCCGACGATGCGGCCGTCCGGCACGTAGCCGACGGTGGCGGTTCCGAAGAACGGCGCGAGGTGGTGCTCGCAGTGGCTGTAGACGGGGATCCTGCGCACGACGATCAGCTCGTTGTACTGCTCGGCGCCGTCCTCGAAGACCTTCAGGATGTCGGCGGGATCCTGCAGGTAGCCCGAAGTCCAGTGCTCCCACGCGCGCGAGACCCGGGCAGGCGTCTCGCGCAGGCCCGGCCGGTCGGGATCCTCGTGCAGGTTGCGCAGCAGCCGACGCCAGTCTTCGTGCGTGAACGGCCGATCCTCCGATGCGTCGCCCATGCTCGTCGCCCCTCCCGTCGAAAAGCGAAGAGTCTAATCCGGCGCAGCAACTCGAACGCGCTGGCGCCCGGCGGGAAACGGTGGACTAGAATGCCGACTCATCCGCCCGGCCCCGCGCATGTCCGATCGCCTGTCGAGTCTCCTCGCGCGTTTCAGTCCACGTGCCCGCGTCGATCGCAGCGGGTCCCTGCAATCCACCATCCGTTTCGGCGACGACGGCGACGCCGGCCGGCTGCACCTGCTGCGCGCCGGCGTCGTGCGTTCGCTGCACCCGGGCTGGTCTCCGCTGAAGCTCGCGCGCGCGTCGCTGCTGTTCTATCCGCGCCCGTTCGCGCACGAACTGCATCCCGACGAGGCGGCGCAGGCCGACATGGTGAGCGCGTCGATCCATTTCGACGGCGGGTCGGTCGGGCCGCTCGCCGCCGCGCTGCCGCCGGTGCTCGTCCTGCCGCTGGAGGCGCTCGGCGACGCGCAGCCGACCATTGCGCAGCTCTTCGCCGAAGCCGACCGCACGCTGTGCGGTCGACAGGTGGCGCTCGATCGGCTGTGCGAGCTGCTGCTCGTGCAGGTGCTGCGTCACGTGATCGACCAGGGGCTGGTCGGCACCGGAATGCTGGCCGGGCTCGCCGACGCGCGCCTGTCGAAGGCGCTGGTCGTGCTGCACGACGAGCCCGAGCGCGACTGGCACCTGGAGGACCTGGCGGCGGTCGCCGGGATGTCGCGTGCCCGCTTCGCCGCCCGCTTCAAGCAGGTGCTGGGGCTGGCGCCGGGCGAGTACCTGACGCGCTGGCGCATCGCGCTCGCGCAGCACCTGCTGCAGCAGGGGCGCGCCGTGAAGCAGGTCGCCGGCGAGGTCGGCTACGCGAGCCCGGCCGCGCTCGGACGCGTGTTCGTCACGCGCACGGGGGCCACGCCGAAGGCCTGGGCGAACACGCGCAACGGCAACGCCGCCGAGGCGCGCGGCGCGGCCGCGCCCAGCGGTTAGAATCGGTCGGTGCACGAACTCGCCAACGACACCTTCCTGCGCGCGCTGCGGCGCCAGCCCACCGAATACACGCCGATCTGGCTGATGCGCCAGGCAGGGCGGTATCTGCCGGAGTACAACGAGACGCGCAAGCGCGCGGGCAGCTTCCTTGCGCTGTGCAAGAACCCGGAGCTCGCCTGCGAAGTCACGCTGCAGCCGCTCGAGCGTTTTCCGCTCGATGCGGCGATCCTCTTCTCCGACATCCTCACGATTCCCGACGCGATGGGCCTGGGGCTGTACTTCGCCGAGGGCGAAGGCCCGCGCTTCGAGCGTCCGGTGTGCGACGAGAAGGCGGTCGCGCAGCTCGCCGTGCCCGATCCTGCGGACGAATTGCGCTACGTCACCGACGCGGTGCGCACGATCCGCTCGGCGCTGGCCGGCCGCGTGCCGCTGATCGGCTTCGCCGGCAGCCCGTGGACCCTGGCCTGCTACATGGTCGAAGGCGGGGCGAGCAGCGATTTCCGGCGCATCAAGACGATGCTCTACCAGCGCCCCGACCTGCTCGAGCGCATCGTCTCGGTCAACGCCGACGCGGTCGCCGCATACCTGAATGCGCAGATCGAAGCGGGCGCGCAGGTGCTGATGCTCTTCGATTCATGGGGAGGCGCGCTCGCCGACGGTGCGTTCCAGCGCTTCTCGCTCGAGCCGATGCGGCGCGTGCTGCGCGCGCTGCGCACCGTGCCCGATCCGCTCGCCGCCGGCGGCGGAACGCGCATCCCGACGATCGTCTTCACGAAGGGCGGCGGCCAGTGGCTCGACGAGCTCGCCGATCTCGGCTGCGACGCGCTCGGCGTCGACTGGACGGTGAACCTCGCGCGTGCGCGCGAACGCGTCGGCGCGCGCTGCGCCGTGCAGGGTAACCTCGATCCGATGGTCCTGATGGCCGGCGAAGAGGCGGTCCGCCGGGAGGCGCAAAAGGTGCTCGACTCCTTCGGCGCGCCGACGCCGGGGCACGGCCACGTCTTCAACCTCGGGCACGGAATCGTCCAGTTCACGCCGCCCGAGAATGTCGCGGCGCTCGTCGACGCCGTCCACACGCACAGCCGACGATTGCGCGCGTCCTGAACGGCTGCGCACCGGTGCGCTCATTGCCGGAATCGTGGAAAACGGACCCTCCGATAGCGGGTGACCGCTGACTTATGCACAGAAGCGGCCGGACCGCTGCAGTGCTGCGCGGAATGCTCGGGTCGCGCGGAGGGGATTCCCAAGTACTTGATTTTGCAGGGGTTGAGGTTGCTGAAAAAATGAGCAACCCACGCCGAAGCCCGATACTGCGGGCACCTGCGACGGCTGTCGACGCTTTGTTCACAGTTTTGTCCACAGCTTTTGTGAACGACTGCGAAAAGCGCTTTCGATGCAGTGAATTGAGCCCAGAACTTAAAGCAAAGTCTGATGAGTGCGCACGCTGATCCGGCGGCGGTCGTCGCGGAGGCCGCCGTTCGGCGCTTCGCTCGCGTAGCGCTCGATGTGCCTGCCGCGCAACTCGGCGTCTCGCTTTTCGACTACGCCTTCGACGCGGCGGTCGTGGGCGACGCGGCGCTCGCCGTCGGCTCCTGGGTCGTCGTCCCGTGGGGACGTGCGCGGCGCGTCGGGCTCGTCGTCGCACTGGCCGACCGGCCCGAGATCGACGCGGCGCGCGTGCGGTCGATCGAAGGCGTGCTCGCCGAAGCGCCGGCGATGCCCCCGGCATGGTTCGCGCTCGTCGAGTTCGCGGCGCGCTACTACCACCGGGGCATCGGCGAGGTCGCGCTACCGGCGATCCCGAAGCTGTTGCGCGTGACGAGCGCGGTCGGCCGCAGCGGGGCGTCGCGCGAAGGCGCGCCCGCCGCGCGCCGCACGCGCGGCTCGGCGTTTGCGCGCGCGCGCGCCCGCTGGCAGGCGCAGGCGCAGGCGCAGGCACAGGAGCGGGAGCAGGCACAGGAGCAGGCACGTGCACACGAGCAGGCCGGGTCGCTCGCGACAGTGCCGGGCGACACCGTATCGTCGCAAACCCCCGCAACCCCTTCGCCTACCGAAGCGCAGCGCTCGGTTCTCGCCGCGCTGCGCGCGACCGACGGCCACGCGGTGCACCTGCTGCACGGCGTGACCGGCAGCGGCAAGACCGAGGTCTACCTGCACTGGCTCGCCGAGGTCCTCGCCCGCGATGCCCGCGCGCAGGTGCTCCTGCTCGTTCCCGAGATCGCGCTGACGCCGCAGCTGCACGCGCAGCTCGCCGCGCGTTTCCCGCGCGAGCGGGTCGCGCTGCTGCACAGCGAGATCGCCGACGGCGATCGCGCCGCGCACTGGCTCGCCGCCGTCGAGGGGCGCGCGCGCGTCGTGCTCGGTACGCGGCTCGCGGTGCTCGCGCCGCTGCCCGCGCTCGCCGCGATCGTCGTCGACGAGGAGCACGACGCTTCGTACAAGCAGCAGGAAGGCGTGCGCTACTCGGCGCGCGACCTCGCGATCGCCGCCGCCGCGCAGCGGGGCATCCCGATCGTGCTCGGTTCGGCGACGCCTTCGCTCGAGACCTGGTTCGCCGCGCGTCGCGGGCGCTATCGCATGCATGCGCTGCACGAACGCATCGGCCGCGCGGCGCTGCCGGCCGTCGAGTGCGTCGACCTCGCCGGCGAGAAGCTGCGCCACTCGCTCGCGCCGCGCGTCGTCGAGGCGATCGACGCAACGCTCGCGCGCGGCGAGCAGGCGCTCGTCTTCGTCAACCGGCGCGGCTACGCACCGGTGCTCGCGTGCGCGGCGTGCGGGTGGCTGAGCCGTTGCGCGAACTGCTCGGCCTACCGGGTGCTGCACCGGATCGGCGCCGCTGCGCGCGGCTCGGCAGCGGGCGCTGCACACCCGCCTGCCGGGCGCGGCACGCATCCGTCGCGCTACCGGCTCGTCTGCCACCATTGCGCAGCCGAGCAGATGGTTCCGCGCGCCTGCCCCGATTGCGGCAACGTCGACCTGGAGCCGCTGGGTCGGGGCACGCAGCGCATCGAGGAAGGGCTCGCCGAGCTCTTCGCGGGCCGCCGCATCGCGCGACTCGATCGCGACGTGGCGCGCCGGCGCGGTGCCGCACAGCAGGTCCTCGATGCGGCGCACGCGGGTGCCGTCGACCTGCTCGTCGGCACGCAGATGCTCGCCAAGGGGCACGATTTCCGTCGGCTGACGCTGGTCGTCGCGCTCGACGTCGACGCCGGCCTGTACGCCGCCGACTTTCGTGCGCCCGAGCGGCTGTTCGCGACGCTGATGCAGGTCGCCGGACGAGCCGGCCGCAGCGGCAGCGCGAGCCGCGTGCTGGTGCAGACGCGATTCCCCGGCCATCCGCTGTTCGCGTTCCTCGCGCGCCACGACTACGCGGGTTTCGCCGATCGCCAGTTGTCCGAGCGGCGGGAGACGGGCCTGCCGCCGTTCCGGCACCAGGCGCTGCTGCGCGCCGAGGCGAGGCAGCTCGCCGACGCGCTCGCGTTCCTCGAGAACGCACGCGCGGTCGCGCGCGGCCTCGACGTCGCCGCGGAGGGCGTCACGGTGTTCGATGCCGTGCCGATGGCGATGAGCCGCTTGCAGGGACGCGAACGCGCGCAGCTGCTCGTCGAGGCCGAGCGTCGTGCGCCGCTGCACCGTTTCCTCTCGCGATGGATCCAGTCGCTGCGCGAGGCTCCCGCGCGCGTCGGCTGGCAGCTCGACGTCGACCCGCTGGAGATCTGAACGGCTTCGCTAGCGCGCGCGCCGCCCGAGCGCGCGCATGCGCTCGAAGCTCTTCTCGTGCCGCTTGCGCCCGCCGCCGTCGACCATGCCGATCAGCGTCTGGCGCACCGGATGCAGCCCGCAGAACGCGAGCACGTTGCGCTCGAGTCCGCGCACGCCGTGCGCGAAGAAATACCATTGGTAGAGCGGCGCCGGCATGCCCATCGTCACGACGACGCGTGCCGATCGCCCGCGCAGCGCGCGTTTCCAGTTCCCCTGCTCGCCCGCTTCGATCGCGAAGCCGGGGCGCAGCACCTGCTCGAGGAAGGCCTTGACGAGCGCGGGCATCGTGCCGAGCCACAGCGGAAAGAACAGCACCACGTGCTGCGACCACCGGATCGCTTCCTGCGCCGTCGCCAGCGACGCGGGCAGCTCGCCGGAGGTCCACTCCTCCTTGGAGCGCAGCAGCGGGAAGTCGAGCTTGCCGATCTCGACGCGCCGCAGCGAGTGGCCGGCCTCGCGGGCGCCTTCGGCGTAGGCCTCGGCGAGCGCATGGCCCAGGCGTGCCGGGCTGGGGTCGGGGTGCCCTTGCAGCAGGACGATGTTGCGCGGGCTCGCGGTGCTCATGGCGCCGCGATGACGAGCTGCGACTGCGTGACGACGGCGCACAGTCGACCGTTTTCGCCGCGGATCAGCGTCTGCCAGACCATCGTCGTGCGCCCGCGGTGAAACGCCGTGCACTCGGCCTCGACGTGGCTGCCGAGCGGCGCCGCGGCGAGGAACTTCGTGCTCGAGTCGATCGTCGTCGTCCGCGCCCCCTTCGGCAGGTTCACGAAGGTGCCGACCGCGCCGAGCGTGTCGGCCAATGCCATCATCGCGCCTCCGTGCAGCACGTCGCCCGCGGTGCACAGCTCGCGACGCACCGGCATGCGCGCGCGCACCCGCTCGGCGTCGATCTCCAGCCACTCGATGCCGAGCGTGTCGGGGAACAGCCCGGCGAGCATGTTGCGCAGCGTTTCGGGGTCGAGCATCGCTGCGAGGCTATGACGCCCGCGCGCGCGGGTCAAATGGCCAGACTCCGACTCGGGCTACGGGTCTTCGTTTTTCTGGCACGATCGTTCGCGCTGGTGTTCCTTCTCGAGGGATTGCCGGATCGACCATGGCCGCGTCCGAACCGCTTCGCTTCTACGTCCCCGAGCCCGCCGTGCGCCCGGGCGACCAGCCCGATTTCTCGAACGTGAAGATCGCCGAAGCCGGTTCGGTCGCGCGTCCTCCGATCGACGTCGACTCCGAATCGATCCGCGGCCACGCGTACTCGATCATCCGCGTGCTGAATCGCCAGGGCGAGGCGGTCGGCCCGTGGGCGGGCCTGCTCTCCGACGAACAGCTCGTCGAGGGCCTGCGCGACATGCTCGTGCTGCGCGCCTTCGATGCGCGCATGCTGATGGCGCAGCGCCAGGGCAAGACCTCGTTCTACATGCAGCACATGGGCGAGGAGGCGGTGAGCTGCGCGTTCCGCAAGGCGCAGCGCAAGGGCGACATGAACTTCCCCACCTACCGCCAGGCGGGGCTGCTGATCGCCGACGGCTATCCGGTCTTCGACCTGATGTGCCAGATCTACTCCAACGAGCGCGATCCGCTGAAGGGCCGGCAGATGCCGGTGCTCTATTCGTCGCGCGAGCACGGATTCTTCTCGCTGTCGGGGAACCTGGGCACGCAGTTCGTGCAGGCGGTCGGCTGGGCGATGGCTTCGGCGATCCGTCGCGACACGCGCATCGCGGCCGGCTGGATCGGCGACGGCGCCACGGCCGAGTCCGACTTCCACGCGGCGCTCGTCTTCGCGTCCACCTATCGCGCGCCGGTCGTGCTGAACATCGTCAACAACCAGTGGGCGATCTCCACCTTCCAGGGCATCGCGCGCGGCGGCTCGGGCACCTTCGCGGCACGCGGGCTCGGCTTCGGCATCCCGGCGCTGCGCGTCGACGGCAACGACTATCTCGCCGTCCACGCGGTCGCGCAGTGGGCGAACGAGCGGGCGCGCGGCAATCTCGGGCCGACGCTGATCGAGCACGTCACCTATCGCGTCGGCGCGCATTCGAC
>JBIQJM010000117.1:0-6261 GCA_044507525.1 Burkholderiales bacterium
CGAGCACCGAGCACCGAGCACCGAGCACCGAGCACCGAGCACCGAGCACCGAGCAAGGGGCGCGAAGGCCAGGCCGACGAGCGAGCGGGCGCGAAGCCGCGCGACGAACGGGCCACGTCCCCAAGTCCCGGAAAACGGGACCTTCGTTGCGTGCCCTCCATTCCCTACGGTGAAACGCCCGATTTCCGGGAGTTCCGGCGCGCGCGACGAGCGACCTGCCTCGGAAGTGCCGCTTTTCGGGAGTTTCGCCGCGTCCGCGAGGCGCCTGGTTCGCTCCGTCGAGAAGCGCTTGCCTGACCGGTGATCGCTGCGCTGGTGATCGCTGCGCTGCGATCGCTGCGCTGGTGAACCCCCTGGTCCCGTACGCCGCGCGCGCCTTTTCGCCGCGGCCGGTTTACTCTCCCCGATGCGCCGTTGGTCAACGATGGTTGCCGTCTCCTGCAATCGCCCACCGGACGCAGTCCCTGCGCCTCGTCGCGCCTGGCGCGGGATTGCGGCTGTGCTCGCGTTGCACCTCGTCTTCGCGCTCCCCGACCATCTCGACCCGCTCGGCTGGCGGGCCTTGCTTCGCCTGCCGGTCGAGCTGCCGATCGCGGCCCTGATGCTGCTGGCGTGTCCGGCGCGGGGGTGGCGCTTGCTGC
Source organism: Burkholderiales bacterium (assembly GCA_044507525.1). GTDB lineage: Bacteria > Pseudomonadota > Gammaproteobacteria > Burkholderiales > Burkholderiaceae_E > Zeimonas. The sequence continues at coordinate 642 of JBIQJM010000117.1, forward strand.
GGCCGGCCGTCGCGGTCGCGTTGGCGCTGATCGTGCTGGTCAAGTGCGCAGGCATCGTGACGCATGCGATCCTCGACCGGCCTTTCCATCCGCTGCTCGACCTGCATCTCGTCGGCGCCGGCTTCGAGCTGCTGCGGTCCTCCGTCGGCCCGGCCGGTGCCATGGCGCTCGCGGGGGCGACGGCGCTGGGCGCGGTCGCCCTGGCGATCCTGCTGCATCGAACGATCGATGCGCTGCGTCCGCCGGAGCGTTTGCGCGGGCGCATCGCAGGCGCGGCCGCGGTCTGGGCGCTGCTCGCCGCCGGCGTGCATCTCGGCGCCCTTGCCGAACGCACGCCGATGATGACCACGGCCGCGACGAGCGCGGCCGTCCACGAACATCTGAGGACGCTTCGACTCGGTCTCGCCGATCGCGCGCGCTTTCGTGCCGAGCTGGCGGACGATGCGCTTGCGCGCGTGGACGGCCGCCGCCTGCTGGCGCGCCTGCGGGGAATCGACGTCGTGTTCGTGTTCGTCGAATCCTATGGTCGGAGCACGCTCGAGAATCCGCTGTACTCCCCGACCGTGCTTCCTTCGCTCGCCGCATTCGAAGAGGCGGCGCGGACGGCCGGCTTCGGCGCGCGCAGCGCCTGGGTGACCGCGCCGATTCGCGGAGGGCAGAGCTGGCTGGCTCACGCCACGCTGCTCTCGGGCCTGCGGATCGGCGATCAGCGCCGCTGGGAGAGCCTGGTGCTCAGCGAGCGGCAGACGCTCGTCGCCGACTTCCGGCGCGCCGGATGGCGAACGCTCGCGGTGCTCCCGGCCACCCGCAGGCCCTGGCCCGAGGGCCGCTTCTTCGGTTTCGACCGCATCTACACGGCGGGCGATCTCGGCTACGCGGGCGAGCCTTTCCAGTGGATCACGATGCCGGACCAGTACACGTTGTCGGCGCTCCAGCGCCTGGAGCTCGACCGGCGCGACCGGCCGGCGATCATGGCGATCGTCGCCCTGATCTCCAGCCACGCACCGTGGACGCCGCTTCCGCTCCTGCTCGACTGGGACGCCGTCGGCGACGGCGCCGCCTTCGATGCCGCCGCGCGTGCGGGCGATGCGCCCGAAGCGGTCTGGAGCGACGGCGAGCGCATCCGGGCCCAGTACCTGCGCTCGATCGAGTACGTGCTGCACACGCTGCGTTCCTGGGTCGCCCACCACGTGCGCGAGGACTCGATGCTCGTGATCCTGGGCGATCATCAGCCGGTCGGCTTCGTGGCCGGCGAGGGCGCTTCCTTCGACGTTCCGATCCACGTGCTTTCCCGCGATTCGCGGATCCTCGAGGTCGTCGACGGCTGGGGATGGAGCCGCGGGATGCGCCCCGGCCCGAGCGCCCCGGCCTGGCCGATGGAGACGCTCCGCGAACGCTTCGTCGACGCGTTCACGGAACGGGTCCCCTGAGGTCGCGTCGACGACGCCGGGCGAATCGGTACGATTCGATCCGCATTCGATCGCACGCCAGCATGTCCCCGCCCGCATCGCGCCTGATCGCCCATCTCGACATGGACGCCTTCTATGCGTCCGTGGAGCTGTTGCGTTATCCCGAGCTGCGCGGCCTGCCGCTGGTGATCGGCGGAGGCGATGCGAGCCGGCCGATGTTGCGCGCCGACGGAACCCGGTCCTTCGCGCGATTGCGCGACTACCGCGGGCGCGGCGTCGTCACTACCAGCACCTACGAGGCGCGTGCGCTCGGCGTCCACTCGGCGATGTCGATGACGAAGGCGGCGCGACTCGCGCCCGACGCCGTGCTGCTGCCCTGCGACTTCGACGAGTACCGGCGCTACTCGAAGCGCTTCAAGGCGGCGGTGCGGGTCCTCACGCCGATCGTCGAGGACCGCGGCATCGACGAGATCTACATCGACCTCGGCGCGGTGCCCGAAGCCCGGCTCGATGCCGGCCGCTCGATCGGCCTCGCGCTGAAGGACGCGGTCCGGCAGGCGACCGGACTGAGCTGCTCGATCGGCGTCGCGCCCAACAAGCTGCTCGCGAAGCTGTGCTCCGAGCTCGACAAGCCCGACGGGCTCACGCTGCTCGCGCACGCGGACATCGCCGAGCGCGTCTGGCCGTTGCCGGCGCGCAGGATCAACGGCATCGGACCGAAGGCGACGCAGAAGCTCGCGGCGCTCGGGCTGCACACGATCGGCGACGTGGCGGCCGCCGATCCGCGGCTGCTCCGGGAGCGCTTCGGCACGAGCTACGGAACCTGGCTGCACGAGGCGTCGCACGGCCTCGACGAGCGTCCCGTCGTGACCTTCCGCGAGCCGAAGTCGATCAGCCGCGAGACCACCTTCGAGCGCGACCTGCACGCGGTGCGCGATCGCGCCGAGCTCGGCCGCATCTTCACCGGACTGTGCGAGCAGCTGGCGGGCGACCTGGCACGCAAGGGCTACGCGAGCCGGACGATCGGCATCAAGCTGCGCTTCGACGATTTCCGCACCGTCACGCGCGACCTGACGCTGGGGGCGCACACGCTCGACGCTCGCACGATCCGGCGCGCAGCGGGCGAGTGCCTGAAGCGCGTCGATCTGTCGCGCCGCCTGCGCCTGCTCGGCGTTCGCGCGGGAACGCTGGCCAGGCATGCGGATCCGGCGGCATCCGGTTCCCGGACGGTCGGGGCGCTGGTCGCGAGCGACGCGACGGCCGGCGGCGGGCGATCGCCGGCGCGCAGCCTGCCGCTGTTCGACCCTCCGAGCGACGCTGCGGACGCCTGCTGATACGGCTTCGCGTTCGACAGCCGCTCGCAGGTGCAGCGTTCCCGCGCGTGGAATCGACCTCGCGAGCGGGGACGCTTCGCATCGCTGCATGAACCGGCGAACGCCCCGGCCGCTACGTCAGTACGATGTCGTACTGCTCCTGCCCGTACACCGGCTCGACCTGCAGCGCGATCCGCTTGCCGATCGCGTCTCCGAGCGCCGCCAGCGGCTGCGCCTCTTCCTCGAGAAAGAGGTCGACCACCTGCTGCGACGCGACGATGCGGAATTCCTTCGGCTCGAACTGCTTCGCTTCGCGCTGGATCTCGCGCAGGATCTCGTAGCAGACGGTGCGCGCGGTCTTCACCAGCCCCTTGCCTTCGCAGGTGGGACAGGCCTCCATCATCTGGTGGGCGAGCGACTTGCGCGTGCGCTTGCGCGTCATCTCGATCAGGCCGAGCGACGTGAAGCCGTTCACGCCGGAGCGCGTGCGGTCGCGCGCGAGCGCCTTGCGCAGTTCCTGCAGCACCTGCTCGCGGTGATCGCCGCTCGTCATGTCGATGAAGTCGATGACGATGATGCCGCCGAGGTTGCGCACGCGCAGCTGTCGCGCGATCGCGTGCGCCGCCTCGAGATTCGTGCGGAAGATCGTGTCGTCGAAGTTCCGTCCGCCGACGTAGCCGCCGGTGTTCACGTCGATCGTCGTCAGCGCCTCGGTCTGGTCGATGATCAGGTACCCGCCCGACTTCAGGTCGACCCGGCGCGACAGCGCGCGTGCGATCTCGTTCTCGATGTTGTGCATCTCGAAGATCGGCCGCTCGCCCGCATAGGGGCGCAGCCGCTCGCGCATCGACGGCATGTACGCGGCCGCGAAGTCCGACAGCTCGGCCAGCGCGTCGGGCGAGTCGACGAGGATCGACGTCGTCTCGTCGGTGGCGATGTCGCGCAGCACGCGCTGCGCGAGGCTGAGCTCCTGGTACAGCAGCGCCGGCGCGCTGCGCACGCGGCTATCGTCGAGGATCTCGCGCCAGCGGCGGCGCAGGTACTCGACGTCCGCCGCGAGCTCGTCGTCGGTCGCGTCCTCGGCCGAGGTGCGCACGATGAATCCGCCCTTCTCGTCGTCGGGCACGAGCTTCTGCAGCTTCGCGCGCAGCGCCTGCCGCTCGGCTTCGTCCTCGATGCGCTGCGAGACGCCGATGTGCGGATCCTGCGGCAGGTAGACGAGCATGCGGCCGGCGATGCTGATCTGCGTCGACAGGCGTGCGCCCTTCGTGCCGAGCGGGTCCTTGATCACCTGTACCAGCAGCGGCTGGCCTTCGAACAGCACCTTCTCGATCGGCACCGGCTGGCTGCCGCCGTTCGGGCCGCTGCGCGACTGCCAGAGGTCGGCCACGTGCAGGAAGGCTGCGCGCTCGAGGCCGATGTCGAGGAAGGCCGACTGCATGCCGGGCAGCACGCGCGAGACGCGACCCAGGCAGATGTTGCCGGCGAGGCCGCGCGTGCTCGCGCGCTCGATGTGCAGTTCCTGGATCGCCCCCTGCTGCACGACCGCTACGCGCGTTTCGTGTGCAGTGTGGTTGACCAGGATCTCGTCGGTCATCGGCTGGCGCCGCGCAGCAACCGCGCCGTCTCGTACAGGGGAAGACCCATGATACCGGAGTGGCTGCCTTCGATGCGCCGCACGAAGCGGGCCGCGGCGCCCTGGATCGCATAGGCGCCGGCCTTGCCGAACGGCTCTTCGCTCGCGACGTAGGCGTCGATCTCGCGCGCGCCCAGCCGGGCGAATCGCACGCGCGAGACCTGCGTGGCGGCGCGCTCGCGGCGCGCGGTGGCGACGACCACGGCGGTGAGCACTCGATGCGTGCGACCGGACAGCTCGCGCAGCATGCGCCGCGCGTCGTCGGCATCGACGGGCTTGCCGTAGATGCGGCCGCCGATGGCGACCGTCGTGTCGCTGGCGAGCACCGGTGCCTGCGGTCCGCCGCGGCGCTCGAGCCGCAGGCGGGCGGCGGCGGCCTTCGCCCGCGCGACGCGCTCGACGTAGCGCGTCGGCGATTCGCCCGGCAGCGGCAGCTCGAGCGACTCGTCGTCTTCTTCGTCGTCGGAGACGAGCAGCCGGAAGCGCACGCCGATCTGCCGCAGGAGTTCCTGTCGTCGCGGACTGCGCGACGCGAGCCAGACGAAGTCCGTCGATTCCGGCGCCGGCGCGGCGCAGTTCGCTTCGCCGCCGTCGGTCATCGGCCCGCGCCCTCGCGATGATAGGGATGGCCGCCGAGGATGGACCACGCGCGGAACAGCTGTTCGGCGAGCACGACGCGCACCAACGGATGCGGCAGCGTGAGGCTCGACAGCCGTAGTCGCTCGGCGGCCGAGCCGAGCAGCGACCGATCGAGCCCGTCGGGTCCGCCGATCACGATCGCGACCGGACGCGCGTCGTGCTGCCAGTGCCGGACGCGCTGCGCGAAGGCCATCGAGTCGTCGTCCGCGCCGTGTTCGTCGAGCGCGACGAGACGTGCACCGTCGGGCACGGCGCTGCGGATGCGCGCCGCTTCGCGTTGCATCCAGACGCCTGGCTCTCCCGACGCACGGGCTTCGGCGCGCACTTCGCGCCATTCGATGCGCCAGTCGGGCGGCATGCGGCGCTGGTAGTCGTCGACCGCCGCCCCGACCCAGGGCGGCATCTTCGTTCCGACCGCGACGATGCGGATCCGCATCGCCGCATCAGGCGTTCGACGTGCGCTTGGCTGCGGTCCGTCGGGCCGCCGTCGCGGCGGTCGTCGCCGGGCGCTTCGCGACGGACGTGGAGCGCTTCGCGGCCGGGGCCGCGCGCTTCGCCGTCCCGCCAGCCGTCGCTTGCTTGCCCGTCGTCGGCGCACGCTTGCCGGTGGCGGTCGCACGCTT
>JBIQJM010000117.1:6361-9427 GCA_044507525.1 Burkholderiales bacterium
CGCTTTCCGGTTGCCGTCGTGCGCTTCGCCGTCGCGGCCGACGGCGCGCGTTCGCCGATGCGCATGCGTACCGGCTTGCTGCCCCAGATCTCCTCGAGGTTGTAGTACTGGCGGATCGCCGGCTGCATGACGTGCACGACGATGTCGCCCAGGTCGACGAGCACCCATTCGCCGGTGTCGGCGCCCTCGAGCGAGCGCACCGGCGCGCCGGCTTCCTTGGCCTTGTCGCGCACGTGCGCGGCGAGCGCGCGCGTCTGTCGGTTCGAGGTGCCGGTGGCGATGATGACCCGATCGAAGAGCTCGGTCTGGGCGGTGGTGTCGAAGACCCGGACGTCCTGGGCCTTGATGTCGTCGAGGGCATCGACGACGACGCGTTGCAGCTTTCTCGGATCCATCCGGTTCCTTCTGGGTGCCCTGTCGAACGCGGCCGTGCTTCCGGTCGTCGGCGCGTCCGGACGCGCCCTGGGATACGGCCGGTCAGGTTCGATCGCGGTACAGGCGGTTGCGTTCAATATAGTCGAGAACGCCGGCGGGCAACAATTCGCCGGGGCTTTCGCCGCGGGCGATCCGCTCGCGCAATGCGGTGCCCGAGACGGGGATCGGCGGCATCGGAACGATCACGATCGATCCGGAGGGTGCGTCGGCGAGCGCATCGCGTCCGTGCGCATCGACGAGCGCCTGCACGCGGGCGTCGAGTCCCGCGAGCGCGTCTGCCGCGCGTCGCGCGACGCCGAGGTGCGCATGGCGCAGCAGCTCGTCCCAGCGATGCCAGGTCGGCAGGTTTCGCAGCTGGTCGCTGCCGACGAGCAGCACCAGCGCCGTCGCCGCGCCGAGCTCGTCGCGCAGCTCGAGCAGCGTGTCGATCGTGTAGCTGGCGCCGGCGCGCCGCGTCTCGCGCTCGTCGATCGATGCACGCGGCAGGCCGGCGATGGCGATGCGCAGCATCTCGAGGCGCTGCGTCGTGCTCGCGCCCGCGCGCTCCTTCTGCCACGAGCGTCCGGTGGGAACGAAACGCAGCTCGTCGAGCGCAAGATGCTCGAGCGCCGCACGCGCCAGCGCGAGATGACCGACGTGCACGGGGTCGAAGGTTCCGCCGAGCAGGCCGACCCGGCGTCGCGGCGCAGCGCCGTCCCGGCCGCGTTCGTCGGGCATCAGACCCAGTCTTGCGGAACGAGGAACGCGGCGAGTCGCGCCTCGGGCGATCCGGGCTCGGGATGCCAGTCGTAGCGCCAGCGTGCGATCGGCGGCATCGAGCAGAGGATCGACTCGCTGCGCCCGCCCGACTGCAATCCGAACAGCGTTCCGCGGTCGTAGACGAGATTGAACTCGACGTAGCGGCCGCGCCGCCACTCCTGGAACGCGCGTTCGCGTTCTCCCCAGGGCTCGGCGCGATGGCGCAGCACGATCGGCACGTAGGCGCCGAGGAAGGCGTCGCCCACCGAGCGCAGCAGCGCGAAGCAGCGCGCGAAGCCGCCGTCGTTCAGGTCGTCGAAGAAGATGCCGCCGACGCCGCGCGCCTCGTTGCGGTGCTTCAGGAAGAAGTAGTCGTCGCACCAGCGCTTGAAGCGCGGATACAGGTCTTCGCCGAAGGGATCGAGTGCCTGCTTGCAGGCGCTGTGGAAGCGAACGACGTCCTTCTCGAAGGGGTAGTACGGCGTCAGGTCCATGCCGCCGCCGAACCACCAGACGGGTTCTTCGTCGCCGTTCGCACCGGCGACGAAGAAGCGCACGTTCATGTGCACCGTTGGCACGTAGGGATTGCGCGGATGCAGCACGAGCGATACGCCCATCGCCTCGAACGGCCGCCCGGCGATCTCGCCGCGATGCGCGCTCGCCGAAGGCGGCAGGCGCGTTCCGTGCACGTGCGAGAAGAGCACTCCGGCGCGTTCGAACACGCCGCCGTCCTCGAGCACGCGCGTGATGCCGCCGCCGCCCTCGGCGCGCTCCCAGGCGTCGGTGCGGAACGAGCGGCCGTCGATCGATTCCAGTTCGGCGACGATGCGCGACTGCAGGCCGACGAGCCAGGCGCGCACCGCGTCGCGGTCGACGCCGGCATCGTCCGGGGCGGGCACCAGGCGCGGCTTCACTGCAGTGGCTTCACTTCGGCGATGGCCGAACGGTGGCACGCGATCCGATGTCGCGCCGGTACTGCATGCCCTCGAAGCGGATCGAGTCGATCGCGCGGTACGCACGCGTCTGCGCGATCTTCGGCGAATCGCCGAGCGCGGTCACGCAGAGCACGCGGCCGCCGGCGGTGACGACGCGTCCGTCCTCGAGCGCGGTGCCCGCGTGGAAGACCCAGCAGTCGTCGCCGACTTCCGCGCCGCAGCGGGGCAGGCCGACGATCTCGTCGCCCTTGCGCGGCGCGTCGGGATAGCCGCCGGCGGCGAGGACGACGCCGACCGCGCTGCGGCGGTCCCATTCGATCGACGCACGATCGAGCGTTCCGGAGAGCGCGTGCTCGATGACGTCGACGAGGTCGCTCTTCATGCGCACGAGGATCGGCTGCGTCTCGGGGTCTCCCATCCGGCAGTTGAACTCGAGCGTGCGCACCGCGCCGCCCGGCTCGATCATCAGCCCCGCGTAGAGGAATCCGGTGTACGGCGTACCGTCGGCGGCCATGCCTTCGACGGCGGGGCGGATGATCTCGCGCAGCACGCGCGCGTGGATCTCGGGCGTGACCGCAGGCGTCGGCGAGATCGCGCCCATGCCGCCGGTGTTCGGGCCGCGGTCGGCGTCGTTCAGCCGCTTGTGGTCCTGGCTCGAGGCGAGGGGAACGACGTGGTGGCCGTCGACCATCACGATGAAGCTCGCCTCCTCGCCGTGCAGGAAGTCTTCGAGCACGACGCGCGCGCCGGCGGCGCCGAGGCGGTTCGCCGTGAGCATCGCGTCGATCGCCTCGTGCGCCTGCTCGAGCGTGGTGGCGACGACGACGCCCTTGCCGGCCGCCAGGCCGTCGGCCTTGACGACGATCGGCGCTCCGTGCCGCTCGACGTAGGCGTGCGCCTCGTCGGCGTCGGAGAAGCTCTCGGACGCGGCGGTGGGGATGCCGTGCCGCTGCATGAA
>JBIQJM010000230.1:0-1535 GCA_044507525.1 Burkholderiales bacterium
TCGAGCGCGACTTCCGCGCCGAGCAGTACCTCGAGCAGCTCGACGACCTCGAGGAGACCTGCAATCGCAGCCTCGAGACCGCGAAATTCGGCGACGACACGAAGGCGGTCGGCGAGGCGTTGAACGAGACCTTCGAGCGCATCAAGGTCGAGGCGCCGGCGCTGTTCGCCGAGGGCGCCAAGCGCAAGTCCGACTTCTTCCGCGACATCGCGGGCAGCCAGTACCTCGCCATCGGCGAGACGGTCGCGAAGGAAGCCAACACGCGCTACGACTACCTGCTGAACGTCTTCGACCGCTCGATCATCGAGGTCGAGAACCGCGTCTACACCGATTCAATCCGCCGCCACCTGCTGGCGGCGCTCGAGCGCACCTTCGCCGTGCTGCCCGAGACCGCGGCGCGGCGCACGCAGATCGAGGCGCCGATCAAGGGCATCCTCGATACCGAGCTGGAGGAGACCTACGTCGTCGGCACCGGCTACGGCCGTGCGCGGCTGCCCTTCTCGAAGGAGCACGTGCGCTCGGAGATCCTCTGCCACGGCCTGGGCGCGCACCAGATGTATCCGAACACCGCGACGGTGCTCGACATCGGCGGACAGGACACCAAGGCGATCCAGGTCGATCCGGCAGGCATCGTCGAGAGCTTCCAGATGAACGACCGCTGCGCGGCGGGCTGCGGACGCTACCTCGGCTACATCGCCGACGAGATGAACATGGGCCTGCACGAGCTCGGCCCGATGGCGATGAAGTCGACCAAGCAGATCCGCATCAACTCCACGTGCACGGTGTTCGCCGGCGCCGAGCTGCGCGACCGGCTGTCGCTCGGCGACAAGCGCGAGGACATCATGGCCGGACTGCACCGCGCGATCATCCTGCGCGCGATGTCGATCCTCGCGCGCTCGGGCGGCATCCGCGACGAGTTCACGTTCACCGGCGGCGTGGCCAACAACGTGGCGGCGGTCAAGGCGCTCAAGGAACTGGTCGAGGAGAACTACGGCAAGCTCACGCTGAACATCGATCCCGACTCGATCTACACCGGGGCGCTCGGCGGCGCCACCTTCGCCTACCGCGCCGTGGTGCAGGAAGGCAAGACGGCCGAGAAACGCGTCTGAACCCGTCGCAACGAGAGGCAACGAGATGACCTATACGATCGGAATCGACATCGGCTCGGGCGCGGTCAAGACCGTGCTGTTTCGCGTCGACGGCGACAACCACGAGTGGCTGGCCAAGCGCTGCGAGCGCATCCGCCGCCGCGACCCGATGACGCTGGCCCAGGAAGGCCACGACGGCGTGCTGGCCGACGCGGGCATTTCGCCCGAGGACGTCGACTACGTCGCCACGACCGGCGAGGGCGAGAACGTCAAGTTCGCCACCGGCCACTTCTACTCGATGACCACGCATGCGCGCGGCGGCGTGTTCCTGCATCCGGGTGCCACCGCGATCGTCGACATCGGCGCGCTGAACGGGCGCGCGATCAACGTCGACGTGCGCGGCAAGGTGCTCGCGTACAAGATGACGAGCCAGTGCGCGTCGGGCTC
>JBIQJM010000231.1:0-1535 GCA_044507525.1 Burkholderiales bacterium
CTTCGGGTGCAGCGTCTTCACGCGCCCGTCGAGCATCTCGGGAAAGCCGGTGTGCGCGGACACCTCGACGACGCGCACGCCGTTGTCGGCGAGCAGCTTCGCCGTCCCGCCGGTGGAGAGGATCACCACGCCGAGCGTGTCGAGCCCGCGCGCGAGCTCGACGACGCCGGTCTTGTCGGAGACGCTGATCAGCGCACGGCGTACGGTCGGGTTCATCGGCGGGCGTCCTGGAGCATTCCGTGGTGCTGCAGCTTCTTGCGCAGCGTGTTGCGGTTGATGCCGAGCATCTCGCTCGCGCGCAGCTGGTTGCCGTGCGCTTCGCGCATCACCACCTCGAGCATCGGCCGCTCGACCGCCTGGATGACCATCTCGTAGATCGAGCTCGGTTGCGTGCCCTCGAGGTCGTCGAAATAGCGCTCGAGGCTGCTTACCACGGCGTCGTCCAGGGGGGACTTGCGTGTCATGCTGCGTCGCTCCGTCGGAACAGGGTGTCGTTCGCCGCAACGTCGCGTCGCGGCGCTCGTGCGCCGTCGGCGAACCAGCGGTCGATGGCGTCGAGTTGCTCGCGGGCGGTTTCGATCGTGTGGAACCAGGCGAGGAAGGCGCCCGCCGCGTTGCCCGCGTGCGCGCCTTCGTGCGCGCGCAGGTACCAGCCGACGTGCTTGCGCGCGCTCCGCACGCCGCGCGCTTCGCCGTGGAACGCGTAGTGGTCGAGCAGGTGCTCGCGCAGCGCCGCCTGCAGCGTCTCGTCGGTCGGGTCGGGCAGGGACTCGCCGGTGTCCAGGTAGTGCGCGACCTGCCGGAAGATCCACGGCCGGCCCTGGGCCGCGCGGCCGATCATCACGGCGTCGGCGCCGGTGTGGCGCAGCACCGCGGCAGCTTTCCCGGGCGAGTCGATGTCGCCGTTGGCGACGACCGGAACGCGAACGGCGGCCTTCACCTCGCCGATCGTCTCGTATTCGGCGTGGCCGCGAAAGCCGCAGGCGCGCGTGCGACCGTGCACGGCGAGCATGCGGGCGCCGGCTTCCTCGAAGGCGCGCGCGAGCCGCACGGCGTTGCGGCGATCCGCATCGGGGCCGGTGCGCAGCTTCACGGTGACCGGCACGTCGACCGCGCGCACGACCGCGTCGACGATCGCCACCGCCAGCGCCTCCTGCGCCATCAGTGCCGAACCCGCTGCGACGTTGCAGACCTTGCGCGCCGGACACCCCATGTTGATGTCGATGATCTGCGCGCCGCGCGCGACGTTGTGGCGCGCGGCGTCGGCCATCGTGCGCGGATCCGCGCCGACGATCTGCACCGCGCGCGGCTCGCTCTCGCCCTCGTGGTTCGTGCGCCGTTCGGTCTTCACGCTGTCGAGCAGGCGCGGGTTCGACGAGGCCATCTCGGACACCGCGTACGCTGCGCCCAGGCGCTTGCACAGCTGGCGAAAGGGGCGGTCGGTGACACCGGCCATCGGTGCGACCAGTGCGCGATGCGCGATCGCGTACGGGCCGATCCGGAACGCTGTGCTCGTCATCACGCGACTGCGATCC
>JBIQJM010000118.1:0-9301 GCA_044507525.1 Burkholderiales bacterium
GTGTGCGCGAGATGCCATTTCGCCGGGCTCGCGTCGCGCATCGACTGCACGGTGGCGTCGGCGTCGGAAAGTCCTTCGGCCAGGTTCGCCGTGGTCCCGCGGTTTTCCCGGAAACGCATGCGCAGCGCGCCATCGCCGCGGGCGTCGGGTCGTAGCTCGATCGCGCCAAGCCGCATCGTCAAGCGCGCGCGCTGCCGGCGCGCAACTGGTGGGTCATCCGCTTTTTCTCCGTGCGGCCGCGCCGTGTCGTGTCGCGTGCCGAGCAGGCGGTACCTGCAATCGATGTGCCCGCCGAAGCCGCAGCGACAGGCACGGGGCATGCCGATTGCGTCGCTTCGGCGATACAGCGAGACGGCTTGGAGGTGTGCGATGCAGGGCCCGAGAACGAACGATCCCCGCACCTGGCGCGGTCGCGATTGGTCGCAACGAACGGACGACGAGGATCGTGGTCCCGTCGGTTCGATGCCGGCGGCGGATGCGCGCGCCGACGCCGCGCGCCGGGACCGAGAACGCGGAGGGTGGGACAGCGAGCACGGCTACCACTATCCTGGTGGGGCGCGCTATTCGTCGGAGTCCGGCCGGCGCGACGGGCGCGATGCCCGACGGCGCGCGCATTTCGACGAGCACGAGTCGTGGGACCCGGAGAACCGCGACGAGCTGTGGAGGCGCGGCCAGTACGGAAGCCGGCTCTACGGCAACGTCGTCGGCGCGGCAACGCCGAGCGGCACGGCTGGCATCGGCCGCTACCGCGCCGGCGGCGTGGAGCGCAAGGGGCCCAAGGGCTACGTGCGCTCCGACGAGCGATTGCACGACGACATCTGCGTGCGGCTGTCCGACGAAGCCTGGCTCGACCTCGGCGAGGTCGAAGTGCACGTGACGGGCGGGCGCGTCACGCTCGACGGCGAGGTGCGCGACCGCTCCAGCAAGTACGCGATCGAGGACATCGCGGATGGCGTGTGGGGCGTGAAGGAAGTGGACAACCGCCTGCGGGTGCGCGCGACATGAGCACGGTTCCGGTACCCGACTCGCAGACGCCTCCCGACGCACCCGGGCCGATCGGCGATCCGGTTCCGGAACCGGTCGGCGATCCGCCGCCCGTCACCGACCCGCAGCCTTCGCCGCTCGAGCCCGATCCGGTGCCCGATCCCGATCCGCAGAGGCCGCCCCCGCAGCCGACGCCTCGCTGAGGCCGATGGCGACCCCGGCGAACGCAAGGCCGGCGACGGCCCCGCGCGCAGAACCGAATCCTTCGGAGGCGCTGCAGCGGGTCCGCGTGCTGACCGTGAACACCCACAAGGGCTTCACCGCCTTCAACCGGCGTTTCGTGCTGCACGAACTGCGCGAGGCCGTCCGCGCCGTCTCGGCGGACATCGTGTTCCTGCAGGAAGTCCTCGGCGAAGCGACGGTTCCCGCGCGCCACCGCCACGGCCACTGGCCGACTTCGCAGTACGAGTTCCTCGCCGACTCGATCTGGCCGCAGTACGCCTACGGCAAGAACGCGGTCCATCGAGGCGGCCACCACGGCAATGCGGTGCTGTCGAAGTTCCCGATCGTGCGCTTCGAGAACCGCGACGTCTCCGTGAACGGACGCGAGCGACGCGGGCTGCTGCATTGCGTGCTCGAGGTGCCCGGCCGGGCGACGCACGTGCATGCGATCTGCGTGCACCTCGGATTGAACGAGGCGCAGCGGCGCTGGCAGCTCGACCGTCTGTGCCAGCAGATCGCCGAGAAGACGCCGCCCGATTCGCCGCTCGTCGTCGCCGGCGACTTCAACGACTGGCGCTTGCGCGCGCACGCGCGCCTGCGCCGGTGCGCGGGCCTGACCGAAGTGTTCGTCGACGCCACCGGCTCGGCGGCGCGCACCTTTCCGGCACGATGGCCGGTGCTCAGGCTCGACCGCATCTACGTGCGCAACGTCCAGGCGCTTCGTCCGGTGATGCTGCGACCGCGGCCGTGGTCGAAGCTCTCCGACCACGCGCCGCTCGCGGCGGAGCTCCTGCTGTGAAGGCGCGCTGGGTCGGCGGCAACGAGGTGCGGTTGCTCGAGAACGGCGAGGCGTACTTTCCGCGCGTGCTCGAGGCGATCGCCGCCGCGCGGCGGCAGGTCCTGATCGAGACCTTCATCCTCTTCGAGGACAAGGTCGGCGTCGAACTGCAGCGGGTGCTGCTCGAGATCGGGCGGCGCGGCGTGCAGGTCGACCTCACCGTCGACGGATACGGGTCCGCCGAGCTGACGCCGCAGTTCCTGTCGGCGCTCACCGACGCCGGCGTGCGCATCCATCTGTTCGATGCGAAGCCGAAGGTCCTCGGCTTCCGGCGAAACCTCTTCCGGCGCATGCACCGCAAGATCGTCGTCGTCGACGGGGAGATCGCTTTCGTCGGCGGGATCAACTTCTCCGCGGATCACCTGGCCGACTTCGGTCCGATGGCCAAGCAGGACTACGCCGTCGAGGTGCGCGGACCGATCGTCGACACGATCCACCGCTTCGCGGTGCGCATGCTGCCGAGCGAAAGCCGTCGCACGCTGCGCGAAGTGCTCGGCGGCTGGCTGCGGCTGCGTCGGTCGCGCAGGGCGGACGAGCGCGACGACGGCGGCGTGCAGGCGGCCTTCGTCGTGCGCGACAACCAGGCGCATCGCAACGACATCGAGCATCAGTACCGCGTGGCCTTCCGCGCCGCGCGCGAGTACGTCTACGTCGCCAACGCGTACTTCTTCCCCGGATACCGTTTGTTGCGCGACATGCGACGCGCCGCGCGCCGCGGCGTGCGGGTATCGCTGATCCTGCAAGGCGAGCCGGACATGCCGATCGTGCGCGTCGCCGCGCGCATGCTCTACGAGCACCTGCTGCGCGCGGGCGTGCGCATCTACGAGTACTGCGAGCGACCGTTGCACGCCAAGGTCGCCGTGGTCGACGACGAATGGGCGACCGTCGGTTCGAGCAACCTCGACCCGCTGAGCCTGTCGCTGAACCTGGAAGCCAACCTGTTGCTGCGCGATCGCGCGTTCGCGCGAGACCTGCGCGGGCGGCTCGATCGTCTCGTCGCCGAGCATTGCAAGAGGATGGAGCCGGGCATCGCGCGCAATTCGGGGCTGTGGCGTTTCGTGCCGGGCTTCGCCGTCTTCCACTTCCTGCGCCGGTTCCCGTCGTGGGCGACCTGGCTTCCGACGCACGAGCCGCAGCTGCGCACGGTGGGCATGCGCCCGGACGATCGCGAGCGCAGTTCCGCTGCGCGTCCGCAGGACGAGGGCGCAGCTCGCGTCGGCGAGGGCGGCAGCGTCGGCGACGGCGATGCCGAACGCGAGCGCCGGCCGCAGCACGCCTTGCATTGACCCGACCGGAACGAAGCCATGCCCCGGAAAACCGCGAAGACGCTCCCTGCGCAGCACCAGGATCACCAGCCGGGCCGCCAGGCGGAGATGAAACCGCAGCCGAGCAGCGAGCGGCCCGGCTACGACGGCAGCGGAAAGCTGGAGGGCCGCGCCGCGATCGTCACCGGCGGCGACAGCGGGATCGGTCGCGCCGTCGCGCTCGCCTTCGCGCGCGAGGGCGCCGACTCGGTCATCGGCTATCTCGAGGAGCACGAGGACGCGAAGGAAACGGTGCGGCTCGTCGAGGCGGCGGGCCGGCGGTGCATCGCGGTGGCGGGCGACGGCGGGGATCCGGCGGTGGCCGCGCAGCTCGTCTCGCGCGCGATCGACGCGTTCGGGCGCATCGACGTCGTCGTCAACAATGCCGGCGAGCAGCACGTGCGGACTTCGATCGAGGAGATCACCGTCGAGCAGCTCGAGCGCACCTTCCGCACGAACGTCTTCGCGATGTTCCACCTGACGAAGGCCGCGTTGAAGCACCTGAAGGCGGGCGCGAGCATCGTCAACACCGCGTCGGTGACCGCCTACCGCGGCAGCCCCGGCCTCGTCGACTATTCGGCGACCAAGGGCGCGATCGTCTCCTTCACCCGTTCGCTCGCGCTGCAGCTCGCCGACCGTGGAATCCGCGTCAACGCCGTCGCGCCCGGACCGATCTGGACGCCGCTGATCCCGGCGAGCTTCGACGCCGAGCACGTCTCGACCTTCGGTGCCGACACGCCGCTGAAGCGACCCGGCCAGCCGGCCGAAGTCGCGCCGTGCTACGTCTTCCTCGCCAGCGAGGACGCGAGCTACATCAGCGGCCAGGTGCTTCATCCGAACGGCGGCGAGGTCGTCAACGCCTGACGGCGCACCGCGGCATACCCGATGCACGGCAAGCCGCATCGCCGCTTTCGACGCTGGGCAGGGCGCCTGCTGCTGCTCGCGTTCTTCTGCGTCGCCGGTTGGCTCGCGTGGCGACAGTCGAAGACGGTCGACTGGTCGGAGGTGATCGCGACCCTGCGCGACTATCGTGCGACGACGCTCGTCGGCGCCGGCGCGCTGGCCGCGGCCAGCTACGCGATCTACGGCTGCTTCGACGTGCTGAGCCGCCGCTACGTCCGTGCGGAGGTGTCCGACTGGCGCGCCGCGATGATCGGCGCGGTCAGCTACGCGTTCAACCTGAATCTCGGCTCCATCGTCGGCGGCGCCGGTTTCCGCCTGCGCATGTATTCGAAGGTCGGTGTCGATCAGCGCCGGATCGCCGCGATCATCGCCTTCAGCATGGCGACGAACTGGGTCGGTTACCTGCTCGTCGCCGGTGTCGTGTTCGCGATCGGCGGCGTGAAGTTCCCGGAAGGCTGGAAGGCCGGCGACGGGTTGATGCGCATCATCGGCATCGCGATGGTGTCGGCCGCGCTGGGCTATCTCGCGCTGTGCCGCTTCTCGCGACAGCGCGACTGGTCGTTGCGCGGACGTTCGTTCACGCTGCCGTCGGCGTGGATGGCGTTGCGCCAGCTCCTGCTCGGTGCATCGAACTGGCTCGTCATTGCCGGCGTGGCCTACCTGCTGCTGTCGCGACAGGTTTCCTACGTGGCGGTGCTCTCCGTCGTCTGCGTCGCCAGCATCGCCGGTGCGATGGCGCACATCCCGGGCGGCCTCGGCGTGATCGAGGGCGTGTACGTCGCGATGCTCGGCTGGTCGATCGGCACCGGCACGATCCTCGCCGCGGTGCTCGCGTACCGTGCCGTCTACTACCTGATTCCGCTCGCCGTGGCCGGCGTGCTCTTCGTCGTCCTCGAATGGATGGCGCGCCACGGCAGCGCCGCGGCGGCGACCTCCGCCGGCCCCTCGCCGTGAGGACGACGCCAGGGGCAACGGCGCCTGCGAGATCGGGCACGATGGTTGCGTGCCCGGGGCGTTGCGGCCGCGCGCCGCGCCGTGCAGGGCTTCGTCGATGAACCGGTCGGAGGGTACCGGATTGCCGCCCAAGTCGCGCTTCGTCGTGCGCAGGCAGCGCGCCTTTGGCTTCTTCGAGCGCTTCGCCGCGCTCGCCACGCGCGCCTCGGGCAGCAGCACGGGCTTCGTTCTCGCCGGCTTCGTCGTCGTCGCCTGGGCGCTCTCCGGGCCCGCCTTCGGTTTCTCCGAGACCTGGCAGCTCGTGATCAACACCGGGACGACGATCGTCACGTTCCTGATGGTGTTCCTCATCCAGCATTCGCAGAACAAGGACAGCCGGGCGGTGCACCTGAAGCTCAACGAGCTGATCGCTTCGCACGAGTACGCGAGCAACCGGCTGGTGGCCATCGAGGACCTCGACGAGGAGTCGCTGCGCAAGCTGCACGACTACTACTGCGCGCTGGCTGCGCTCGCCGAGAGCGAGGGGGGACTGAAGGCGAGCCATTCGCTGGACGAAGCCGCGCACGTGCACAGCCGCAAGAAGCGTGCGCGACAGACGCGGGCGGCGGACGCGAGGCCGCGCGCGCGCACCGAGGCGGAGAAATGACCGCTGCGCACGACGCGCAGCCGCACGACGCGATCGGCTTCGACGACATCGAGCGCGCCGCCCGCCGCATCGCCGGCCAGGTCGAGGAGACGCCGTTCCTGCATTCGCGCACGCTGTCGGAGATCGCGGGCGCGCGGCTCTTCCTGAAGTTCGAGAACCTGCAGTTCACCGCGTCGTTCAAGGAACGCGGCGCGCTGAACCGGCTCCTGCAACTGTCCCCGGAGGAGCGCGCGCGCGGCGTGGTGGCGGTCTCCGCGGGCAACCACGCGCAGGGCGTCGCCTGGCACGCGAAGCGGCTGGGCATTCCGGCGACGATCGTCATGCCCTGCGGAACGGCCTCGGTGAAGGTCGCGCGCACCCGGGCGCTCGGCGCGACGATCGTGCTGCACGGGGAGCGCTTCGACGAGAGCTTCGCGCAGGGCGCGGCGATCGCCGCCGAGCGCGGCCTGGCGATGATCGATCCCTTCGACGACGTCGCGGTGATCGCCGGGCAGGGCACGGTGGGCCTCGAGATCGCTCGCTCGACGCATGAACTCGACGAACTGGTCGTCCCGATCGGCGGCGGCGGTCTCGCGGCCGGGATCGCGACGGCGATGCACCGCCTGCGACCTGCAGTGCGCGTCGTCGGCGTGCAGAGCGAACGCTTCGCGCTCGTGCACGACGCGCTGTGCGGCGGGCGGCACACGGTGGGCGCCTCGACGATCGCCGACGGCATCGCGGTCAACCGGCTGGGCTCGCTCACGGTGCCGCTGTTGCGACGTCACCTCGACGAAGTGCTGCTGGTCGACGAGGGGCGGATCGAGGAGGCGATCCTGCTGCTGCTCGAGATCGAGAAGACCGTCGTCGAAGGCGCCGGTGCGGCGGGGCTCGCCGCGGTGCTCGCGCACCCGCAGCGCTTCCGCGGCCGGCGCGTCGGCCTGCTGCTGTCCGGCGGCAACATCGACCCGTTGCTGCTCGCGGCGATCATCGAGCGCGGGCTCGCGCGTTCCGGGCGCCTCGCACGGCTGATCGTCGACGTGCGCGACTCGCCCGGCGCGCTCGCCCGCGTCACGGCGCTTCTCGCCGACGAGCGCGCGAACATCGAGCAGATCCACCACGAGCGGGCCTTCGGGACGAAGGGCGCGCAGCGCGTCGAGGTGGCGATCGTCGTGCAGACCGAGTCGCAGGCGCACATCGAGCGGGTTCTGCGCCGGCTGCGCGACGGCGGCTTCGACGCGCGCGGCGAGTAAGTCCTCCCTTTCGTCCGGGCAACCGAGGAAAGCCGGGTCGCCTGGATGCCGCGGTCAGGCAACGATCCACATCAAGAGATCCGTTCGCCGGCCCCGGTTCGGTACCGGTTTTGCGCAGTTCGGCGAAATCGTTCCGAAATCTGTGGGAATCAATTGCGAATGATTATCGTTCACCGTATGTTTCGCCCCCGGCGGCCGCGCCGGGGGTTCCCCGGATCGCGGACCGCATTCCCTGAACGAGCAAAGGAAGCCGAATGCGCGCCTGCGAAGCACTTCCCCTCCTCGCCCTGTGCGCCTGCGGCAGCGCGCTCGCCCAGCAGTCCGCGCCGGCCGCGCAGGTGATGCCCGAGGTCACCGTCACCGCGACGATGTCCGACCACGAAGTGCGCACGGCGCCCGCATCGGTGACGATCGTCCCCCGCGCGGAGATCGAGGATCGCAACGCGACGAACCTGCTGCAGGCGATTCGCGGCACGCCCGGCATCACGCTGTCGCCGCGCCAGGTCGGAGGCCGGAAGACGATCGCGCTGCGCGGCCTCGAGGGGCGGCACACGCTGACGCTGATCGACGGCCGGCGGATCTCCGCCAGCGACGACGTGGTCGGGCATTCCGACTACCAGTACGGCTGGCTGCCGATGTCGGCGATCGAGCGCATCGAGGTGATCCGCGGTCCGATGTCGACGCTCTACGGTTCGGAGGCGCTGGGCGGCGTGATCAACATCATCACGCGCCAGCCCGCCGACCGCTGGATCGCGTCGGCCGTGCTGAGCGGCAAGGACCTCACGAGCGGCAGCGGCGGCGGCGGTCTGCGCGGCGGACTGTTCGCCGCGGGGCCGGCCACCGACCGCCTCGGGCTGCGCGTGTCCGCCGACGTATCGCGCACCTCGGCGATTCCGCTGAAGGAGGACCCCCGCCACGACGAGATCGAAGGCAGCGAAGCACGCAACGTGTCGCTGGGCGGCACCTTCCGGATCGACGGCCGGCAGCGCATCGAGGCGAACTGGATCGAAGGCCGGGAGGATCGCTTCTACGGCGACGTGACCAGCACCGGCACCGTCTACGAGAGTCGCTATCCGCTGCGGCGCTCGCAGGTCCACGTCGCATGGATCGGCGAGTTCTCCGGATGGCGCAGCCAGCTGCGCGCCTATCACAGCGAGATCGACATCCGGAACCGCCGGACGATGGGCGTCGCCCCCACGCGGCCGCAGAACCTGCAGGACGACGTCATCGACGGCTTCGCGGCGGTGAGACTCGGCTCCCACGTGCTGACCTTCGGTGCCGAGCTGCGCGAGGAGTCGCTGAGGAACTCCGGACTGATCGACGGCGAGGACAGCGCGCGGCACAAGGCGCTGTTCGTCCAGGACGAAGTCCCCCTCGGCGGCTCGTTCCTGCTGACCGCCGGCGTGCGCGTCGACAACCACGAGTTCTTCGGCACGGAAGTGAGCCCGCGCGCCTACCTCGTATGGGAGGCGAGCTCCGAACTCGTCGTCAAGGGCGGATACGGGCACGCGTTCAAGGCGCCGACGCTCAAGCAGATCTCGCCCTCGTACATCGGTGCCGAAGGGCCGCACACCTTCATGGGCAACGCCGACATCCGACCCGAGGTCTCCGATTCGATCGAGATCGGTGCCGACTGGCAGCGCGGACCGCTCGCGCTGCGCGGCACGCTGTTCCGCACCGAAGTGGAGGACCTGATCACCTACCGGTTGATCAGCGTCACTCCCGGAGTTCCACCGCGCCGCATGTATCTGTACGACAACGTCGACCGCGCACGCATCACCGGGCTGGAGACCGGCTTCACATGGGAGATCGCGCGCGGCCTCGAATGGAACACGGAGCTGCTGCTGCTGAGGACGCGCGACAGGACGACCGGGGACGAGCTCGCGAACCGACCGAAGACTTCTGCCGCGTCGCAGCTCGGCTGGCGATTCGGAAACGGATGGAGCACCCGCGGCGGTCTCGAGTACATCGGATCGCAGATCACCGCGGGAACCCGGCTGCCGGCGTACACGCTGTGGAACGCCAGCATCGCCAAGGAGTTGAGCAAGCACTTCACGTTACAGGTCGGCCTCGAGAACATCGGCGACGTTCGACTCCAGGACAAGGACCCGGACTTCGGCTATGCCGAGCGCGGCAGGACCGTCTTCCTGACGCTGCGCGCCGAGATCTGAGCAACCGTCTTGGCCGTCAAGCGCTATGCATAACCGGATTCCAGCAAGAG
>JBIQJM010000012.1:0-53966 GCA_044507525.1 Burkholderiales bacterium
CAGGCGTCGATTGCGCGCTCGACGAACGCGGTCGTCCCGATCGGGCGGCGATCGATCGAAAGGCTTCCGGTGGCCACGCGCGTCGTGTCGGTCAGATCGGAGACCACGCGCGAAAGGAGCTCCACCTGACGCTCGATCGTCTTCTGAAGGCGGGCGAGCTTCGCCGGGTCGTCCGCCGACCGCGACATCTGTGCGGCGGCAAGGCCGATCGGCTGCAAGGGGCGGCGCAGCTCGTGCGCAACGACCGCGAGCCGCTGCAACGAGAGCGCGCCGGGGACGGAGCCGTCTTGGAAAGCGCGCCGCGGCGGCAGGGCCGTAGCGCCGCTCATCGGCGCATGCGCCCTTGGGCGCCCGTCCTGTGGACGGCGCAGCTTTCGCCGGCGTCGTTCGTCGCATCGACATCGGGATCGGGCGAGGCGAATGCGTAGCCGAGGCGCGCGCGTTTCGCGCAATACATCGCGGCGTCCGCGCGCTCGAGCAGTCTCCGGGCCGTCGTTCCGTCGGTCGGCGCGGTGGCGATGCCGATGCTCGCGCGGATCGACAACTGCAGCGCACCGAGCCGGTACGGCTCCGAAAGCGCGTCGAACAGCTTGCAGGCGATGTGCGAGATTCGTTCGCGCGTCGCCTCTCCCTGCACGAGGCACACGAACTCGTCGCCGCCGAAGCGGCCCACCGCGTCGCTCGTGCGCACGCAGTTCGACAGCCGGTCCGCGACGATCCGCAACAGCTCGTCGCCCACGTGATGTCCGTGGAAGTCGTTGACCGCCTTGAATTCGTCGAGGTCGATGTAGAGCACGGCGAGACTCCTCGGCCGCCCCGGGCGACCGGCGAGCGCCGACTGCAGCCGTTGCAGGAACGCCCGGCGGTTCTCGAGCGGCGTCAGCACGTCGGTCGCCGCGAGCGCCCGCGCCTGCGCCTCCCGCGCGCGGCTGTCCCGCAGTTGCGCCCGCACGGCCACGAGCTCGCGTTGCAGCGCTTGCAGCGCGCCTCCGAGCCGGTCCGCGCGTCGCGATCCGCAACGAACGGAGCGCGCCGCGGCGGGCGTGAAGGTCGGAGCGACGCGCAACGCGCTGCGGGGGCAGCGAGAAGGGGCGACAGGGCGCCGCAGCCCCTGCCGGGGACCGCCGGACCGCATTCTTTTCTTGCTCCTCTTGTTGGAAAACCGATCCCGTCCCGAACTCTAGGTTCGCGAAGGCATGCGGTCTGTAGGGAGCTCTCGACGGATCGCGTGCGGCAGGACCGATTCGCGGGACGCGCCCGGGTTCCTCAGGCTTCGATCAGTCCGTGGCGGATCGCCAGCCGCACGAGCGCCGGAACGTCTCGTACGCCCAGCTTGCCCATCAGGCGGCTGCGGTAGGTGTCGACCGTCTTCGGCGACAGGTGCAGTGCGCGGCCGATCGCCGCGCTGCTCTGGCCCCGCACGACCATCGCGACGATCTGGCGCTCGCGCGGCGACAGCATCGCGAAGCCGTCTTCGTCGCCTTCCGCAGTGAGCGCCTGCACGGCGAGATCGGCGACGTCCGGGGCGAGGTGGCGTCGGCCCTGCAGCGCCGCGTCGATCGCGCGCAGCAGCTCCGTGGTCGGCGATCCCTTGAGCACGTACGAGAGCGCGCCCATGCGAAGCGCTTCGCCGACGGACTGGGGTTGCGCCGACATCGTCAGCACGATGCAGTGCACCGGCAGCGAGCGACGCTGCAGCTCGGCGAGCAGCTCGAGGCCGGAACGCTCTCCGAGGTTCAGGTCGAGCAGCAGCAGGTCCGGGGCTTCGCGAACGAGGTCGGCGAGCGCCTGCACCGGGTCGGCCGATTCGCCGACCACGCAGTGCCCGGCGGCCTCCAGCACGGCGCGCAGCCCTTCGCGGACCATCACGTGGTCGTCGACGAGGTACAGCCGGCTCATCCGGCGGCGCTCCATTCGAGCCGGACGGTGGTGCCCTCGCCGGGCTGTGATTCGAGCGTGAAGCGCGCGTCGATCGCCAGTGCGCGTTCGCGCATGCCGACGATTCCGAGGTGGCCGGGACGGGCGTCGAACGCGATGCCACTGCCGTCGTCGCGCACGCGCAGGCGCAGCGTCCGGGGGTCGCCCTCGAGCGCAACGTGCACCTGCTGCGGCCGGGCGTGCTGCAGGGCGTTGGCGATCGCTTCCCGCGCAATCATGAACGCCGCGTATTCGACGTCGACCGGCCAGCGCGTCTGCGAGACGCCCCGGGAGTCGAGCTGCAGCTCGACGGCGTCGTTCGCGAGCGGGTGGCTGCGAAGCTCGTTCTCGAGCGCGGCGGCGAGCCCGCGCTCGTCGAGCAGCGCCGGGCGCAGCGTGACGAGCCCGTGCCGCACCTCGCGTACGGCGTCGTCGATCAGTGCGCTGACGCGCTCGGCCTGCCGTTGCGCCTGCGGGGGTGCGGTCGCCGCGCACATCGTCGTCACCGCGTCGAAGCCGAGGCGGATCGCGGCCAGCGTCTGGCCGAGCCGGTCGTGCAGCATCTGGGCGAGGTGCCGGGTGGTCGCCTTCTCGGTGTCCATCAGCCGCTGCGCCAGGTCGGAGAGGTCCTTGCGGTAGCGTGCAAGCGCCTGCTCGTCGCGCCAGCGGGCAAGCTGAAGCTCGCGGTCGCTCAGCGCGCGCTGCACGACCGTCGGCATCAGCGCCTGGTAGCGTCCTTCCACGTCCTTGACGACGTAATGGCTCGCTCCGCTGCGCATCGCCTCGACGGCAACCGATACGTCGTCGGCGCCGGTGAGCATCACCACCGGAACGCGCCGCTCGACATTGCAACGGTTCAGGCGAACGAGCAGCTCGAGCCCATCGCTGTCGGGCAGCCGGTAGTCGAGCAGCGCGCAGTCGAAGTCGTGCGCGCGGAGCTGCCTTTCGGCTTCCTCGGCGGTAGCCGCCTCGGTGAAGGCCGGCGACGGCTCGAGCGAGCGCAACGCCCGGCGGCAGATGCGCCGGTCGACCTCGTCGTCGTCGACGATCAGGATGCGAAGCGCACGCGCCATGCCGCCGGGGAGAGTCCCGTGGGTCGTCAGCTGATCGGCGCGACTTCGCTGAGCGTCCAGTATGCGTCGATCGTACGCATCGCCTCGACGAATTTTCGATAGTCGACGGGCTTGGTCATGTAGCCGGCAACGCTCAGGTCGAAGCTGGCGATCTTGTCCTGCTCTTCTTCGGAGGTGGTGAGCACGACGACCGGGATGCGTCGCCACGTCGTATGCCGCTTGACCACCTGCAGGAACTCGATGCCGTTCATCACCGGCATGTTCAGGTCGAGCAGGATCAGGCAGGGCAGCTCGTGTGGGGTGGCGGTATCGAGGAACTCGACGGCGGCTTCGCCGTTAGCGCGCTGGACCAGCGGATTGGTGACCTTCAGCTCGCGAAACGCGCGGCGCACGGTCATCGCGTCCACTTCGTCGTCCTCGACGAGAAGGATCCTGCTGTTTGTCAGGTGCATCGGTCTCCTCGTGACCGTCTCCAACGGCCGACGATGGCAGCGTGAAGTGAAAGATGCTTCCGTGCTGCATTTTAGACTCGACCCAAATCCGGCCGCCGTAGGTTTCGACGATCTTCTTGACCAGGGACAAGCCGATCCCGGTGCTTTCGGTGCGGTCCCGCGGCGCGAGCGACTGGAACATCAGGAAGATCCGGTCCCAGTGGCGCGGCTCGATGCCCGGTCCGTCGTCGCGGACGCGGAAATGCCAGTCGTCGCCGCGGCGCGCGCAGTCGACCTGCACTTCGCCTTGCGGCTTGTCCATGTACTGGATCGCATTGCCGATCAGGTTCTGGAACACCTGCTGCGCGCGCGTGCGTTCGATGTTCAGCGTCGGCAGCCGGCCGACGCGCACCGACACGTTCGGTGGAGGAGAGAGGAGGTCGACGATCTCCGCGACCAGCTCGTTCAGGTCGACCGCGCCGGGCGCCTCGTGCACGCGTCCCACGCGCGAGTACTGCAGGATCCCGTCGATCAGTCGGTCCATCCGCTTCACGCGGCCGAGCAGCAGCGCCATCTGCTCGCGCCCCTCGTCGTCGATGCGCTCGGCGTAGTCGTCGGAGATCCACTGGGCGAGCGAGCCGATGGCGCGCAGCGGCGCCTTCAGGTCGTGCGACGCGACGTACGCGAAGTTCGCGAGCTCCTCGTTCGCCGCCTGCAGCTCGCGCAGCAATGCCGCCTGCTTCGCCTCGCTCTCGGCCAGTTCGGCGTGCGCCTTCTGCCGCGCGTCGATCTGGCGGCGAATCAGGTACTGCAGCACGAACAGCAGCGCGACGACGCCGGCGAGCGCGACGAAGAAGATCGAGAAGACCCGGTCGCCGTAGCTGCGCGCGGCCTCCGCGTTCGCGCGCAGCTGCGCGTGCTGCTCGTCGGCGATCGCGTTGACCTCGTGCGCGAGCTCCGCCATCTCCTCGCGGCCGAGTCCGCTCGCGACGAGCGCCCGCGAATCGTCGTCGGACTGCTCGCGGGCGGCGAGCACCTCGTCGAGCATCCGGAATCGCGTCTCGACGATCGGACCGAGTCGTTCGATGCGCGCGAGCAGCTGCGGGTCGCCCTGCGCGAGCTCGCGCAGCTCGGCGAGCGTGCGACGCGTTGCCGCGATGGCGTCTTCGCGCTGCCCCAGGTGCGATCGTTCGTTCGTATACAGGTAGCTGCGTTGCGCGGCCTCCGCCTCGTAGATGAAGGCGAGTACGCGCTTGAGCGGCGTGACGAGCTCGGCGTTGTGCACCGCCTGGCGCCCGGTCTCGACGAAGCGCCCGGTGATCTGGTACGAGAGTGCGCCGACGACGATCGTCGCCAGCGCAGCGAGGGCGAATCCGAGCAGTACCTGGCGATCGAGCGTCAACGACCTCACGAGCGTCCTTCAGCGTTTCGGGCTCTTTCGCCGCGAGCCGGGCGCAAGGGTCCGCTTCACGCCGGCACCGATCCCGCGGCAGCGCCCATGGGGCGGACGCGAGCCGCATTGTGCGCCACCCGATGCCCGGCTGCGCCGGCTGGCATCGTGAACGCCGCATCGAGGATCGGGCTATAGAACGCGTAGCCCATCCCGTAGTGCCTCGCCCTTCGCATCGCGGCGCAGGCGCGCGTGAGCAGCACCGTCACGCTCGTGCCGTCCTGCGGAAAGTAGGTGAAGCCCAGGCTGGGGTGCAGTGCGCGATTCGCGCCGGCGAGCCGGTACGGCGTCGACAGCGATTCGAAGGCCGCGTCGGCCAGCGCGACTGCCTGCTCGAGCGTCATCGCACCGCTTCGCATCCAGGCGAAGGACGCGTCGCCGTAGCGCCCGAGCACGGTATCGCCGCAGTCCGCGCAGCCGGCGATCGCGGCGCGAACGATCTCGCGAAGCGCGTCGGCCGCCTGTCCGACGCGCTGCGGATCGATCGCCTCGAGCGCGTCGAGGTGGATCCACGCGACCAGCCCGCCGTGCGGCCCCTCGACCCGCTTGCGCTCGCGCAACCGGCCGAGCGACCGGACGGGCGATGCCTGCGTGAGCCGGTTCGCGAGATCGGCTGCGCGATGGCTGCCGAGTGCCGCCAGTCGAGCGTACAGGCGGTCCTCGAATCCGGCGCCATCGCACAAGCGCAGCTGCGCCGTTGCGCGCTGTGCGCCGTAGTACCGGCGCGTGACCTCGAGCAACCGGGCGAGCACCTCGCGATGCCGGATGTCTCGCGCCATCGCGCGGGTGTTCGACACGTTTGGTTCGCGACTCGGCATGGCTTCCTCCTGTTCTTCTGTCGCCGCCGGAACGCGGCGCGGCCCTCGGCAGACTCTACGAAGTCGTTCCGCGCTCGTCTGTAGGGACGTCTGGACAGCAGGCGTGCAGGGCCATCGACGAAGGGCTCGGGGCCGAGACACCGACGCGGAATGCCGCGTTCCGCTCGGACCGGCCGACTACTTCGCCGATACGCCGGTCGGCGCGTGGGCCGGATTCCTGCGGCACGAGGGAATCGTCAACGAAGCCGACCTCGCGCGCGTGCAGCGGTCGCCATGGGCGGGGCGCCTGCCGGAAAGCGGCTATGCGACTCCGGTACAACCGCCGGAAGCCGAGGCGCGAACGCCTTCACCGTTTCCGATACCAGGCGACGCCCTCCCCATCGACGTCCACCGAGACCTCCCCGCGCGCCGCCAGATAGTTCAGGTGCGCGATGCACTCGCCGGTCGCCATCCCCAGCAGATGCGGATCGGCATACACGTTGCGCGCGAACAGCGCCCCGAACAGATCGACGACGCGCTTCGGCTCCGCAAGCTGCTTGCGCAGCCGGTCGAGCCCGCGCAGGTGGCCATTGGCCAGCGAGCGCAGCCGCGAGTGCAGCCCGGTGAAGGGCTCGTTGTGCGACGGCAGCACGAGCACGTCGTCGGGCACGGTGCGCTCGAAGTGGGCCAGCGAGTCGAACCAGTCGCCGAGCGGGTCGGCGTCGGGCTCGGTGGGGAATACCGAGACGTTCGACGAGATGCGCGGCAGCACCTGGTCGCCGGAGATCAGCACCCGCAGCGCCGCGCAGTACAGGCTCGCATGCTCGGGCGAATGCCCGCTGCCGACGACGACCGTCCACTCGTGCTCGCCGATGACGATGCGTTCGCCGTCGACGATGCGCCGGTAGCTGTCGGGTAGCTGATAGACCGCCTTGCCGAAGCCGCCGAAGCGAGCGCGGTACTGGTCGATCGCGTCGTCGTCCCAGCCGGCGCGCCGATAGAACTCGACGCCTTCGGCCGGCGCCTCGCGACCGGTGTCGGCGACGAGCACGCGGCAGGTCAGGTACTCGAGGCGCGTCATCCACAGCCGGCAGTCGAAGCGGCGCGTCAGCCACCCCGCCATGCCGATGTGGTCCGGATGCATGTGGGTGCCGAACACGCGCTCGATCGGCCGGTGCTTCAGCGCGCCCGCGATCGCCTCCGACCACGCGGCCGCCGTTTCGCTGCTCTGCATGCCGGTGTCGACCGCCGTCCAGCCGGCGCCGTCGGCGATCGCCCAGGTGTTGATGTGCGCGAGCGGCGGCGGAAGCGGCTTGCGCATCCACAGCACGCCGGGCGCCACCTCGATGGCCTGACCCGGCTTCGGAGGCGCTTCGAAGGGATAACTGGGTACGGGCTGCTGCTTCTCTGCGACTTTCATTGCGCGATCGTCTCACGAAGGGTCGCCGACGCGCCGCTTGCCGCCGACGGACCGCAGAACGCGAAGTCGACGTCGGGCTGGCGCCCCGCCATCAGGTCGGCCAGCGCTTTCGCCGAGCCGCAGGCGAGCGTCCAGCCGAGCGTGCCGTGACCGGTGTTCAGGTACAGGTTGGCGATCCGCGTGCCGCCCACGTACGGGAGGTTCGACGGCGTCGACGGGCGCAGGCCGCACCAGAAGCGCGCTTCGCTCGAGTCGCCGGCGTCGGGCATCAGCTGCTCGACGCGTCGCAGGATCGCGCGGCAGCGGTCGAGGTCGAGCCGGCGATCGTAGCCGCCGAGCTCGGCGGTGCCGGCGATGCGCAGTCGATCGCCGAGCCGCGAGAACACGAGCTTGCGCTCGTCGTCGGTGAGCGAGACTTCGAAGGCGCGGGCCGGGTCGCGCACCGGCATCGTCACCGAGTAGCCCTTCGCCGGACAGACGGCCAGCCGCAGGCCGAGCGGCGCGGCGAGCAGCGGGCTGAAGCTGCCCGCGGCGAGCACGTAGCGCTGCGCGCGGATCGCTTCGTATCGTCCGTGCGGGTCGATCGCCTCGACGTACTCGATGCGACCGCCGCTGGCGCGCAACGCCGTCACCCGGTGGCCCATCCGGAACTCGACGCCGGCGGCTCGGCACCGGTCGGCGAGCTGCGTCGTGAACGCGTGCGCGTCCCCCGATTCGTCGGCCGCCGTGAAGGTCGCACCGACGAGCAGGCCGCGCGCGCGGGCGAGCGCGGGCTCGATCGCGATCGCCTCGTCCACCGAGACGATGCTTCGTTCGCAGCCCAGCTCGCGCATCAACCGCGCGGGCTCGTGCGCCGCCTCGAACTCGCGCGCGTCGGTGTAGAAATGCAGGATGCCGCGCAGGCGCTCGTCGTAGGCGATCGCGGCGTCGGCGCGCAGTCCCTGCAGGACCTTGCGGCTGTAGCTGCCGAGCCGCACGAGCTCGCCGATGTTGCGCTGCGTGCGCGCGCGCGTGCATTCGCGCACGAAAGCGGCGAGCCACAGCCATTGCCGCGGATCGGCCCGCAGCCGCAGCCGCAGGGGGGCGTCGCTGCGCAGCAGCCACCGGGCGGCACGCCGTATCGCGCCCGGATTGGCCCAGGGCTCGGCATGGCTGACGGAAATCTGCCCTCCGTTGGCGAAGCTCGTCTCCGAAGCCACTTCCTGCCCACGGTCGACGACGAGGACGTCGAAGCCTTGCCGGTTCAGGAAATACGCGGTGGTGACACCGACGACGCCGGCGCCGACGACGACGACTTTCATCCGGTCGCGTTGCGTTTCACTTCAGCGCCTGCAGCGCGGCCTCGTAGCGTTCGTCGCATTCCTCGACGCTCTGCGCGGTGACGCCGAGGTCGCGCAGCAGGCCGTCGCGCAGGCTGTAGATCCAGCCGTGCAGCGAGAGCGGCTGGCCGCGTTCCCACGCGTCGCGCACGATCGTCGTGCGCGAGACGTTGCGCACCTGTTCGACGACGTTCAGCTCGCACAGGCGGTCGGCGCGTTCTCCGTCGTGCGCGAGCGGACGCAGCCGTGCGCCGTGCCGCTCGGAGACGTCGCGCACGTGCCCGAGCCAGTTGTCCGACAGGCCGATGCGCTGCTCGAAGAGCGCCGCCCGCACGCCGCTGCATCCGTAATGGCCGACGACCATCACGTGCTCGACCTCGAGCACGTCGATGGCGAATTGCAGCGCCGACAGGCAGTTCAGGTCGGTGTGCACGACGACGTTCGCGACGTTGCGGTGCACGAACACTTCGCCCGGCGGCAGCCCGATGATCTCGTTCGCCGGAACGCGGCTGTCGGAGCAGCCGATCCACAGGTACTTCGGATTCTGCTGCTGCGACAGCCGTTCGAAGAACGACGGGTCGGACGCGCGGATCCCTTCGGACCAGTCGCGGTTGTTCTGGAACAGGAGCTGCAGGACGCGCATGGGTGAGGGGGCGAAGCGGGAGTCGAGGCACCGTCGCGACAGGGAAGACTCGCATTATCCGACGATTCGCTGCGCGCTGCCGGGGCATCGGGTAGCCTTCCGGGGTCGCCCGCCCGGACCGGAGAAGACCTTGATCGTCCTCGTCGTCGGATTGCTGCTGCTCCTCGGCCCCCACTCGGTGCGCCTGTTCGCCGACGACTGGCGCGGCGCGCGCATCGCGTCGATGGGCGAAGGCAAGTGGAAGGGGCTCTATTCGCTGCTCTCGATCGTCGGCCTCGTGCTGGTCGTCGTCGGCTACGGGATGGCGCGCGCGAGCGCCGGGATGCCGCTGTGGATGCCGCCGACCTGGGCGCGCCATCTCGCGTCGCCGCTGACGCTCGTC
This sequence comes from Burkholderiales bacterium, assembly GCA_044507525.1. Taxonomy (GTDB): domain Bacteria; phylum Pseudomonadota; class Gammaproteobacteria; order Burkholderiales; family Burkholderiaceae_E; genus Zeimonas. The sequence continues at coordinate 9,433 of JBIQJM010000012.1, forward strand.
GCCTTCGTGCTGATCGTCGCCGCCTACGTGCCGCGCAGCCGCCTGCGCGCGCTCGTCGGTCATCCGATGCTGCTCGGCGTGGCGCTGTGGGCGCTCGCGCACCTGCTGGCCAATGGCGGCGCCGCAGATCTGGTGCTGTTCGGCGCCTTCCTCGTGTGGGCGGTGGTCGACTTCGTCGCCTCGCGGCGGCGCGATCGGGCCGAAGGCCGCCAGCGGCGCGGCACCTGGGGCAGCGACCTCACGTCGGTCGTCGTCGGCACGGTCGCGTGGTACGTGTTCGCGCTCTACCTGCACGCGCCGCTGATCGGCGTGCGGCCGTTCTAGGTATTTTCGGGCGGGCGCCGGAACGCGCTTTCGTCAGTCGAGCACGAAGGGCAGCCGCTTCGTGAAGGCCTGGCGGGCGGCCGGCGTTGCGCCGAGCAGCGCGAAGCCGAGCAGGCTCGCCTGCGCATCGAGGAACGAGGCCTCGACGCTGCCGTCGGTGCCGGTCGCGCAGTGCCAGGTACCGCTCGCGCCGGTGGGCGGCGGCGCCACGGTGAGCGGCGCGCACGGCGTCTTCACGACCACCGGCATCGCCGGATAGCGCAGCCGCGTCTCCTCGGCGACCAGGCTGCGCGCGAGCGCGCGCGCAGCGTGCATGATCGGCATCACGAAGGGCAGCACGAGACCGTCGACCTCGGCGCAGTCGCCGAGCGCGTGGATCGCCGGCGCGCTCGTGCGCAACCAGCGGTCGACGACGATGCCGCGCTTCGTCTGCAGCCCGGCTTCGGCCGCGAGCCGTGTGCGCGGCCGCAGTCCGACCGCCGACAGCACGACGTCGGTATCGATCGACTCGCCGCCGACCAGATGCACGCGCAGGCCGCCGCCTGCGCGCCGCTCGACGGCGGTGGCCGTGGCATCCAGGCGAAGCCCGATGCCGGCGTCGCGCAGCCGGCGGCCGAATGCGTCGCCGACCGCCTGCGGCAGCAGCCGCCCGAGCGGCCATGCCGCCGGCTCGACGATCTCGGCCCTTCGACCCGAGAGCACCAGGTCGTTGGCGAACTCGCAGCCGATCAGTCCGGCGCCGAGGATCGTGACGTGGGCTGCGCCTTCGATCGCTTCGCGGAAACGCGCGTAGTCGTCGAGATCGTTGACCGACAGCACGCTGCCGGCGCCGTCGCCCTCGAGCGGTACGCGGATCGGCTCGGCGCCGAGCGCGAGCACGAGCGCGCGGTACGCGAGGCGCTCGCCGCCGTCGAGGCACAGCGCCTGCGCGCCCGGGTCGATCGACTCGACGACCCTGCGCGCGAGCACCGTCGCGCCGAACTGCGCGGCGGCGCCCGCGGCGTCGGCGGTGGCGAGGGCTGCCGGCGTGCGGCCGGCGGCGAGCGCGTTCGACAGCATCGGCTTCGAGTAGACCGCGCCGTCGTCGCGCGTGACGACGACGATCGGCACGGTCGTGTCGAGCCGCCGCAGTTCGCGCACCAGCGTGTAGCCGGCCAGCCCGCTGCCGACGACGACGATCGGCGCGCTCATCGGGTGGCCAGCGTCGTGCGCATCGGGGGCCGGGGCATCACGCGGTGATCTCGATCATCTCGAAATCGGCCTTGGCGACGCCGCATTCCGGGCACGACCAGTCGTCGGGAATGTCCTCCCATCGGGTGCCCGCGGCGATGCCCTCGGACGGCAGTCCGTCGGACTCGTTGTAGACGAAACCGCAGACGATGCATTGCCAGCTCTTCATGTTCGTTCTCCGTCGATGATGCGACAGCTTCGGGATCAGTGGATGTGGGCCGCAGGTCTTCGATGGGCGGCGGCCGGCCGGCGTTCCCGCCGGCGCTCCGCTGCGGCCTCAGGCCGGGTCGGCCACCTTCGAAGCCGCGTTCACGCGCTCGAGCGCCGCGCGGTACGCGTTCGCGTGCCGCTCCTCGACCTTCGTCAGCGCCGCGAAACGCTTCGCCGCCTTCTCGAGCATTGCGCGAAACGCAGCGGCGTGCTCCTTCGATTCGGCGATCTGCTGGTCGAACTCCGCGACCGCCGCCTGGTTGCCTTCCTCGACGGCCAGGTGACGGAACTTCGGGTACATCTCGCTGTACTCGTAGGTCTCGCCTTCGATCGCCAGCTCGAGCGCACGAGCCGGCGTGAGGCGGCCGGCCGGGTAGAGGAGGTCCAGGTGGCCGAAGGCGTGCTGCACTTCCTGGTCGGCGGTGGCCTCGAAATGGCGTGCCGTTTCCTCGTCGCCCGCCGCTCGTGCCACGCGGGCGAAATAGCGGTACTTGATGTGCGCCATCGCCTCGCCGGCGAAGGCGGCCTCGAGGTTCTGGATCGTGATCGACCTGCCGTTCATGTCGTTCTCCGTTGGGGGCGTGGCCGCAGTGTCGGGCGCGAAGCGAAATCGATCCAATGAATTATTTTGGTAATCTACATCGGTAAAGTAGATAACTCGGGCCACCCATGTCGAACGCGCTTCCGTCGCTGCGCCAGCTCTCCTACCTCGTCGCCCTGGCCGACCGGCTGAACTTCACGCAGGCAGCGCACGACTGCTACGTCACGCAGTCGACGCTGTCGTCCGGGCTGAAGGAGCTCGAGGGGACACTCGGCGCACGGCTCGTCGAGCGCGACCGTCAGTCGGTGCGCATGACGCCGCTCGGCGAGCAGGTCGTCGAGCGCAGCCGTGCGTTGCTGGGAGCGGCGCGCGACCTCGTCGGGCTCGTGCAGGCGTCGGCTGCGCCGATGACCGGCAGGGCCCGGCTCGGCGCGATTCCGACGATCGCGCCCTTCCTGCTGCCCGGCCTCGTGCGCGAGACGCGCGCGCGGCATCCCGAGCTGAAGCTCGTGCTGCGTGAGGACCGGACGGCGACGCTGCTCGAGCGCTTGCGTGCCGGCGACCTCGACTTCGCGCTGATCGCGCTTCCGTACGACACCCAGGGCCTGCTCGTGCGCGAGCTCTTCGTCGAGGAGCTCTGGCTGATCGAGCCGTTGCGCGGCGACGCACGGGACGGTTCGCGCCGGCCCAAGATCAGCAATCTCGATCCCGAGCGCCTGCTGCTGCTCGAGGAAGGGCACTGCCTGCGCGAGCACACGATCGAGGCCTGCGGCCTCACCGAAAGAGCGAACCCCTCGGGCATCGAGGCGACGAGCCTGGTCACGCTCGTGCACATGGTCGAGTCGGGACTCGGCGACGCGCTGCTGCCGCAGATGGCGATCGACTCGGGCTTCCTCTCGGGCGCATCGGTGCTGCCCAGGCGTTTCGCGCCGCCGGTGCCCACCCGCCGCATCGCGCTCGCCGCGCGCACGAGCACGACGCGCATCGAGGAATTCGAGTTCCTCGCCGAGCTGCTGCGTCGCTGAGCGCGCGACGGACCGGGGCGCGAGAGCGGCAGCGAGGCATCGTGATGGCGTCGCACGGGCGCGCGTAGCCGCTCCCCCGGCCTCCCGCGGCTCGCGTACCATCGCCGCGATGCTGCTCGAAGCCCCGATCCGGCCGCGCACGCGCTGGCGCGACCTGCTGCGCGACGCCGGAACCGTCTACTCGGTCAACGGGCTGATCGGCTTCGTCTTCGCCGCCACCGGGCCGGTCGCGGTGATCCTGTCGGTCGGCCTGCGCGGCGGGTTGTCGGAAGCCGACCTCGCGTCGTGGATCTTCGGCGCGTTCTTCCTGAACGGGCTGATCACGCTGCTGTTCTGCTGGCTGTACCGCCAGCCGCTCGCGTTCTTCTGGACGATTCCCGGCACGGTGCTCGTCGGCCCGGCGCTCGAGCACCTGAGCTTCCCCGAGGTGATCGGCGCCTTCGTCGCGTCGGGCGTCGTGATGCTGCTGCTCGGCTTCAGCGGCTGGGTGCGCCGTGCGATGGCCGCCGTGCCGATGCCGATCGTGATGGGGATGGTCGCCGGCGTCTTCCTGCGCTTCGGCCTCGATCTCGTGCGCTCGCTGCACGAGGATGCGGCGATCGCGGCGCCGATGGTCGCCGCCTTCCTGCTGCTCAACGCCTCGTCCCGGCTGGGCCGGCGCATGCCGCCGTTGCTCGGCGCGCTGCTTGTCGGCGCGATCGTCGTCGCCGCGTCGGGCCGCTTCGCGCCCGAGCTGTCGGCGAGCGTCGTGCTCGCGCGCCCGAACCTCTACTGGCCCGAATGGTCGCCGCAGGCGATGGTCGAGCTCGTGCTGCCGCTCGTCATCACCGTGCTCGTCGTGCAGAACGGGCAGGGCGTCGCGGTGCTCCAGGCGGTGGGGCATCCCGCACCGATCAACGCGGTCACCGTCGCCTGCGGTGCCGGATCGATCGTCACCGCCTTCGTCGGCACGGTGTCGACCTGCCTCACGGGTCCGACGAACGCGATCATCTCGTCGGCCGGCGAACGCGAGCGGCACTACACCGGAGGCATCGTCGTCGGCGTGCTCGCGCTCGCCTTCGGACTGCTGTCGCCGTTCTTCACGCGCCTGATGCTCGCGACGCCGCCGGCATTCATCGCCACGCTTGCCGGCCTTGCGATGCTGCGCGTGCTGCAGACCGCCTTCGTCGCTTCCTTCGGCGGGCGCTTCAGCCTCGGCGCGCTCGTCACCTTCCTGGTCACGGTCGCCGACATCGCGATCGTGAACGTCGGCGCCGCGTTCTGGGGCCTCGTCGCCGGTTGCCTCGTATCCGCGCTGCTGGAGCGCGGCGATTTCGCCGCACTGCGTGCGGCGGCCGCGGGCGTTTCCGCCTCCTTGCGTTGAACGGGGTGCCCCGGTTTCGACGAAATGACCAAAGAGCCCGTCTGAACGTCGCCAGTCGTCCGTAATACCGTCACTTTGCTCGCTTTACTCCGACAGGGCCGGTCCATAGAGTGGATGGCCCGAGCAAGGGGAACGGACGACGAATCGTGAAGCGCACGCAACTGACCCTGGTAGGCGCAGGCAAGATCGGCGAGGCCATCGCCGGGCTGCTCGCGGGCACCGGCGACTACCACGTGACGGTGATCGACCGGGATCCCGAGCGTCTGCGCAGTTTCGGCGCGGCCGGCTTCGAGGTGCGCGGCTGCGACCTCGACGGCGGCGCCGACCTCGCTTCGCTGCTCGACGGACAGGACATCGTCGTCTCGGCCTGTCCCTACCACCTGACGCCGACGATCGCAGCGGCCGCGCGCTCGGCGGGCGCGCACTACTTCGACCTCACCGAAGACGTCGAGAGCACGCGCGCGGTGAAACGCCTGGCCGAAGGGGCGCCGACGGCCTTCGTGCCGCAGTGCGGCCTGGCGCCCGGCTTCATCTCGATCGCGGCGCACGACGCGACGCGGGGCTTCGAGTCCCTGCGCGACGTGCGCATGCGCGTCGGGGCGCTGCCCATCTTTCCCAGCAATGCGCTGAAGTACAACCTCACCTGGAGCACCGACGGCCTCATCAACGAGTACTGCAACCCGTGCGAGGCCGTCGTCGACGGGCTGCTGCGCGAAGTGCCGGCACTCGAGGAGATCGAGGAGTTCAGCCTCGACGGCCTGACCTACGAGGCGTTCAACACCTCGGGCGGGCTGGGCACCCTGTGCGAGACGCTGGCCGGGCGCGTCGAGAACCTGAACTACAAGACGGTTCGCTATCCCGGGCACCGCGACATCGTCAAGATCCTGATCCGCGACCTGCGCCTCGGCATGAACCGCGGCCTCCTCAAGAGCGTGCTCGAGGCGGCGATCCCGGTCACCAGCCAGGACCTCGTGCTGATCTTCATCACCGTCACGGGGCTGAAGCGCGGACGCCTCACGCAGGAGACCTTCGTGCGCAAGGTGTACGGCCGCGAGGTGGGTGGCCGGAACCTGTCGGCGATCCAGCTCACCACCGCGGCCGGCCTGTGCGCGATGGTCGACCTGATGGTCGAGGGCAGGCTTCCGCGCAGCGGCTTCATTCGCCAGGAAGCGGTCTCGCTCGACACCTTCCTCGCGAACCGGTTCGGTCGCTACTACGCGCCGCCGGAGACCGAGAACCACGGCGTCTCGTCGCGGGCGCCTCGCGCCGGACTGGCCGCCGCCTGACCCCCCGGACCCGCGAACCGATCGGCCCCCGATTCCCGCGGGCAGGCCGGTCCCCGATCAAGGCGAGACGACATGGATTCGAGAGAGACGGTCGAAGGCATCGTGCGTGATCGCGACGATGCCCCGGCAACGACGCCACCGGGCAGGACGACGGCGACTGCGCAGGCAAGCGCCGCGCAGCCCGCGCCCGCGCAGGCGACGAACGGAAAGGCAACGAACGCCAGGGTCGCGCTCGCTCGCGGCGCATCGATCCGGCCCCGCGGCGAGCTCGCTGCGATCACGCTGGCCGATCGCGCGCGCATGCTCGATCGCCAGGGCTATCCCGCCGAGGTGCGCGCGATCATCGAAGCCGAAGGCCTCCTGCCTCTCGGCCTGCTGAACCGCCTGCACGCGCTGCATCCGCGGCATTCGAGCCTGATGAGGACCCGCCCCTTCCTGTTCGAGGGGCGCGAGCAGTACAGCGGGCTGAAGGGCTTCCGGGCGGTCGACCGGATCCTGAAGAGCAACGGGATCGACATCGGCTACACCGTCGAGCGCGAGCTCTTCGTCGAGGTCTACCGGTTCCTCGCCACCCGGCACACGCTCAACAGCATCGACTGGGACCACTACGAACACGACTCGATCTTCCAGCTGGTCTTCCCGCAGCCGGGAATGATCGACGACCCCGAGGTCCTGCGCGACTACCGGAACGCCGCCACCGAATCGGCGCGTGCAGCCGTGGTCGATGCCTACCTGCATCGCACCAACCCGCACGACGGCCACCAGCACCTGAACAAGCCCTGGTTCCGCGACGCCGACGGCAAGGTCGAGATCCTCGAGGGCAGCCAGCACAAGTACCCGCAGTGCCAGCTGGTCTTCGACAGGACCACGCAGACCTGCTTCTCGTTCTGCACCTACTGCTTCCGCCACGCGCAGGTGCGTGGCGGCGAGGACATGTTCATCCAGGACGACATCCGGCAGATCCACGACTACCTGCGCCTGCACCCCGAGGTGTCCGACCTGCTCCTCACCGGCGGCGACGGCGGCTACATGCCGGCGAGCCGCTTCGCGCAGTACGTCACGCCGATCCTCGAAGACCCGTCGCTGATGCACGTGCGCACCGTGCGGCTGGCGAGCCGTTCGCTCACGTTCCAGCCGGAGATGATTCTCAGTCCGAAGTACCAGCCGATGCTCGACCTCTTCGACCGGCTGCACGAGAACGGCATCCAGCTCGCGTGGATGGCGCACTTCTCCACGCCGAAGGAGCTGCTCAACTGCAGCACCATCGCGGCGGTTCGACGCCTGCAGGCGCACGGCGTGGTGCTGCGCAGCCAGAGCCCGATCATGAACCACATCAGCCTGTTCACGGACGAACGGGGCGCGGTCGACGTCGACCGTTCGGCGCAGAACTGGATCGAGCTCGCGCAGATCCTCTCGACCTTGCTGATCGGGTTCCATTCGATGTACTGTGCGCGACCGACGGGCGAGCACCATTACTTCACGGCGCCGCTCGCCGACGTACAGAAGGTGTTCGACAAGGTCTATCGCTCGCTGTCGTCGATCAATCGGCCCTCGCGCCACATTTCCATGACTTCCTCGGCCGGCAAGATCTCCCTGATGGGCACGGCGCAGGTGAACGGGGAGAAGGTCTTCGCGCTGAAGTTCACCGAAGGCCGGAACATGGAATGGCTCGACCGGGTGTTCCTCGCGCGCTACGACGAGAAGCAGAACACCGTCGACCTGCTGCAGCCCTTCGATACGCCGGCGTTCTTCTTCCGCGACGAACTCGCGCGGATCGAGCTGGCGCTGGCCGAGTCGCTCGGCAGGACGCTCGCATGATCGACAAGCGCGTGCCGTCGGCCGCCGCAGCGGTGGCGGACGTCTTCGACGGCGCCGTCGTGCTGATCGGCGGCTTCGGCGAGGCAGGCAGCCCCATCGAGTTGATCCACGCGCTGATCGACCAGGGCGCGCGCGACCTGACCGTCGTGAGCAACAACACCGGCAGCGGTCACGTCGGCCTGGCCGCGCTGATCGGCAGCGGCCGCGTCGCCACGATGATCTGCTCGTTCCCGCGAACGGCAGGCTCGCTGGTCTTCCCCGAGCTCTATCGGGCCGGACGGATCGAACTCGAGCTGGTCCCGCAGGGGACGCTCGCCGAACGCATCCGCGCGGGCGGCGCCGGCATCCCGGCCTTCTATACGCCCACGTCGGTCGGCACCCCGCTGGCCAGGGGCAAGGAGCTGCGCCGTTTCGGCGGGCAGGACCACGTGCTCGAGACCGCGATCCGCGGCGACTTCGCGCTGGTGAAGGCGCGCGCGGCCGATCGCTACGGCAACGTCGTCTACAACAAGACCGCGCGCAACTTCGGCCCGCTGATGTGCACGGCCGCGGCGACGTCGATCGTGCAGGTGTCGAAGACGGTGGAAGCGGGCGAGCTCGACCCCGAGTCGATCGTCACGCCCGGCGTGTTCGTGCAGCGGGTCGTCACCGTGCCGAACCCGGCCCACGAATCGCGGCTCGTCGCCGAGGGAGTGCACTACGCATGTGCAGCCTAGGCTGGAGCCGCGAACAGATGGCGCGCCGCGTCGCGCTCGACATCCCCGACGGTGCGTACGTGAACCTCGGCGTCGGCATTCCGGAGCAGGTCGCCCAGTACCTGCCCGCCGACCGGGAGGTCCTCTATCACACCGAGAACGGACTGCTCGGCATGGGACCGGCACCCGATGCCGCAAGCGCGGATCCGGAACTCGTCAACGCCGGCAAGAAGCCGGTCAGCGCGATCGCCGGCGCCGCCTACTTCCACAGCGCCGACAGCTTCGCGATGATCCGCGGCGGCCACATCGACCTCTGCGTGCTGGGTGCGATGCAGGTGTCGGCGAGCGGCGATCTCGCCAACTGGTCCACGGGCGCTGCCGATGCGATCCCCGCCGTCGGGGGCGCGATGGATCTCGTCGCCGGCGTGAAGACGGTCTTCGTGATCACGCAGCACACGACCGCCGAGGGCGAGCCGAAGATCGTCGAGCGCTGCTCCTACCCGCTGACCGGCAGGGCGGTGGTGAAGCGCATCTACACCGATCTCGCCGTGCTCGACGTCACGCCCGCGGGACTCGTGCTGCGCGAGCTCGCGCCGGGGCTCGACTTCGACGGCGTGCAGCGACGGACCGCGGCGCCGCTGCACCGGGCGCCCGCCGTGTCGGGAAGGCAGGCCGCCTGATGCACGCGAACGAACGCGCAACGACCGAAGCGCTCGGTGCCAGCGAGGCGCTCTTCGCCCGCGCGCGCAAGGTGCTGCCCGGCGGCGTGAGCCGCAACGCAGTGCTTCGGCATCCCCATCCGTTCTACGCGGTGCGCGGCGAAGGCTGCTACGTCACCGATCTCGAGGGCGTACGGCGCATCGACTTCTCCAACAACATGACCTCGCAGATCCACGGTCATGCGCATCCGGCGATCGTCGCGGCCGTCTCGTCGCAGCTGCGAAAGGGCACGGCGTTCTCGATGGCCACCGAGGTCGAGGTGGTCTTCGCCGAACACATGTGTCGCCGCTCGGAATCCTTCGAGCGGATCCGCTTCGTCAATTCCGGCACCGAGGGCGTGATGAGCGCGCTCAAGGCCGCGCGTGCCTACACGGGGCGCCCGAAGATCGCGAAGGTGGAAGGCGCGTACCACGGTCTCTACGACTACGCGGAGGTGAGCCAGACCTCGAGCCCGTCGAACTGGGGCGACCTCGATCGGCCGGCCAGCAACCCGGTGGCCAGCGGCACGCCGGCGGCGGCGCTGAACGACGTGGTCGTGATCCCCTTCAACGACGCGGCGCGCGCCGTCGCGATCCTCGATCGCCACGCGGACGAACTCGCCTGCGTGCTGGTCGACCTGCTGCCGCATCGGGTGGGGCTGATGCCGGCGTCGCCCGAGTTCGTGCGCGCGATCCACGGCTGGACGCGGGCGAACGGTGCGCTCTTCGTCTGCGACGAGGTCATCACCTTCCGTTCCGGGTACGGCGGCGCGCAGCAGTGGTACGACGTGCGTCCCGACCTCACCGCCATGGGAAAGATGATCGGCGGAGGCTTCCCGGTCGGCGCGGTCGCCGGACGCAGCGACGTGATGGACGTCATGGACCCGTGGCGCGACAAGCTGCTGTTCCCGGTCTCCGGAACCTATTCGGCCAACCCGGTCACGATGGTGGCCGGGCTGGCCGCGATGGAGCTCTTCGACCGCGAGGCGGTGCTGCGCCTGAATCGTCTCGCCCAGCGCGCACGCGAGCGCATCGCCGAGGCGATCCGCATCGCCGACGTTCCCGCCTGCGTGACCGGCGCCGGTTCGATGTTCCGCATCCACCTGAAGCCGGTCGCGCCGCACGACTACCGCTCGAGCTTCGCGACTGCGGAGGAGGCGCGCCTGCTGCAGCTGCTCCTCGATCATCTCGCCGCGAACGGCGTCCTGATGATCGGCAGCGGCTCGGGCGCGCTGTCGACCGCGATGGGCGAGAGGGAGATCGACATCCTTGCCGAGGCCGTGCTGGGCGGCCTGCGGAAGGTCCGTACACGGCTCGACGCGAGAGGAAGCACGTGAGCTACGCATCGCAGGTCTCGGAGATCTTCGGCACGCTGGGGGTCGAACTGCCGCCTTCGTGCGCTTCGGGAATCGAAGTGCGCTCGCCCATCGACGGCCGGGTCGTGCATCGCCTGCCGGCCGCCGACGCCGGCGCATTGCAGCGTGCCGTCGACCGCGCGCAGGCGCGTTTTCCCCGATGGCGCGACGTCCCGGCGCCGCGGCGCGGCGCGCTGGTGCGCGTCTTCGCCGACCGGGTGCGCCGGCACAAGGAAGCGCTCGGCCGCCTGGTCTCGATCGAGACCGGCAAGATCCTCCAGGAAGGCCTCGGCGAAGTGCAGGAGGTCATCGACATCTGCGACTTCGCCGTCGGCCTGTCGAGGCAGCTGTACGGCCTGAGCATCGCGACCGAGCGGCCCGATCACAAGCTGCTCGAGACCTGGCACCCGCTGGGCGTCGCCGGCGTCATCACCGCGTTCAATTTCCCGATGGCGGTCTGGGCATGGAACGCGGCGTTGGCGCTGGTCTGCGGCAACACGCTGGTATGGAAGCCCTCGGAGAAGACGCCGCTGTCGGCGATCGCGATCGACGGACTGCTGTCCGCCGCGGCGCGCGAGGCCGGCCTCGAAGCCGAAGGCCTGAGCGAGGTGCTCGTCGGCGGCAGCGAGCTGGGCGAGGCGCTGGTGGAGCATCCGGCCGTGCGCCTGGTCAGCGCCACCGGCTCGACCGCGATGGGCCGCGCCGTCGGCGTCGCGTGCGCGCGCCTTTTCAAGCGCGCGCTGCTCGAGCTGGGCGGCAACAACGCGGCCATCGTCGCGCCGAGCGCCGACCTCGACCTCGCCGTGCGCGCACTGACCTTCGCGGCCGTGGGCACCGCGGGCCAGCGCTGCACCAGCCTTCGCCGGCTCTTCGTGCACCGATCGGTGCGCGACGAGCTGCTCGAGCGGATGCGCCATGCCTACGCGGCGCTGCGCATCGGCAACCCGTTGTCGGAAGGAACGCTGATCGGGCCGCTGATCGACCGGGGCAGCTTCGAGCGCATGCAGGCCGCGCTGCAGGCGGCGCAGGCCGCCGGCGGCGTCGTGCACTTCGGCGAGCGCGTCGATGCGGGCGGGGACGGCTGGTACGTGCGTCCGGCCCTGGTCGAGATGCCGGCCCAGACCGGGCCGATGGGCGAGGAGACCTTCGCGCCCATCCTCTACGTGCTGCCCTACGAGCGGCTGGAGGACGCGATCGACTGGAACAACGCCGTCCCGCACGGGCTGTCCTCGTCGATCTTCACGCGCGACCTGCAGGAGGCGGAGGTCTTCACCTCGTCGCGCGGATCCGACTGCGGAATCGCCAACGTGAACATCGGGACGAGCGGCGCCGAGATCGGCGGCGCCTTCGGAGGCGAGAAGGAAACCGGCGGTGGCCGCGAGGCCGGTTCGGACGCATGGAAGAACTACATGCGTCGTGCCACCAACACGATCAACTACGGCAGCGATCTGCCGCTGGCGCAGGGGATCGAGTTCGAGTTCTGAAGCAGCACGGCCATAACACCACAAGACTTCCAGGGGACATATGGAGACAAGCCTTTCCATCGGCGCGGCGCACTGGGCGTACCTGCTCGGCGTCGCCGTCATCGTCGTCACGATGATCTTTCGCGCCAACGTCGTCGTGCCGTCGATCGTCGCGACCTTCTGCGTCGCCTACGCGTGGTCCGGAAGTCCCGTGGCCGCGATCGGCAGCATCTTCAACGCGAGCTTCATCGCAGCCAGGGAGCTGTTCAACATCTTTCTCGTGATCGCGCTGATGACGGCGCTGCTCAACGCGCTCAAGGCGCTGCGCTCGGACATCCGCATGGTCGAGCCCTTCCGCGCGGTGATGAAGAACGGCCACGTGTCCTATTTCGTGCTGGCGCTCATCACCTACTTCCTCTCGCTGTTCTTCTGGCCGACCCCGGCGGTGCCGCTGGTCTCGGCGGTGCTGCTGCCGGCGGCCATCGCCGCCGGCCTGCCGCCGTTGGCCGGTGCGGTCGCCATCGCCATCGCCGGCCAGGGCATGGCGCTGTCGTCGGACTACGTGATCGGCGTGGCGCCCGGGATCAGCGCGAAGGCGGCCGGCGCGATCGCTTCGGTCGTCGCCGATCGTGCGCTCGTCCTGTCGTTCATCGTCGGTGCCGTCGCGCTGCTGATGGTCTACCTGATGATGCGCCGGCAGTTCCTGGCACCCAGCGATGCGCTGCTCGACGCCTGGCACGCGCGGGCGAGCAACGGCGTGGCGGCCGCGGCGCACGACGGGACGGTGCACAAGGCCGAGATCGCCCGGGGCACCAGCCGCGACGAGCCGCTGCTCACCGAAAGCGACGTCGACCGCGAGCTGCGCGAGGTCGAGCGCAAGCGCGTGAAGTGGTCGAAGCTCTTCGCGGTCGTGACGCCGCTGGCCTTCCTCGGCGTCGTCGCGCTGATGGTGCTGCCCAAGTTCCTCGAGGGCGTCTCGACGATCAAGGGGGGCGACGCCGCATCGCTGGTGGGCGGCACCGCCGGCGTGCTGCTGATCTTCGCGACGCTGGCCGGCTACGGGCCGCGCAAGATGCTCGACGCGACTGCCGAGCACGTCACCGAGGGCTTCGTCTTCGCGTTCCGTGCCATGGGCTCGGTATTGCCGATCGCCGGCTTCTTCTTCCTCGGCGGCAGCGAGACCGCGGCCGCGATCCTCGGCCTGCCCGCCGACAGGACGCCGAGCCTGCTGTTCGAGCTGGTGCAGAGCGCGCAGCAGTGGATCCCGAACAACCAGCTGCTGGTCGGCTTCGGCGTGATGATCGTCGGCATGGTCACGGGCATCGACGGCTCCGGCTTCTCGGGCCTTCCGCTGACCGGTGCGCTGGCAGGTGCGCTCGCGCCGGTGTCGGGCGTCGACGTCGCTACGCTGGCGGCCCTGGGCCAGTTGGGTGCCGTCTGGACCGGCGGTGGCACGCTGATCGCCTGGTCGTCGTTGATCGCCGTCGCCGGCTTCGCACGCGTGCCGGTGCTCGACACCGTGCGCATGCTGACCCTGCCGGTGATCCTCGGTCTTGCGGCGTCGACGGTCTTCGCCGTGCTGGTCTTCTGATCGATCCGGCAGGCCGCGTACGGCGCGCGAGCGCCGCACGCGGCGTCGGCGCCGCTCAGGCCGCGCAGGCGAGCGCGCCCGTATCGCGGCGCGCCCCGGCGAAGACGTCGGTCAGCCCGGCTGCCGCCACGCGCCGGCGGATCTCTTCGACGTCGGTGAGGTAGCTGCCGCGTTCCTTCATGCGTTCGAAGTAGACCGACCCGGAGAAAGTGAACTTCAGGCCGAGGCCCTTCTCGGTCTGCATCTGCTCGCGCACGTGCCGGATCGCGTCGCCGACGGCGAGGCTGTCGGGCAGCACGAGCGGCGCCTGGCCGCGAATCGACCGCACGGCGTTGTATCCGGCGAGCACGCCGGTGGACACCGCCTCGGTGTGACCCACCAACAGGCCGGCCTTCTCGCCGCCGCAGTAGAGGTTGTCGACGCCGTCGACCTTCAACGCGTCGTCGCGCGGCGCCATGCCGACGAAACGCACCGAGTTGCCGACGCCGCCCGAATAGGGGTCCTCGAAGCGCGCGTGCTCGAAGCCGGGAATCCTGCGCAGTTCGGCCTGCGGGAAATAGGGGGTCATCAGCTTGGCGTGGCCGGTGTCGAGCAGCACGACGTTCTGCTGGTATTCCGGCTGCGCGTACTGCTGGCAGGCTTTGATCGCGAGCTTGTCGGTGTCCGCGGCGTCGGCGCCGGGGATGGGCACCACCACGACGCCCGTGCGGTTCAGTTCCTCCAGGATGTGCGGTGCGAGCGACTCCTTCAGCAGCTTGCACGAGCCGCTCATCGCGCCCACGCGGTCGCCCTTCCGGCCGGAGATCTCCTCGACGCCGCACCGCCCGGCGATGCCGGTGCGGATGCCGAAGGTGTGGCAGCGCAGGATGCACATGCAGCAGCCGTTGCCGTGCGTGTTGCACACGTTGACCACGCCGGCCGTGCCCGTCGTCTCGACGAAGGCGTCGGCTTCGAAGACGGCGTTGCCCTCGTTCTTCTTCGTCCGCACGGCGCGCAGGCGCCGCCCCTCCATGTCGACGTCGGCGATCCGGACCTGGTAGCGCACGTCGACGCCGGCCGCGGCCAGCGCACGCTGCACCGCCGCCTCGATCGTCGAGACGTTGTAGAGCGACGCGTGCTTCTGCCCGGGGAAGTCGACGCCGACGTGCGTGGTGCAGGCGTCCATCGCGTGGAACAGGTCGCCGCCGCCCATGGCGATCATTTCCTCGGCCGCGGTGAATCGGCCGTTGTTGCGGAAGATGCCGCCGACGAGGCCGGTGCCGAGCAGGTTGTCGGTGCGCTCGAGCAGCTTGACCCGTGCGCCCTGCCGGGCGGCGGCGATCGCGGCGGCGCAGCCGGACCAGCCTCCGCCGATTACTACCACTTCCATGGTCTGTCTCCTCTTCTCACTGGGATGCGATGGGATCGCCGTTGCGCGAAATCTTCTTCGCTGCCTTCAGCCACGAGTACACCGGGGGGATGTCGCTCATCAGGGGTTCGGTGACGACGTCCAGGAAGGCCGGTCCGTCGTGGGCGAAGGCTTCGTCGAGGGCGCGCTCGAGTTCGTCGGGGGTGGTCACCCGCCAGGCGGCGATGCCGTAGGCCGCGGCGACCCGGCTCATGTCGCCCGGGGTGAAATCGACCGACAGGAACTTGCCCTTGCTGTGCAGTTTCTGCAGCGTCTTGATCCAGCCGAAGCAGCCGTTGTTGAAGTGGATCAGCACCGCCGGCACGTCGAGCCGCGCCAGCGTCTCGAGTTCGCCCGCCGACATGCCGAGCGAGCCGTCGCCGAACAGGCCGACCGGACGCGCATCGGGACGGGCGAGCCAGGCGCCGACCACGGCGGGAATGGCGTAGCCCAGGCCGCCGAAGGAGCGCGGAATCAGCACGCGCGAACCGTCGCTGCCGAGCTTCAGGAAGCGGGTGATGTGCGGCGTGGGCGTGCCGGCATCGGAGACGACGATCGACGGCGAGGGCAGCCGGCGGTTGAGTTCGTGGATGACGCGCTGCGCCTTCAGCGGCACCGACGACGAATGCAGTTCGGCCTCGGACGCCTGCCAGAAGAGCGCGCGCTCGCGGTTGAGATCCGAGACCCAGGCCGACGGCTCCCTGGCCGCGGGCAGCAGGCGCAACAGGTCTTCGAGCACGAGCTTCGCGTCGCCGGCGACCGAGAGCGTGTTCTCGTAGTTGTTCGCGAGCACCGTGGGGTCCAGGTCGATCTGCAGGATCTTGCGCTTCCGTGCCCGGGACGGGAGGGTCCACTGTATGGTCGACACCGAACCCATCTTGCAGCCGACGTAGAGGAGCACGTCGGCTTCCTCGACCGCCCGGTGCGCGTGGGGATGGAAGCCATTGTCGCCGACGACGCCCAGCGCGAGCACGTGTTCGTCGGGCATCGTTCCCTGGCCGGAGATGGTGGTCACCACCGGAGCGCCCAGGCGTTCGGCCAGCGCGAGCACCTCCCGGTTGGCCTGCGAATGGTTCACGCCGCCGCCCGCGACGATCACCGGCCGTTGCGCCGTCGCCAGATGCTTCGCCAGTTCGTCCAGCACCGTGGCGCTGCCGCGGGTGCGATACGCGGGGTAGGCCTTGCACTCGGCCTCCGCGTGCAGGCTCGCGCGCCCGAGGTCGACCCGCCCCGTCAGCGTCTCGGTCGGAAACACGAGGTGCGCGGCGCCGGGACGGCCGGTGGTGGCGATGCGCAGCGCCTTGCGAACGCTCTCGGGCACCTTGTCCGCCGACTTCACGACGGAGGAGTGCTTCGTGACCGGCTCGAACAGCGTGTGGTGCGCCATCTCGGTGATCGTGCCCTTGCCTTCGCCGGCCAGCGAAACGCCCGACGTGAACAGCAGCACCGGGACCGACGAGGCGTTGGCCTCGGCGACGCCGGGTACCGAATAGAGCGCGCCGGCACCGCTGGGACATTCGCAGAAGCCCGGGCGATGGGCAAGTCGCGCGTAGGCATCGGCCATGAAGGCGGCCGAGCGTTCGTCGCGTGCCATGACGTGGCGCAGCGCGCCGTGCGTGTCGTAGATCGCCTCGTAGAGCGCCAGGCTCGTGTCGCCCGGTACGCCGAAGATGACGTCGACGTCGTATTCGAGAAGGATGCGGACCAGTGCCTGCGCGCCGGTCATCGTCGCTTCGCCCGCGCCGCGGGCCTCGACGGCGAGGGCGCGGTCCATGGGTTCGTTCATCGTCTGCGGCTCCTCGCGTCGCGCAAGCACGAACTGTAGGCAGCGGCACTGTCGGAGTAAAGCGGGCAAACCGACGGGATTGCCGGTGTCGGCTGACGCAATAACGACTTCCATTGACGAATCGTGCAGAATCACGCCGGGTCGCCGGATTCCTCCGCGCGGCAGTGCGCACGAATCGAGCGTCGAGGCGACGATGAAACGGAACATCCAGCTGGACGACAAGGACCGGCACCTGATCGGGCTGCTGCGCGAAGACGCGCGGCTGCCGACGGCGGCGCTCGCGCGTTCGCTGGGCGTTGCGCGCACCACGGTGGTGGAGCGGCTCAAGCGCCTCGAGAAGGCGGGCGTGATCTCCGGCTACACCGTCCGGTTGAGCGACGAAGCGCAGCGGGCGCGGATGAAGGTGCACGCGCTGCTGAGCGTCGACGCCAAGAAGGCGGACACGGTCGTGCAGGCGCTGCGCAGGATCATCCAGGTGCGCGCGGTGTATGCGATCAGCGGAGTGTTCGACTGCATGGCGCTGGTCGAAGCCGAGTCGACCGAGGAGATCGACCAGGTGCTCGATGCGATCGGCGCCATCCCCGGCGTCTCGCGCACGCAGAGCTCGATCGTGCTGTCGGTCAAGTTCGATCGCCACTGACGGCGTCGTTCGAGGAAGCCTTCGATCAGGCGACCGGGCTTCGCTCCGGCAGGCGATGCGGCGCAGCCCGCGTGTTCCCGAAGGCCGCGTCGAGCTGCGACGCCGATACCCCGAAGAAGGCGAACCCGCAGGGGTGCAGCAGGTGGCGCGCCGGCGTCGACGCGAAGCCCTGTCGCAGCAGCGCCGCGCCGGCGTCGATCGCGCCGGCCAGCGCGAGCGGCTCGTCGCCGAGATTGAATGCGCAGACCACCGCCTGCTCCCCCTGCACGCGCGCGAAGCGCAGCAGCCCGTCGGCCAGCTGCGGATCGTCGGTCGGGAACACGACCTCGCCGCCGCGAAGCGCCGGCAGGCGACGCCGCAGCGCGAAGACCTCGCGCGCCAGCGACAGCGGCGAACCGGGCTCTGTTTCCTGCGCGGCGACGCTCGATGCGCGGTGCCGGTCGTCCACCGGGAGCCAGGGTTCGACCTCGCTGAATCCGCCGTGCGGCGCTTCGGAAGTCCACGGCATCGGCGTGCGGCAGCCGTCGCGCCCCTTGAACTGCGGCCAGAACGCCTTGCCGAAGGGATCCTGCAGGCGATCGAAGGGCACTTCCGCCTGCGGCAGCCCGAGTTCCTCGCCCTGGTAGAGCACGACGGTTCCGGGCAGGCAGGCGAGCAGCGCGAGCATCTGCCGGGCGTGCGCGTTCTCGTCGCGGTTGCCGCCCCAGCGCGTGACGACGCGCGGCTTGTCGTGGTTGCTCAGCGCATAGCAGGCGCCGTTGCGCGTCGGGATCGCGGCCTGCAGCCGTTCGATGACCGAGCGGACGTGGCGCGCGCTGCGTTCGGCGCGCAGCAGGTCGAAGCTGTAGGCGCTGTGCAGGCGCTCGTCGGAGACGCACTGCCCCATCCACTCGAGCGCGTCGTTGCCGCCCACCTCGGCGATGCTGAACGCGCCGAACTCGTCGAGCAGCGTGCGGATGCGTTCGAGGAAGGGGAAGGTTTCGGGCCGGCGGCCGTCGTAGACGTGCTGCTGGAATCCGTAGGGATGCAGCGCCTTGCCCGGATCGCGAACCGGCGGATTGTCGCGCAGCAGCGGATCCTGGAAATAGTGGCCGCAGGCGTCGAAGCGAAAGCCCGCGACGCCCATCTCCAGCCAGAAGCGCATCTCGGCGAGCATGCGGTCCTGCACCGGGCGATGGTTCAGGTTCAGGTCCGGCTGCGTCGACAGGAACGAGTGGTAGTAGTACTGGCGGCGCTGCGCGTCCCATCGCCAGGCGCTGCCGCCGAACACCGACATCCAGTTGTTCGGCGGGCTGCCGTCGGCTTTCGCGTCCGCCCACAGGTACCAGTCGGATTTCCCGTCGGCGCGTGCGCGACTCTGCGCGAACCACGGATGCTGGTCGGAGGTGTGCGACGCGACCATGTCCACGAGCACGCCCAGGCCGAGGCGTCGCGCCTCGGACACGAGCGCACGGAAGTCGTCGAGCGTGCCGAACAACGGATCGACCGCGCGGTAGTCGGAGACGTCGTAGCCGAAGTCGCGTTGCGGCGAACGGAAGAACGGACAGATCCAGACGTGGTCGACGTTCAGGCGCGCGATGTACTCGAGTCGCTCGACGATGCCGCGCAGGTCGCCGACGCCGTCGCCGTTGGTGTCCTGGAAGCTGCGCGGGTAGACCTGATAGATGACCATGCCAGAGCGTGAACCGGGAGGCGCGCGTGACCGGCGGATGCGATCCGCCGCGGAGGAGGGTGGCAGCGGATCGCCGACGGCGCGACGAACGGCCGACGAGAGGCGGCCCGGCGCCCGCCGATCGGTGCTGCGCCGGCCGACCGAAGCTCTCTCGCCGCCCGCGCAAGGGTACCCGCAGGCGTCGACGCGCGCGAGCGCGCGCGGCTCAACGGCCGTGGTACTGGACCACCGTCTTCACGCTGCAGAACTCCTCGAGCGCCATCAGGCCCTTCTCGCGCCCGTGCCCGCTGCGCTTGACGCCGCCGAAGGGGAGCTCGACGCCGCCGCCGGCGCCATAGCAGTTGAGGTAGACCTGCCCGCACTGCAGGCGCTTGGCGACCCGGAGCTGGCGCGCGCCGTCGCGCGTCCAGACGCCGGCGATCAACCCGAAGCGGCTCGCGTTGGCGGTCGCGATCGCGTCCTCCTCGTCGTCGAAGGGGATCGCCGCCAGCACCGGGCCGAAGACTTCGTCGCACGCCAGCCGATGCTCGCGCGGCACCGGGCCGAACAGCGTCGGCGCGACGTAGTACCCGCCGGCGGGCACGCCCTCGGCGACGCGGCCCTGCGCGAGCACCGGGATTCCGCTCTCCCTTGCCTGCGCGATGAACGCCTGGACGCGCTTCTTCTGCGCGGCGTTGATCAGCGGGCCGCAGTCGAGGTCCATCTGCGGCGTGCCGGCGCTCGCGCGCGCGAAACGCTCGGCGACCAGCCCGACGAAGCGGTCGTAGATCGAGCGCTGCACCAGCAGCCGGCTGCCCGCCGAACACGTCTGGCCGGCGTTCTGCGTGATCGCCTTGAGCACGAAGCCGGCCGCGCGCTCGAGATCGGCGTCGTCGAAGACGATCTGCGGCGACTTGCCGCCGAGCTCGAGCACGCACTTCAGCGTGCGCTCGGCGGCGGCCTTCTGGACGAGCGTGCCGACCTCCGGCGAGCCGGTGAAGGTGACGAAGTCGATGTCGTCGTGGGCGGTGAGTGCCGCGCCGGCTTCCTCGCCCAGGCCGGTCACCACGTTCAAGGCACCGGCCGGCAGGCCGGCCTCCGCGAGGATCGCGGCGAAGGCCAGCGGCGACAGGCACGCGTCCTCCGACGGCTTGAGCACCGCCGCGTTGCCGGTCGCGAGCGCGGGGACCACCGAGCGGCCGAACATCTGCGCCGGATAGTTCCACGGCAACACGTGCGCGGTGACGCCGTAGGGCTCGCGCAGCACGACGACGTGGAAGTCGTCGAGGTACGGGATCTGCTCGCCGTGCAGCTTGTCGGCGGCGCCGCCGTAGTACTCGAAGTAGCGCGCGGCGACCGCGACGTCGGTGCGCGCCTGGCTCATCGGCTTGCCGGTGTCGCGTGCCTCGAGCCCGGCCAGCTCCTCGTGCCGCGCGAGGATCGCTTCCGCGGCCTTCGACAGGATGCGCCCGCGCTCGGTGGCGGTCATGCGCGACCACGGCCCGCCGAGCGCGCTGCGCGCGGCGGCGACCGCGGCGTCTACGTCGGCGGCATTGCCGCGCGCGAGCCGGTCGAAGGTCTCGCCGGTGCTCGGGTCCACGATCGGCAGCGTGCGAGCGTCGGTGCCGGCGACCCATCGGCCGCCGATGAAATGCTTCTGCATGGGCCAGTCTCCCCCGCGCGTGCGGGCCGACCCGGATTGTCGCGTCATTTCACGGTGACGACGCTCACCGCACCGCGGCGCCCCCGCACGCTGATCCCGACGTCGCCCTCCCGACGCGCGAGCAGCAGGTCGACGCTGCCGTCGCCGGCGCGCAGGTCGTCGATGCGCATCCGGCGGACGAAGGGCGGCAGCACGGGGCGGGAGAATTTCACGGTCGCGGTCGGCCCGCGCACCTCGAGGCCGAGGCAGGCCTGCAGGCACAGGAATACCGCTCCCGCCGCCCACGCCTGCGGCGCGCACGCGACCGGGTAGAAAGTCGGCGCTTCGCCGGGTCGGCGCGGGAAGCCGCAGAACAGTTCGGGCAGCCGGTGCCGCTCGAAGAAGAGCGCCGCGTCGAACAGCCCCGTGAGCACCTTCGCCGCGGCGTCCTTCAATCCGTACAGCGCGAAACCGGCGGCGATCATCGAGTTGTCGTGCGGCCAGACCGAGCCGTTGTGATAGGACATCGGGTTGTATCCGCGCTCGGTGCTCGCGATCGTCCGGATCCCCCATCCGGAGAAGCTGGCATCGTCGGTCAGCGTGCGTGCGACCCGCGCCGCGCGCTCGGGGCTCGCGATGCCGGCGAACAGGCAATGGCCCGCATTCGACGACACCACGCGGCACGCGCGCTTGGCGCCGTCGAGCGCGAGCGCGTAGCTGCCGATGTCGTCGCACCAGAACGTCGCCTCGAAGCGTTCCTGCAGTTGCGCCGCCTCGCGTTCGAGCGCCCTCGCGCGGCCCTCGCGGCCCAGGCTCTCCGCGATGCGCGCCGCGGCGAGCTTCGCCGCGAACACGTAGCCCTGCACCTCGCACAGCGCGATCGGCCCTTCGGCCTGCGAACCGTCGGCGTGGAAGATCGCGTCCTGCGAGTCCTTCCATCCCTGGTTCAGCAGTCCGGTGCCCGAGCGGCGCGCATATTCATAGAAGCCGTCGTCGTCGACGTCGCCGTACCGGTCGATCCAGTCGAGCGCTCGCTCGACGTGCGGCCACAGCTCGTGCACGAAGGCCGAATCGCCGGTCCGCCGCCGATACGCGTCGGCGAGCATCACGAACAGCGGCGTCGCGTCGATCGAGCCGTAGTAGCGCCCGAAGGGCACCTCGCAGAGCGCCGCCATCTCGCCGGCGCGGGTCTCGTGCAGGATCTTGCCCGGCTGCGCGTCCTGCTCGGGGCTCTCCGCGTCCGCCTGCGTGGCCGCGAGGTAGGCGAGCACGCCGCGCGCGAGATCGGGGTTGATCCACAGGCACTGCAGCGCCGTGACGATGCCGTCGCGCCCGAACACCGTGCTGTACCAGGGGACGCCGGCATAGGGGTACGAACCGTGCGGCGTCTCGGTGCGCAGCAGGTGGATGTCGGCGAGCGAGCGGTCGAGCCAGCGGTTGAGCTGCGCGTTCGACGTCTCGATGCGCGGCTCGCGTGCGCGCGCCTGCAGCAGCTCGCGCGTCGCGCGCGCGGCCGCCGCCTCGTAGCTCGCCGACGGCGCTTCGCCGTGCCGTCCCGCGCCTGCGTGCACCGCGGGACGGCGGCGGTCTTCGACGCCGTCGGCGCCCTCGATCTCGCAGGCGACGGCCCAGCGAAAGCTCGCCTCCTCGTGCGCGTCGAGATGCACCTGGAAGATCGCGCGGCTGCCGTCCCATGCGGGCGTCGCATCGAGCGCGATCCGGGTCTGGCGCAGCTGGCCGTCGCGACCGACGTAGCCGAGCACGAGGGAACGTTCGCCGGCCCGCGGTTCGAGCACGCGTCCGCGCTGCGCGCGCGGCATTCCGCGCACCTCGAACAGGTCGACGAAATCGGCGTCGAACTGCACGCTGAAGGAGAAGGAGACCGGCTCGCGTGCGTAGTTGTGCAGCCGCAGCCTCTCGTGGCAGACGTCGTCGCACAGCACCTTCGAGCGGACCAGGTGCAGCAGTCCGCGTGCGATCGGCGGTTCGCCTTCGCGGCGCATGTCCGGATTCATCAGGTCGACGGTGAACAGCGCGTTGTCTTCCTTCACCGACGAGTCGAGCAGCAGCGGCCGGCGGCCTTCGACGCGCAGCACCAGCCGCGACAGGAAGCGCGTGTCGCCGTGGTACAGCCCGAGCTGGCCGGGGCCGAGCGGGTCGATGTCGCCGAAGCGATCGAACACGGCGAAGCTGTCGCCGTATTTCAGCACCTGCGTGCGGTCGTCGATGCGCGCCGAGCCGGCGCGGATGTAGTACTGGTCGCGGATGAGGATCGCTTCGTCGGGCATCGGTCGCTTCAGGCGGCCGAGGCGTGCCGCATCGGCTCGGCCAGGCGCTCGTACAGGTCCAGATAGTCGCGCGCCATGCGCTGCGCGGTGAAGCGCTGCTCGAAGACCTCGCGGCAGCGCGCGCGGCTGAGGGCGGTGCAGGCGCGCACCGCGTCGATCGCCTCCTCGCGCCGCTGCACGACGAAGCCGGTGACGCCGTGCTCGAGCACCTCCGCGACCGAACCGTTGCGGTAGGCAATCACCGGCGTGCCGCAGGCCATCGCCTCGATCATCACGAGCCCGAAGGGTTCCGGCCAGTCGATCGGGAACAGCAGCGCGCGCGCGTTGCCCAGGAAGTCGGATTTCTCCTCGTCGCCGATCTCCCCGATGAACTCGACGCCCGGAGCCTCGAGCAGCGGCTCGATCACGTTCTCGAAGTACTCGAGGTCCGCGCGGTCGACCTTCGCCGCGATGCGCAGCGGCAGGCCCGCGCGCTGCGCGATCGCGATCGCGCGATCGACGCGCTTCTCGGGAGAGATCCGGCCGAGGAAGGCGAGGTAGTCGCCGTGGTCGGGGTGGAAGCGATAGCGCTCGGCCGGCAGGCCATGGTGCACGCAGGCCTGCCAGTTCATCCGCGGAAGCGGTGCGCGTTGCGATTCGGAGATCGAGACGACGGGCATCTCGCGGTACTCGTCGAACAGCGGCTGCAACTCCGGCAGGTCGAGCCGCCCGTGCAGCGTCGCCAGGTGCGCCACCGGACGTCGCCGCGCGAACGGAAAATGCAGGTACTCGACGTGGAAATGGACGACGTCGAATGCATCCGCACGCTCGAAGACGCGCTCGAGCATCAGCAGGTGGTGCGCCAGCGGGTCCACGCAGGCGGTGTCGAGCCGCAACGAGCGCCGGCACCCGGGCACCAGCTGCGCGCGGGTCGACGAGTCGCCGCTGGCGAACAGCGTCACCTCGTGGCCCTGGCGCACCAGTTCCTCGGTCAGGTACGAGACGACGCGTTCGGTGCCGCCGTAGCGTTGCGGCGGAACGCTTTCGTGCAGGGGAGCGACCTGGGCGATCCTCATGTCCGTTCGCTTCGTGAAAGGCGGAGAATCCCGGCGCAAACGTGGCGCCCGGCGCGCCGCGCCGGTTTCGGAGAACGAACAGATGAGCGACGACCGCCGCGTCCCCGACAGCGACTCGCTGCACGAGCTGCGCGAAGCCCTGCGCGCCTTCGCCGCCGAGCGGGAATGGGAGCAGTTCCATTCGCCGAAGAACCTGGCGAGCGCGCTGATCGTCGAGGCGGCCGAGCTGCTCGAGCCCTTCCAGTGGCTCGGCGAGGCGCAATCGAGGCAGCTTCCGCCGGAAGACCTGCAGCGGGTCGCCGACGAGCTCGCCGACGTGCTGCTCTACCTGGTGCGGCTCGCGGACGTGCTCGGGGTCGACCTGCGCGCAGCGGCCCGCCGCAAGATCGCCATCAACGCGGCGAAATACCCGGTCGAGCGCGCGAGGGGAAATGCGCGCCGGTACGACGAGCGCTGAAGCGGGCCGCGATCGCCGGCGTCGACGGTCCCGTCGGGACGCAGCGGCGCTCCTTCAGGATTCCCCCGGCTCCCAGTGCGGGTTCCACGCGACCTCCCAGAGGTGCCCGTCCGGATCCTGGAAGTAGCCTGCGTAGCCGCCCCAGAAGGTATCGCCAGCGGGCTTCGTGATCGTCGCGCCCGCGCTGCGTGCCTGCTCGATCGCCGCGTCCACCTCGGCCCGCGACGCGACGTTGTGCGCGAGTGCGAACTCGGTCGCGCTGCGCGGCCCGATCGCGAGGCCGCTGTCCTGCGCCAGGCTGGCGCGCGGCCACAACGCGAGCTCCAGGCCGGCGTGCAGCTCGAAGAAGGCGACCGCGCCGTTCGGGAACTCGGTTCCGACGATGCCCTCCGAAGCGAATCCGAGTCCTTCGCGGTAGAACGCCACGGCCCGGTCGAGATCGTCGACGCCGAGCGTCACGAGGCTGATTCGCGCCTTCACCGGGCGATGTTCCTGACGAGCGTGTCCAGGTGCTCGTAGAGGACGTCCGGATCGACCGGCTTCTCGAGCACCGCGCGTACACCCGCGACGTCGATGCCCGGCGCCGCGACGGCGTCGCGATAGCCGGTATAGAGCAGGATCGGCAGCTCCGGCCGCGTCTCCGCCACCGCGCGCGCGAGGTCGGTGCCGGTGAGCCGCGGCATCGTCTGGTCGGTGATGAGCACGTCGACCTGGAAGCCGCGATCGGCGACCTGGCGTCGCGCGGCCTCGGCATCGAAGAAGGTGCAGACCTGCAGTCCCCAGCTCTCGAGCAACTCGCGCATGAAGCCCAGGACCGAGGACTCGTCGTCGACGAGCACGACGCGGGCGTCGAGCCTGGGCCGTTGCGCCGCGGTGGGTGCCTTTCGCGACGCGTCCGGGTCGCCGCGGGCGAACTCCGGGCCGAGCGGCGGCAACAGCACGCGGAAGGTCGCGCCGCGGCCCGGCTGCGTCTCGACGACGATGTGGCCGTGATGCTCGTGCACGATGCCGTGCACGGTGGCCAGGCCCATGCCGCTGCCCTTGCCGACTTCCTTCGTGCTGTAGAAGGGCTCGAACATGCGGTCGAGCACGGCGGCGTCGATGCCCGGGCCGGTGTCGGCGATCGACAGCTCGACGAAGCTGCCTTCGATGCTCTGCCGGCACGAGGTGCAGACGCCTCGCCAGCCGCTGCGCCACCCGGTCGCGACGCGCACGGTGCCGCTCGCGCGCATGGCGTCGCGCGCGTTGATGCACAGGTTCATCAGCACCTGCTCGAGCTGCACCGGATCGACCAGCACCGCGGGCAGCTCGGCGTCGAGCTCGGTGTGCATCTCGACCGTGGCGGGAAACGACGCGCGCAGCAGCTTCGCCGCCTCGCGCACGGCGCCTGCCAGCGCGATCGGGCGCGGCTCGCCGCGCTGGCCCCGGCTGAAGGTGAGCATCTGCCGGATGAGATTGCGCGCGCGTTCGCAGGAGTGCTGCGCTTCCTGCAGGTACTGCCCGAGCTTCGCGTCGCCGCTGCGACCGTGCCGTTCGCCGGCGAGGACGACGTAGCCGAGGATCGACGCGAGCAGGTTGTTGAAGTCGTGCGCGATGCCGCCGGTCAGGTGGCCGATCGCCTCCATCTTCTGCGCCTGGCGCAACTGCGCCTCGAGCTGCGCGCGCCGCCTCTCCTCGCGCCTGCGCTCGGTGAGGTCGCGCACGATGGACAGCACGTGCGGCTCGTTGCGATAGAGCATCGGCACGACGTGGACCTCGACGTCGAAGATCGACTCGTCGTGCCGGCGCGAGATCGTCTCGCCGCTGTACGCGTTGCCGCCGAGCGCGGCGCGCACGATCTGCTTGCAATACTCGCGCTCCGCCTCCGGGAGGAAGCGTTCGCAGTCGGCGCCGAGCAGGTCTTCGCGCGAGAAGCCGTGCATGCGCAGGAAGGCCTCGTTCACGTCGACCACCTTCGCGGAGGAATCCCACAGCAGCAGGCCGTCGACCGACGCATTGAAGATCGAGCGGTACTGCTCCTCGCTCTCGCGCAGCGCCTGCTCGGCGAGCTTGCGCGAGGTGATCTCGCGCGTGAAGGCGAGGATGCGCCGCTTGCCGGCGATCTCGGCCGGCTTGATGTGCACCTCGTCCCAATGCAGCGAGCCGTCCTTGTTGCGGCGGCGCCATTCGAAGGTGGTCGGCTGCCCGTCCTTCGCCCGCTGCAGCAGCTTCAGCGCGTCCTCGTGCGTGTACGGGGGGTCGCCCGAGCCGAGCCGCGACAGCGGAAGTCGACGCATCTCCTCGCGCGTGTAGCCGTAGACGCTGCAGGCCTTCGAGTTGACGTCGACGATCGCGCCGGTGTCCCAGTCGTGCACGAAGAGCGCATCCTCGCCCGCGTCGAAGAGCGCGCGGTAGCTGGCTTCCGAGGTGCGCAGCGCGTCCTCGGCGCGGCGCCGCTCGATCTCGTCGGCGGCGCGGCCGGCGAAGATCTTCAGCACCGATTCGATCAGCACCTCGTCCTCGAGCGGCGTGCGCGACAGCACCGCGATCACGCCGAGCAGGCGTCCGTCGGAGCCGCACAACGGGTAGCCGGCGTAGCTGTCGATCGCGGCCTTGCGCAGCGCGCGCGACTCGGGGAAGCGCTCGCGCACGTTGCTGCGATAGCAGCGGAAGCCCTCGAGCACGGTACGGCAGGGCGTCGCCTGCAGCCGGTACTCGTAGTTCTCGAGGTAGACGCCGTCGCCGTACAGGCCGATCGTGCGCACGCGCCGTTCGTCGCCTTCGCCTTCGATCACGCCGATCAGCGCGTGGTCGGTGTTCAGGATCGTCGCGAGATAGCGCGTGAGCGCCTGCACGAGCCCGTCGCCGTCGGCGCGCGAGACGGCGAGCGCGGCGTGGTGCAGCGCCTCCTCGGTGCGCTGGTCGCGGGCGAAGAGCAGGTCGTCGGACACCGGCAGGGACTGCGTCATGGCGGCTCCCGCGATGGCTGCGTCGGTGCGCTCAGTGTAGGGACGAATCCCGCCGATGCGGCGGGAAGTTACGCCGGCGAAACCATCGAAACATTCCGGTTACGAAAGCTCCGGCCCGCCGTCCGGGGGCACGTACAGGTAGCCGACGCCGCGGACCGTGCGGATCGACTGCGGGTTCTCCGGATCGGCCTCGATCTTGCGGCGCAGTCGCGCGACCCGGATGTCGATCGAACGATCGAAGGGTTCCCATTCGCGGTTGCACGTGAGCGCGAGCAGCCGGTCGCGCGAAAGCACCTCGTTGGGGTGCGCGGCGAAGACCTTCAGCAGGTCGAATTCCATCGGCGTGAGGGCGATCTCGCGGCCGCTGCCGTCGAAGAGCCGGCGCGAGACGGTGTCCAGCGTGCAGCAGGCGACCGGCACCCGCCGCGCGCCGGCCTCGGGAGTCCTGTCCGCCGACGCCGGGCGCGCGCGCAGCCGTCGCAACACGCTCTTCAGGCGGGCGCGCAACTCGCGCGGGTCGAAGGGCTTGCCGATGTAGTCGTCGGCGCCGATCTCCAGGCCGATCACGCGGTCGACCGTGTCGGCGGTGCCGGTGAGCATGATGATGCCGACGTCGTAGCGCTCGCGCAGGTAGCGCGCGAGCGTCAGGCCGTCTTCGCCGGGCAGCTGCAGGTCGAGCAGGACCACGTCGGGAAGCGCGCGCTCGATCTCGACGCGCATCGCCTCGCCGCTGGCGGCGGCGCTCACTTCGTACCCGTGCGTGGAGAGGTATTCGCCGAGCATCCGGCTCAGCGAAGCGTCATCGTCGACGACCAGTACGCGTCCGGCGTCCGCCACGTGCGCAAGCCCTCCGTTCCGCGCGCTTTCCGGCGCGCCTTCCGGCCGTGCTGCTCCGTCTGCCGGAGGCCCTTTCGAGGCGCCCCAGTATAGCGGCGCTCGCCGCGGCGACGCCATCGACCGCGCGTACGGAACGGCAACACGTCGTTCCCGATCGGTAACACAACGCCTGGCCGCGGTAATCGCGACGACATACGGCGATCCCAGACTGTTCGCGTGCCTTCCCCCATGCGCTCGAAGCGGCGCAGCGGTCGGGCGGCAGCGCAAACGGTATCGCACCGAGGGAGCCCGTCATGGAGACGAACCTGCGGCAGCTGGACGCGGCTGCATCGACCTTCCGGATCCATCGATATCCGGCCTCGTTGATCGATCGCCTGACGCTCGACGACGGCCGCAGCGTGCTCGTCCGCCCGGTGCTGCCGCAGGACGCGGCGCTGCAGCAGCAGTTCGTGCGCGACCTGTCGCCGACGAGCCGCTACCGGCGTTTCCACGGGCCGCTGCGCGAACTGCCGGCGGGCACGCTCGACTACCTGACGCAGGTCGACTACCGCGCACACCTCGCGCTGCTCGCCGAGACCTTCGACGAACACGGCGAGGAAGTGCAGGTGGCCGAAGTCCGATACGTACGGCGTACGGCGGATGACGACGACGCCGAGGCCGAGGCTCACACCGACGCCGGCGTCGCCGATTTCGCGATCGCGGTCGCCGACGCCTGGCAGGGGCGGGGCCTGGGTGGCCGGCTGCTGGAGGTGCTGGTCCGCAGCGCCCGCGACGCCGGCGTGCGCCGCCTCGAGGGAAGCGTGCTCGCCGACAACGAGCCGATGCGCGGGTTGATGCGCGCACGCGGTTTTCGCCTGCGCCGCGATCCGGCCGACGCGCATCTGGTGATCGCGTGGCTCGACCTCGATTCGGCCGTCGCGGCCCCGGAAACGTACGCGGCATTGCATCCGACGACCCGCCGGGCATCTGCGGCGGGAGCTTCGTTCGGAGCGGCGTCGTGTTGACTGCCTTCACGGCCCGCAGGCCCGGGGACGTCCTTCGCCGTTTCGCCGCAGCGGTGCGTTCGCAACTCGGCGGCGGCGTCGGCACGGTGGCGCTGCCGGCCGCGCTGCTGCTGGCCGTCGTCATGGGGCAGCGGTCGTCGATCGGCCTGTTCCTCTCGCCGATGAACACCGCCACCGGCATCGGCTTCGCGGCGCTGAGCCTCGCGGTGGCGATCGGGCAGGTCACGTGGGGGCTCGCGCAACCGCTGTCGGCCGCGCTCGCCGAACGCTACGGAGCGGCGCGCGTCATCGCCGCAGGAGCCGTGCTCTGCGCGCTGGGCAACGTCGCCGTCGTGTTCGCCGCGAGCGTCGTCGCGATGGTTCTCGCGATCGGCATCGGCGGTGCGGCCGGTGCCGCCGTCGGCGGCGCGTCGCTGCTGCTCGGCCTGGTCGCGCAGCGGGTGTCGCCGGAGCGCCGCGGCCTGGCGATCGGCATCGTCGGCGCCGGCGGATCGGCCGGGCAGATGGTCGTCGCGCCGCTCGCGCAGGGCGCCATCGCGGCCGTCGGATGGATCGGCGCGATGTGGATGATGGCGGCGATGACGCTTGCTGCGCTGCCGCTGGCACGAGCCTTCGGCGGCGAAGCCGTGGTGCGCTCGCGGGATCCGGGCGCGGGGGACGGCGCGGCGGGGGCGGGCTCCGCGGGGGCGTCCGCGACGGCGCCGGCGGTGGTGGCGGCATCCGCCGCGGCCGGGCGCACGGCCGCACGGCGGGCGGCGTTGCGCGATCCGCTCTACTGGGCGGTGAGCGGCGGTTTTGCGATCTGCGGCGTGCACGTCGGTTTCCTGACCACGCACATGCCCGGCGTGATCCAGTCGTGCGGACTGCCGGCGACCCTCGCGGGGCTGTGGATCGCGATCGTCGGCGCCTGCAACATCGTCGGCAGCATCGTGTCGGGCCTGCTCACGCAGACGCGCTCGATGCCGCGCATGCTGATGCTGCTCTACGCCGGCCGTGCAGCGGGCATGCTGCTCTTCCTCGCGGCGCCGAAGACGCCCGTCGTGATGATCGGCTTCGCGGTCTGGATGGGCGCGACGTACATGGCGACGGTGCCGCCCACCACCGGCCTGCTCGCGCGCCGCTACGGCGCCGGCAACCTCGCCGCGCTGTTCGCGGTCGCGATGCTGCTGCACCAGGCGGGAAGCGCGCTGGGCGTGTGGCTCGGCGGCCTCGCCTTCGAGGCCAGCGGCCGCCACGACTGGTTCTGGTTGCTCGACATCGGGCTTGCGCTGCTCGCGGTCGCGATCCACGTGCCGCTCGTCCGCGCCGTCGACGGGGATCAGCGGCCGGCCGCCAGCTCGTCGACGATCGCGCGCAGGCGCTTCCAGTGGGAGCCTTCCCAGAACACGCGCCGGCACACGTCGCAGGTGCTGAATCGATCGTAGCGCTCCGTTGCGACGGGCGGCAGCGCGTCGATCACCTGGTGCTTCGCGACCGCACGCAGCGGCGCGTTGCACGACAGGCACAGCGTGAACGGACGGACGCTGCCGGCGAGATCCAGGCGCGCGAAGACCTCGTGCAGCTGGCGCCGGGGTTGCAGCGCACGCACGTAGCAGCCGTGCGTGATCGCCCGGCGCTTGAGCAGCTCGCGGTCGCGCGTGAGCGCGATGCGCCCTTCCTCGACGCACAGCCGCTCGATCTCCTCGTCGTCGATCGTGTTGGCGTAGACGGTGTCGAATCCGGCCAGGCGCAGCAGCCGGGCGAGCGCTCCGAGGTGCGCATCGGCGACGAATCGCGGATCGCGCAGCGGCACCGCGCGCACGCGCAGCAGCGACGACACGTCGAAGCGCTCGAACTTCGGGTAGACGGCGATGCGCTCGCCGTCGCGGATGATCCGCTCGAAGCCGACCGATTCGCCGTCGACCAGGACGAGCTCGACCTCGGTGTGCGGCACGCCGAGCGCTTCGATCTCGTGCTTGACCGTGGCGGCGCGCGCGCACGTGCGCTCGAAGTCGCGCCGGCGGTGCTGCGGCGCGAGGAAGTCGTTGAGCTCTTCGTAGAAGCGGAACGTCGCGACGGTCATCGATTCCCCGGCCCCCTGGCTCACGACTGCGACGCGCTGCGCGAGTACAGGCCGAGCACGACGACGCCGGCGACGATGAGCGCGAGCCCGAGCAGCGCGGCCGCGTCGAGCGCCTGCCCGAACACCAGCCAGCCGATCAGCGCGATCAGCGCGATGCCGACGCCCGACCAGACGGCGTAGGCGACTCCGACCGGCATCGTGCGCAGCGCGAGCGACAGGAACCAGAAGGCGATCGCGTAGCCGGCGACGACGACCAGTGAAGGCAGCGGCCGGCGGAAGCCGTCGGCTGCCTTGAGCGCCGACGTCGCGACGACCTCGCTGAGGATGGCGATCGACAGGTAGAACCAGGCCTGCACGTTCTCACATTCCGATGCGACGCGCCCCGTCGCGAAAGCGCGCCTTCGCGTCGGCGTCGAGGAGGAAGGCGGCGCTGAAGTCGTCGAAACCGTACGCGGGAAGCGTCCTGCGGATCGCCGCCGCATGGCGCCGCGCGCCGTCGAGCGACCCGCACAGCGCGTGCGCGAAGGCGGCGATCGCGTGGATGTGCGGATGCGCGTTCGCACAGGCGGCTGCGCGCTCGGCCCACTGCATCGCCTCGTCGAATTCGCCCAGGCGAACGTGTGCGATCGCGCGTGCGCCGAGCATGCCGAACAGCAGTGGATCGTAGGGGCTGAGCAGTCGTGCGTGGTCGGACGCGGCGATCGCCGCGTGCGGGTCGCCCGCCTGTGCATGCACGAACGACAGCGTGTAGTGCGCGAGCGCGAAGTTCGGGCTGAGGCCGACCGCCTGCTCGAGCTCCCGCACCGAGGCATCGTGCCCTTCGTGCAGCCACAGCGCACGGCCCATCGCCCAGTGCGCCGACGGGTCGCGCGGGTCGGCCATCAGCGCCTGCGCCGCGGTGTCGAGCGCCCGCTCGATCTCGGGTTCTCGCTCGGTCCAGCCCTGGAACGCATTCTGGAAATGCGTGAACGAGCGACCGGCCCAGGCGCGCGAGAAGGTCGGGTCGAGCTGCGTCGCCGTCTCGAAGAAGCGGCGCGCGGCCGCGTTGTCCGCCTCGTCGAAGCGGTACATGTGCCACAGCCCGCGGTGGTGCGCGCTCCAGGCGTCGAGCGAGTCCGGCGGCAGCAGGACCGCACGATTGCGCTCGAGCGCCTCGATCTCCGCGGCCAGCGAGGCGACGATGCGGTCGCCGATCTCGTCGAGGGCGGCGAACACGTCGGCGAGCGCGAAGTGCTCGCTCCAGACGACCCGTTCGCTGCCCGCCTCGGCGAGCTCGACGTCGATCGACGCGCGTGCGCCCTGCGCGTTCATCGCGCCGCTGCAGACGTAGTCGACGTGCAGCAGCCTCGCCGCTTCCGCGGCGTCGACGCCGCGCTCGTGCAGCGCCGACGCGCTGCCCTGCGCGATGACGAACACGCCGCGCAGCTTCGCCAGCCGCGTGACGACGTCGTGCGCGAGCGAAGCGCCGACGCTGCCGGAGACGGCACGCCGTTCGCTGCTGCGATCGAGGAAGGGCATGACGGCGATCGACGGCCGCCTGGCGGCAGCGGGTGCGGCCGTTCCCGACGGGCCCTTCGCCGCCTGCGGGTCGCAGGCCCGGGCGATGTCGACCGGTGCCTTCGCCGTACCCGCGCGCTGGCGCAACTCGCGCCAGGCCGCATGCAGCGCTCCGCGATCGAGCCCCTCGCTCTCGAAGAGCCGCTCGGCCAGCGCGAAATGCGCCTGCGCTTCGCGCACGCGTCCGTCGGCGAGCAGCGCATCGAGGAGCGCGCGATGCGCGCGCAGCTCGAAGGGCTCGAGCGCGAGCCAGCGCTCCAGGTGGGGCAGCGCGGCCGCAGCCGTCTCGTTCGCCGCGCAGTGCGCGAGCAGCGCGGCGTGCGCCGCGCGAAAGCGCCGGCGCTGCGCCGACAGCCAGGCTTCGGCGAGCGGCGCGCGCACGAGCTCCAGCCCCTCGAGGAAGTCGCCGTGGAACAGCGACGCGAGCGCGGACGCGCGCGGCGGCGCGAGGCGGTCGATCCCTTCGGCAAGCGCGCCTTCGATCTCGAGCGCGTCGACGAAGTCGCGGGAGAGGTCGAGACGCAGGTGATCGCCGTCGACGAGCAGGCGGCGCAGCGTCGCGTCGTCGACCAGCCGACGGATCCGGCTCAGGCACCAGCGCAGTTCGCCGCGCGGGTCGTTCGGTGCGTCCCAGAGCAGGTCGCACAGCGTTTCGCGCGCCACCGCGCGCGGCGCCAACGCGAGCCGGGCGAAGAGCGCGCGCGCCTTGCGCGAGGCCGGCATCGGCACCGCCGCGCCGTCTCGTTCGATGGCCAGGCGGCCGAGCAGGCGCACGCGGATCGGTTGCGCGTCCGGCGCCGAATGCCCGCTCGCCGGGCCGACGGGAAATTCCACGGCCGCTCCCACGCGCGCTCCCGCGCGCGATTCCCATCCTGACGGTACGGCGCGCCGCGACCTTGCGGCCGGGCCTCGGGCCCTCGCGGCTGCGAGGCCTGCCGATCCCGAACCAGACGGAGAAGGAACATGGATACTGCCGCTGCTCCCGTACGTCAAGATCGCCCCGCGAATCCGCCGGCCGACCTCGCGGCGCTGAAGGCGCGCCAGCGCGCTGCCTGGTCGTCGGGCGACTATTCGGTCATCGGAACGACGCTGCAGATCGTCGGCGAGCAGCTGTGCGAGTCGCTCGACGTGCGCGCCGGCCAGCGCGTGCTCGACGTCGCCGCCGGAAACGGCAACGTCTCGCTGGCCGCCGCGCGTCGCGGTTGCGCGGTCGTGGCCACCGACTACGTTCCCGCGCTGCTCGAGCGCGCGCGCGAGCGCGCGGCCGCCGAACGGCTCGACATCGAGTTTCGCGAGGCCGACGCCGAGGCGCTGCCCTTCGCCGACGCCGCCTTCGACGGCGTCGTCTCGACCTTCGGCGTGATGTTCACCGCCGACCACGAGCGGGCGGCGTCCGAGCTCGCGCGCGTATGCAAGCGCGGCGGGAAGATCGGCCTGGCGAACTGGACGCCCGACGGCTTCATCGGCCAGCTCTTTCGCACCATCGGCAGCCACGTGCCGCCGCCCGCGGGCGCGAAGTCGCCCGCGCTGTGGGGCACGCGCGCGCGCCTCGACGAACTGTTCGGCTCCTGCGCCGCCTCGATCCAGGCGACGCCGCGTGACTTCGTGTTCCGCTACCGCTCGCCCGAACACTGGATCCACGTGTTCGCGACCTGGTACGGACCGGTGCTGAAGGCCTTCGCCGCACTGGAGCCCGACCGGCAGGCGGCGCTGCACGGCGACCTGCTCGCGCTGATCGCCCGCGCCAACCGATCGGGCGACGGCACGATGGTCGTTCCCGCGCAGTATCTCGAGGTGGTGATCACGCGCCGCTGATCGCGGCGATGCCCGGCGCCCGCCCCGGGGCGCGGCTGCGGGCACGCGTTCGCCCGTGCGCGCCGGCAACCGCCGGCGCGCCGGCGCGCACTCAACGCAGCACCTGCACCTCGGCGTCGAACACGTAGCCCGCGCCGCGCTCGGTGCGGATGTATCGGGGGCGCGAAGGGTCTTCCTCGATCTTGCGGCGCAGGCGCAGGATCTGCACGTCGATCGTGCGGTCGTAGACCTCGGCATTGTGCAGCCGCGACAGCTCGAGCAGCTGGTCGCGGCTGAGGATTCGCTGCGGCGCCGACAGCAGGGCCGCGAGCAGGCTGAACTCCCCGTTGGTGAGGTCGACGAGCCGGCCGCTCGGTCCGCGCAGCTTGCGCAGGCCGACGTTCAGCTCCCAGTCGCCGAAGCGCCATGCGCGCACCTCCGCCACCCGTTCGGCGACCGTGGCCTGCGCCTTGGCGCGGCGCAGCAGCGCCCGGATGCGCGCCAGCAGCTCGCGCGGGCTGAACGGCTTGGTGAGGTAGTCGTCGGCGCCGAGCTCCAGGCCCATGACCCGGTCGGCCTCCTCGGCGACGCCGGTGAGCACGAGGATCGGAATCGACGAACGCGCGCGGATGCGGTGCATGATCTGCATGCCGTCCTCGCCGGGCAGCCGAAGGTCGAGCACGACGAGGTCGATCGCCTCGCTCGAAAGGGTTTCGTCCAGCCCGTTGCCGTCGGCCACCGCGGTGACGCGCATCTCGTTCTGCGCGAGGTAGGTGGCCAGGAGATCACGGATGGAAGGATCGTCATCCAGTGCGAGCACATGCGGCTTCATCAATGCCCCGTCTCGGTCGCAACCAGGCAACCCGAAAGCGTACAACCAAAGTCGGTCGCACGACAGGCGGTGCTCCTTTCGCGTTTCAGACGTAATCTGCGGCAACCGCTCCGCAATGCAGCCGCAAGATGTCCGGGGCCCAATGGAGGCATCGGAATTCGAAGCGGAACCAGGAATGACTCTTCCAGCGAGCGAACGCTCCCGGGTACTGATCGTCGGCGCGGACGCGGCACTGTTCGCATTGCTCTCGGAATGGCTCGCTGCTGCCGGCATCGAGGCGCAGGAGGACGTGAACGCACGCTGCGATCTCGTGCTCGTCGACGTCGCCTTCCCGCGCGCGGGGGGATGCGAGCGGTTCCGTTCGCTGATGTCCCTGCACGCGGACTGTCCGGTGGTGGTCCTGTCGGCGGCCTTCTTCGCGAACGTCGATCGAGAGGGTCCCTGCGCGAAGGAACTCGGCGTCTCGGCGGTGCTGCCGAAGCCGGTGGCGCGCGAGGCGCTGCTCGACGCGCTGCGGCCGCTGCTGCCCGCGGAGCCCTGACGCCGTCATGAACACCGCGGAGCACCTGAGCGCGGTCACGCCCAAGCCCTGGGTGCGGCGTGCGATCGGCGTGCTCGGCGTGCTGTTCCTCGCGTCGATGGTGTGGACGGCGATGGGGCCGGCCGAGGTGCGGCGCAGCGCAGCGCTGGCCGCGTTCGCCGGATTGCTGCTGTGGCTGCTGCTGCACCAGCTGATGCAGCTCGGCGCGGCGCGCGACGCACTCGAGGCTTCGCGGCAGCGCTTCGCGCTGGCGGTCGCCGGCTCCGACGACGGTCTGTGGGACTGGAACATCGCCACCCGGCAGATCTACGTGTCGGAACGTGCGCGCGAGTTGCTCGGCGTTCCCGGCAGCGACGAGGTGCAGGCGCAGGACGAGCTGTTCCAGCTGGTCCGCGTCCACCCCGACGACGTCGCGCGCCGCACCGAGGCGCTGCAGGCGCATTTCGAGGGGCGGGCTCCGGCCTTCGAAGGCGAGTACCGCGTCGCGCATCCCGACGGCACGATGCGCTGGATCCACGTGCGCGGCGTGTGCGTCCGCGACGATGCGGGGTGTCCGTCGCGCATCGCCGGGTCGATCAGCGACATCGACGCCCGCAAGCGCGCCGAGCAGGCCCTGCGCCAGTCCGAGGAGCGCTATGCGATCGCGATGATCGGGATGAACGTCGCGCACTGGGTCTGGGACGTGCGCAACGACGACGTGTTCGCCTCGAAGAACCTGTCGTCGATGGTCGGGCTCACGCCCGACCAACTGCCGACGAAGGGGCGCGACTGGCTGATGGCGGTGCAGCTGCACCCCGACGACCGGCGGCTGCTGGTCGACGCGGTCGACGAGCACCTGGCCGGGCGAACGCAGCGCATCGACCTCGAGTACCGCGTGCTCGATCGCAGCACCGGCGCGTACCGCTGGGTGCAGACGCGCGGGCAGTGTTTCCGCGACGAGCTCGGGCGCGCCGAACGGGTCGCCGGCGCGACGGTCGACATCTCCGAACGCAAGCGTACGCAGGAAGCCTTGCGCCAGAGCGAGCAGGCGCTGCGGGAATCGGAGGAGCGCTACCAGCTCGCCGTCGACGGGGCGAACGAAGGGCTCTGGGACTGGGACCTGCCGTCGGACATGCTGTTCCTCTCGCCGCGCGCGCAGCAGGTGCTCTCGCTCGGGCCGGGCGGCGAGCCGCGCCGGCCGCGCCGCGAGTGGATCGCGCTCGCCACCTATCACCCCGACGACATCGCGCGCACGCGCGAGGCGCTCACCGCGCATCTGCAGGGTCGCACGCCGAACTTCGACGTCGAGTATCGCCTGCGCCACGACGACGGCACCTGGCACTGGTACCGGCAGCACGGCATCGCGCTGCGCGACGCGGCGGGCAAGGCCTACCGGATGGCGGGCTCGATGGAGGACGTGAGCGACCGCAAGAATGCCGAAGCCGATCGCGACCGCCTCGAGGAGCAACTGCGCCAGGCGCAGAAGCTGGAGGCGATGGGAACGCTCGCCGGCGGCATCGCGCACGACTTCAACAACATCCTCGCGGCGATCCTCGGCTACGGCGAGATGGCGCAGAAGGAGGCGGCCGAGGGCACCGAGCTGCGCCGCCACATCGACGCGACGCTGAGCGCCGGCATGCGGGCCAAGTCGCTCGTCGAGCGCATCCTCGCCTTCAGCCGCAGCGGCATGGGCGAACGCATGCCGGTGCACGTGCACAGCGTGGTCGCCGAGGTGCTCGAGCAGATCGCGGCGTCGCTGCCGGGCGGCATACGCCTCGAGCGCATGCTCGATGCGGGCGACGCCGCGGTGCTCGGCGACGCGACGCAGATCCACCAGGTCGTGATGAACCTGTGCGCCAACGCCGTGCAGGCGATCGGGACGCACGGCACCGTCTGGGTGAGCCTCGACGCGATCGATCTGGACGCGCCGCTCTGCGTGACCACCAGCCAGCTCGCCGCCGGTCCCTACGTGCGCGTGGTCGTCCGCGACACCGGCGCGGGAATCCCGCCGGGCCTGCTCGAGCGCATCTTCGATCCGTTCTTCACGACGCGCGAGATCGGCGTCGGCACCGGGCTCGGACTGTCGCTGGTGCACGGCATCGTGACCGACCTCGGCGGCGGCATCGACGTCGCCAGCCGCCCGGGCGAAGGCACGTCGATGTCGGTGTACCTGCCGCGCGAGTCCTTCCCGGCGATACCCGCTGCGGTGCACGAGGAGCCCGCCCCGACCGGCAACGGGCAGACCGTGCTGATCGTCGACGACGAGGTGGCGCTCGTGCGACTCGGCGAGGAGCTGCTCGCGCAGCTCGGCTACGAGCCGGTGGGCTTCGATTCGAGCACGCGGGCGCTCGAATGCTTCCGCGCCGAACCGCAGCGTTTCGACCTCGTGCTCACCGACGAGGCGATGCCGGGCATGACGGGCTCGGAACTCACGCAGCAGATCCGTGCGATCCGTCCGGAGATCCCGGTCGTGCTGATGAGCGGTTACGTCAGCGCCGCGCTCGCGGCGCGCGCGAGGGAGCTCGACGTCGTCGAGATCCTCGGCAAGCCGCTCGCGTCGCGCGAAATCGCGCGCAGCCTCGCCGGCGCACTGCGCGCGACGGCCTGAAGCTTCGTTTCAGCTGCAATTGCATGCACCGGCGGTGAAACCGCGGTGCAACTGCGCCGCGCGACGATGGGGCATCGAAACGCAAGGCGCGGAGTCGGCAATGCTTCCCATCGATCTCGATCAGGCGGCGCGAACGCTCGGCAAGGATTCGTTGTTGCGCATCCGCCGGGGCCGCGGACACACGGTGATGGTCCTGGAAGGGCTCGCCTGGGTCACGCAGGACGGCGACCCGCGCGACATCTTCCTCGCCCCGGGCGAGTCGTTCACGCTCGACTGCCCGGAGATGACGCTCGTGCAGGCGCTCGAGGACACGCGCCTGCTCGTGCTCGCGCCGCTGCGCGCGGCGCAGGT
Organism: Burkholderiales bacterium; assembly: GCA_044507525.1. Lineage (GTDB taxonomy): Bacteria > Pseudomonadota > Gammaproteobacteria > Burkholderiales > Burkholderiaceae_E > Zeimonas. Next base: position 48,451 of record JBIQJM010000012.1, read on the forward strand.
CGTCGTGGCTACTTCCGCAACGATCTGAGGATGTCGTCGAGCGGGTTCCCGTTGCCGTCGGCGTCGAGCATCGACGCGAGGCCGCCCGGCCCGAAGAGTCCGCCGAGTCCGCCGGAGTCTGCGGCATCGGCGACCGCAGCGTCGGCTGCGCCGGCGCTGCGCTGCCGGGAGAGGTAGCCCGCGACGAGCATCGCGAGCATCGGCAGCATGCGGCGCAGCACGGAGGCGTCGAGTCCCGACTGCGCGGACGCGTTGCTGGCGACGGCGCGGCTCACGTCCTTCGAACCGAAGATCTGCCCGAGGATGTCGTTGCCGCGCCCCGGATCGGCGGGCTGCGACGACAGCACGTCGTCGAGCAGGCCGCCGCCGCCGAGGCGCCCGAGCAGTTCGCCCAGGCCGCCGAGGGCCTGCGGACCGTTCGCGCCCGACAGCGCTTGCGGCGCCTGGTTGCGGAACCCGCCGAGGATCGCCGGCAGCAGCGCGTCGGCTGCGTTCGTCGCCTGCGCCTCGTCCACGCCGAGCTGGCGCGCGATCGACTGCAGGCCTCCGGTGCTGGCGAGGAGATCGGTGATCTGCATGCTGGCCTCCGCTGGGTTGCCGCACGATCGTATGGCGGCCGGCCGGGCGCCGCTCGATCTCCCCGATCGCAGCGCTGTTTCATGTGAAATTTTGCCCAAGTCGCGTGAAACGAACGTGCAATCACCGTACGGGACGATGACGACTCGGACACGCAACTCGGGAGTCGTCGGCCATGTACCCCATCGAATTCGCACAGGCGGCTCGGACCCTTTCGAAGGACGCGCTGATGCGCATCCGCAAGGGGCGAGGGCAGGTCGTCACGGTCCTCGAGGGCCTCGTCTGGATCACGCAGGACGCGCATCCGCGCGACACCTTCCTGGCGGACGGCGAGTCGCTGCAGCTCGAGGGATCGCGCATGACCGTCGTCCAGGCCCTGCAGGACTCGCGGCTGATCGTGCTCGCGCCGCCGCCCGAGGTGGTCCTGCCGCACGCGCAGCGCGCGCCGGTTCGCGAGTACCGAATACAGGGGAGCCCGTCATGAAAATCGCATCTTCGTTCGCGCGTGTGCAGCGCGGAACGGCGTACCTGCTGGCGGTCGGCGTGGCCGCCGCGAGCAGCGGCGCATGGCTGCTCGTCACCGCTCCGGTGGGAGCGACCGCCGAGGCGCTGGCGCGCCTCGAGGCGCAGGCGGTGCCGCTGGCCCGCACGACGGCTGCGCCGCGCTTCGCCGCCTCGATACCCGTCGCGATGCGCGACGGCGGGTCGGGGTTCCTGGCGAGGAACGGTGGTCCCGGGAACGACCACGATTTCGTCGTCTCGGTGGAAGTGCGGGCCCAGGTCTCCGGGCGCGTCTCGTCGGTGCGCTTCGAGCCCGGTTCGTACGTCGAGAAAGGCGAGACGCTGTTCCTGCTCGATCCGGCGCCCTTCGCGACCGCAGTCGCGAACGCGGAATCGACCGTGTCGGCGGCGCGGGCTCGACTCGGCATGGCGACCGCGGCACTCGGCCGCGCGCAGCGTGCCTTCGACGCTGGCACGATCGGACAGGACGAGCTCGACGCGCACGTGCGCGCGCAGCGCGAGGCGCACGGCGTGCTGCGCGCGGCCGCGATGGTGCTCGAGAGCGCACGTCGCGACCTCCACCTCACGCGGGTCGTCGCTCCGATCGACGGACGCGTCGCCGCCGTGCGGGTGAACGTCGGCGACACCGTCGCACCGGCGCCCGACGGCGGCTCGCTGGTCACGATCGTCTCCTCCGAGCCCGTCTATGCCGCCTCCCGAGGCCGCAGCGGGTTCGTCAACGTCGCGTATGCGCAATGAACGATGGCACGCATGAACAGGACGGACCCGAGATGAAGCCCCCGGTTGGAAGCTCGTTGCCCCGCAGGCGCGTCGCATGGCTGCTCGCGCTCGCCTTCGTCGCGGTCGCCGCCGCCGCGTGGCTGTCGTACGAGGGCCCGGTCGGCGCGACCGCGGCGCAGCAAGCCCGCCCGCCCGACGCGATGCCGGTCAGCGTGGCCGAGGTCGTCGAACGCACGATCACCGAATGGGACGAGTTCTCGGGTCGGCTCGAGGCGGTCGAAGGCGTCGAGCTGCGTTCGCGCGTCGCCGGCTACATCGAGGCGGTGAAGTTCGCGCCCGGTTCGCTCGTCGAGAAGGGCGACACGCTGTTCGTCATCGATCCGCGCCCCTTCGCCGCCGCCGTCGCCCGCGCCGAGGCCGCGCTCGCGTCGGCGCGCGCGCGGCTGACGCTGACCGCCTCCGAGCTCGGTCGTGCGCAGCGCCTCCTCGACGACCGTGCGATCGCGCAGCGCGAGTTCGACGAGCGCGAGAACGCGCATCGCGAGGCGCGGGCTGCCGTGCAGGGCGCGCAGGCGGCGCTCGACAGCGCGCGTCTCGAACTCGGCTACACGCGGATCACGGCGCCGATCTCCGGGCGCGTAGGGCGCGCCGAGGTCACCGTCGGCAACCTGGTCGGCGCGGGCGCGGGCGGTCCGCGGCTGACGACGATCGTCTCGACGACGCCGATCCACGCGATCTTCGAGGTCGACGAGCGCAGCTTCCTGCGCTACGCGGCGCATGGCGACGCGAACGGCGGCGACCCGGTCTCCGATTCGATCCCGATCTTCCTCGGCCTCGCCGACGAGCAGGGCCATCCGCATCGCGGTCGGCTGGAGTTCGTCGACAACCGCGTCGACGCGCACTCGGGAACGATCCTGCTGCGCGCCGTCTTCGACAACGCCGACGGCCGACTGAAGCCGGGGATGTACGCGCGGATGAAGATCGGCGGAGCGGGCACGACGGATGCGCTGCTCGTCGCCGATCGTGCGATCGGCACCGACCAGAGCAAGCGCTACGTGCTCGTCGTCGGCGTCGACGACACGCTCGAATGGCGCGAGGTGACGCTCGGCCCGATCGCCGACGGGCTGCGCGTCGTGCGCGAGGGGCTGCATCCGGGCGAGCGCATCGTCGTCAACGGATTGCAGCGCGTGCGGCCCGGGATGCGCGTCGCACCGAAGCCGGTGGCGATGGATGCGGTCGGCGCGCCGCAGGTCGCGGCCGCCGGCGAAGCGGGACACGCGCGATGAAGCTGCCGCACTACTTCATCGACCGGCCGATCCTCGCCGGCGTGCTGTCGATCCTCGTCTTTCTCGGCGGGGCGATCGGCATCTGGAACCTGCCGGTCTCCGAGTACCCGGAAGTGGCGCCGCCGGCGATCGTCGTCAATGCGAGCTACCCCGGGGCGAACCCGAAGGTGATCTCCGAGACGGTCGCCTCGCCGCTCGAGGAAGCGATCACCGGCGTCGACGGCATGCTGTACATGGGCTCGCAGGCGAGCTCCGACGGCAAGCTCGCGCTCACCGTCACCTTCGCGCTCGGCACCGACCCCGACCTCGCGCAGCAGCTCGTGCAGAACCGCGTGTCGCAGGCGCTGCCGCGGCTGCCCGAGGAGGTGCGCCGGCTCGGCGTGACGACGGCGAAGAGCTCGCCCGACCTGCTGCTCGTCGTGCATCTCGTCTCGCCGAACGCGCGCTACGACGTCAACTACCTGCGCAACTACGCGGTGCTCAACGTGCGCGACGTGCTCGGGCGCATCGAGGGCACCGGCCAGGTGCAGGTCTTCGGCGCCGGCGACTACTCGATGCGCGTGTGGCTCGACCCGACGAGGGTCGCCGCGCGCGGCCTCACCGCCTCCGACGTGGCGGGCGCCATCCGCGAGCAGAACGCGAACGTCGCCGCCGGCGTCGTCGGCGCTTCGCCGTCGCCGCCCGGCGTCGACTACCAGATCCCGGTGCACGCGCGCGGGCGCCTGACGAGCGAGCAGGAGTTCGGCGACATCGTCGTCAAGGTGGCGCCCGACGGCGCGGTCACGCGGCTGCGCGACGTCGCGCGCATCGAGCTCGGCGCGGCCGACTATTCGCTGCGCAGCCTGCTCGACAACCAGCCGGCGGTCGCGGTGGCGATCTTCCAGGCGCCGGGCTCGAACGCGATCCAGGTCGCCGACGGCGTGCGTGCCGCGATGGCCGAGCTCGGCCAGGCGATGCCCGAAGGCGTCGAGTGGCGCATCGTCTACGACACGACCCGGTTCGTGAAGAGCTCGATCGACGAGGTCGTGAAGACGCTGCTCGAGGCGGTGCTGCTCGTCGTCATCGTGGTGATCGTGTTCCTGAAGACCTGGCGTGCGTCGATCATCCCGCTGATCGCGGTGCCGGTGTCGATCGTCGGCACCTTCGCGCCGATGCTCGCCTTCGGCTTCTCGATCAACGCGTTGACGCTGTTCGGCCTGGTGCTCGCGATCGGCATCGTCGTCGACGACGCGATCGTCGTCGTCGAGAACGTCGAGCGCAACATCGAGGGCGGCCTCGCGCCGCGCGAGGCGACGTACCGCGCGATGGAAGAGGTGAGCGGCCCGATCGTCGCGATCGGCCTCGTGCTCGTCGCGGTCTTCGTTCCGCTCGCCTTCGTGCCGGGGCTCACCGGGCAGTTCTACCGCCAGTTCGCGCTGACGATCGCGATCTCGACGGTGATCTCGACCTTCAACTCGCTGACGCTGTCGCCCGCGCTCGCCGCGCTGCTGCTCAAGCCGCACGACGCGCCGCGCGATCGCGCGAGCGTCGTGATGGACCGCGCATTCGGCTGGTTCTTCCGCGGCTTCGACCGGGTCTTCGGGCGCGCGTCCGATGCCTACAGCGTCGGCGTCTCGCACGTGCTCGGGCACAAGGCCGTGGCGATGGGCGTCTATCTCGTGCTGATCGGCGTGACCTTCGCCGCCTTCCAGGCCGTGCCGCGCGGCTTCGTGCCGGCGCAGGACAAGCAGTACCTGGTCGGATTCGCGCAGCTGCCCGACGGCGCGTCGCTCGATCGAACCGAGGAGGTGATCCGGCGGATGTCGACGATCGCGCGCGAGCAGCCGGGCGTGGAGTCGTCGGTGGCCTTCCCCGGGCTTTCGATCCACGGCTTCGCCAACGCCTCGAACACCGGGGTCGTGTTCGTCACGCTCGATGCCTTCGACGAGCGGCGCGACCCGTCGCTGTCGGGCTTCGCGATCGCCGGTGCGCTGAACCGGAAGTTCGCCGCGATCGAGGACGCGTTCATCGCGGTGTTCCCGCCCCCCGCGGTGCCCGGCCTGGGCACGATCGGCGGCTTCAAGATGCAGCTCGAGGACCGGCGCGCACTGGGCTACGAGGCACTGCAGCAGGCGACCGACGCCTTCGTCGCGCGCGCGGCGCAGGCGCCCGAGCTCGCCGGAACCTTCTCCGGCTACCGCACCGACGTGCCGCAGATCCACGCCGACGTCGACCGCGTCAAGGCGCGCCAGCTCGGCGTTCCCGTCGGCGACGTCTTCGAGACGATGCAGATCTATCTCGGCTCGCTGTACGTCAACGACTTCAACCGCTTCGGCCGCACCTACCAGGTGAAGCTGCAGGCCGACGCCGACTACCGCGCGCGCGCCGAGGACATCGGCCGGCTCGAGACGCGCAACGACCGCGGCGAGATGG
>JBIQJM010000119.1:0-9225 GCA_044507525.1 Burkholderiales bacterium
GCGTCATCCTGATCGCGTTCGCGGTCGTGCTGCTGCAGGTGCCGTTCCTGAAGCTCGTCGGCGGTGCGCTGCTGCTGTGGATCGGCGTGAAGCTGCTGCTGCCGGAAGAGGAAGACGAGCACGGCAACATCGCGAGCGCGACCACGCTGTGGTCGGCGGTGAAGACCATCGTCGTCGCCGACTTCGTGATGAGCCTCGACAACGTCATCGCGATCGCCGGCGCCGCGCAGCAGGCCGACCCCGATCACCAGATGGGTCTCGTGGTCTTCGGGTTGCTCGTGAGCATCCCGATCATCGTCTGGGGCAGTACGCTCGTGCTGCGGCTGATCGAGCGCTACCCGATCGTCGTCACGCTGGGCGGTGCGCTGCTCGGGTGGATCGCGGGCGGCATGATGATCACCGACCTGGTCACGGTGCAGATGCTCGGTGGCGAGCCGAGCGATGCACTGAAGTACGCGGCGGAGATCGCCGGCGCGGTGTTCGTCGTCATGCTCGGCAAGACGATCGGTGCGCGGCGCAAGCCGGCCGCCCAGGCGGATCGGGGTTGACGGAACGGGCGATGCATGCACGCGTCGCCTGCGTCCCGTCCGGCCGAGTCGAACCGCCGTTCATGAAATAGTTCCTCGGGCCGAAATCGGCGTCCCGCTACCTTGGCGGGATGCACGATGCCGAACAACCCGGAATGCAGGCGCATCATGCCGCCGCCGCGATTCGCCTGCTCATCACCAGCGGGCGCTCGACGCTTCGCGTCGCGGCGGTCACGAAGGAACGACTGACGATCGGCCGGCGTCCGCAGAACGACATTGCGCTCGACGACCTCACCGTCAGCGGCGAGCACGCCGCGATCGAGACGCAGGGAACCGAGAGCGTCATCCACGATCTCGACAGCCGCAACGGAACGCTGGTGAACGGCCTGGCGATCAGCCGCCGCGTGCTGTGCAGCGGCGACGTGATCGACATCGGCATCTACCGGCTCCGCTTCGTCGTCCACCGCCCGCCGCCGCCCGCGGAGAACGAGGCGGTCGTCGGCTGGATCGATTTCCTGTCGGGTCCGCAGGCGGGGACCTCGCAGTGCGTCGACCGCGCGATCACGCGCATCGGCGGCTCCGCCGAGCAGGTCGCGGTGCTCTCGCGCCGGCACGGGCGCTTCCACCTGACCCACCTCGAGGGCCCCACGCTTCCCCAGGTGAACGGCGAGCCGATCGGCCTCGTCGCTCGCCCGCTCGCCGACGGCGACCTGATCGAGCTCGCCGGCGCGATGCTCCGCTTCCGGGTCGACCGCTGAAGCATCGGCCTGCCAGATGACGCCGCTGCAGCGATCTCGTCTCCTGCGTGCGATCGCAGGCGTGGCGATCGTGTTCTTCTTCGTCTCGGCGGACATCGGGCTGCTGCGCCTCGGGGGCCTGGGCGCACTCGATCGCGAACTCTACGACGGGCGCCTGCGCAGCGTCACTCCGCTGCGCGACGATCGCATCGTCATCGTCGACATCGACGAGCGCAGCCTCGCGGTGCACGGCCGCTGGCCGTGGGACCGCGCGAAGATCGCGCAACTGGTCGATTCGCTCGCCGACGACGGCCGGCCGGCCGTGATCGGCTTCGACATGGTCTTCGCCGAGAAGCAGGCCGACGGCGACGACGACGCGCGGCTCGCGCGCGCATTGGCCGACCGGCCGGTCGTGCTCGGGTACTACTTCACGAGCAATCGCGGCGGACAGAAGAGCGGGGCGCTGCCGACGCCTCTCTTCGCCGGCGAAGCCGCCGACGCGTTGCGCGACCGGATGACGCACGCCAACGGCTACGGCGCGAATCTCGCGCCGCTGCAGCACGCGGCGCGCGCCTCCGGTTTCTTCAATCCGTTCCTGGGGGCCGACATCGATCCGGACGGCGTGATCCGCGCCCTTCCGCTGCTCGCGAGCTACGGCGACGGGGTCTACGAATCGCTCGCCGTGGCGGTGCTGCGCGAGTACCTGGGCAACGGCGCGGTGGAAGTCGGGGCGCGCGCCGATACGGTGGCCATCGCCGGCGCGCGCGCGCGCGTCGAACTGCCGGTGTCGGTCGGCTTCACCGCGATGGTTCCGGTGACCGGACGCGGCGGGCCCGACGGCGGGCACTTCGCCTATCTCTCCGCTGCCGACGTGCTTGCCGGGAACGTCGACTGGTCGCGATTGCACGACCGGATCGTCCTGGTCGGTACGACCGCTCCCGGGCAGACCGACCTGCGGGCGACGCCGGTGAGCGAGGTGTTCCCGGGCGTCGAGATCCACGCGGCGCTGATCGCCGGCGCGCTGGACGGACGGCTTCGGCAGCGTCCGGACGATGCCGGCGGCATCGGCGCGCTGTCGACCGCGCTGGCCGGCGGACTGCTCGCGCTGGTCCTGCCGGCGGTCGGCGTGTTCGGCGCCGTCGCCGCGTGCTCGGTTGCCGCGCTCGCGCTGTTCGGCGCCAACGCCATCGCGTTCGCGAACTTCGGTTTCGTGCTGCCGATCGCGGCGTCGATCGCGGCGATCGTCGCGCTGGGGGTATTCAACCTCGTCGTCGGCTGGTTCGCCGAAGGACGGGCGCGGCGCGCGGTGCTGCAGCGCTTCGGCGAATACGTGTCGCCGGCGCTCGTCGAACAGATGGCGCAGGACCCGGTGAACTGGAGCGTCGCCGAGAGCAGCAACCGCGAGTTGACGATTCTCTTCGCCGACATCCGCGGCTTCACGCGCATCGCCGAAACGATGCAGCCCGAGCCGCTGCGCGAGTACATCAACACCTTCCTCACCGCGATGACCGAGGTGATCCACGCGCATCGCGGCACCGTCGACAAGTACATGGGCGACGCGGTGATGGCCTTCTGGGGCGCGCCCGTCGACGATCCGGCGCATGCCGAGCACGCCGTCGCCGCCGCGCTGGCGATGCAGCGCGAGGTCGCGCGCCTGTCGGCCGACTTCGTCACGCGCGGCCTTCCGCCGCTGGCGGTCGGCATCGGCATCAACACCGGCGTCGTGCGCGTCGGCGACATGGGTTCGAAGCTGCGCCGCGCCTACACGGTGATCGGCGATGCGGTGAATCTTGCCTCCCGTCTGGAAAGTTTGACCCGGCGCTACGAAGTGCCGATCATCGTCGGAGAAACGACGGCGCAGCGCTGCCGGCACCTGCGTTTCCGCGAGCTCGCGCGCGCGACGATCGCCGGTCGAAGCGAAGCGGTCCGCGTCTTCGTGCCGGGCGCCCCGGAGGACGACGAAAGCGAGCGAATGGGCCGCACGACGATTCCGATGCCCATGTCGATACCGGCGAACGAGAGAGCCACGGAAAGCCTTCATGAAGGTTCGAGTCCTGGGCTGTAGCGGGGGCATCGGCGCACGCGCCCGGACGACGTCCTTCCTGGTCGATCACGACATCCTCCTCGACGCGGGCACCGGCGTCGAAGATCTCTCGGTCGAGGAACTGGCGGCGATCGACCACGTGTTCCTCACGCATTCGCATCTCGATCACATCGCGGCGCTGCCGCTGCTCGTCGATTCGGTGGGCGGACTGCGCGCCAGGCCGATCGTCGTGCACGCGCTGCCCGAGACGATCGCCGCCCTGAAGGAGCACATCTTCAACTGGGTGATCTGGCCCGATTTCACCGAGATCCCGCACTACGAGCGCCCGTGGATGGTGTTCGAGCCGCTGTCGATCGGATCGGTCGTCGAACTCGGCGGCCGCTGGGTGAGGAGCCTCGCGGCGAGCCACACGGTGCCGGCGTTGGCCTTTCACGCGTACACCGAGCAGGCCGGCCTCGTCTTCTCGGGAGACACCGGACCGAACGACGAATTCTGGCGGCAGGTGAACGGCGTCCCGAACCTGAAGTACCTGATCATCGAGACCGCGTTCCCGAACCGCGACCAGGACCTGGCGGTGACCGCGAAGCACCTGTTCCCGATCCAGCTCGGGCAGGAGCTGGCGAAGCTGCAGAAGGAGCCGCAGGTGCTGATCACGCACCTGAAGCCTTCGGATCGCGAGACGATCATGCGCGAGGTGGGCGCCTGGGCGGGAAGGTTCTCGCCGCGCATGCTCGAGCGGGGGGACGAGCTGGAGTTGTGACGCGGACGGCGCCTGCGCCCGGACGCGCTTCGGACGCTCGACGCGGCAGGAATGATCACCGCGAGGGTGATCAGGAGCGTCACTACGGATGACGCGCAGCGTCAGTCAGTCGTCGATTGGTCACCAGGCGGAACGGCCGGAGCGGATGCCCACGCCCCGAACCCGCCGGCGGACGTGAACGACTTCACATTCATCTTCGCGAAGCCGCCGTTCGTCGCCGCCCGGCGGCCAGCGATCCCCGGTGGCACGTTGCCTGCGTCATCGAGTACGAGCCGACGACCTCGGCCGACTCAATCACCCATCGAGGAGTTCGAGATGAAGATGACTCAGGTTCGCAGGCAGGCGCAGAAGGGCTTCACGCTGATCGAACTGATGATCGTCGTGGCGATCATCGGGATCCTGGCGGCGGTGGCGCTGCCGGCGTATCAGGACTACACGGTCCGCGCTCGTGTGTCCGAGCTTGCCATCATGGCATCGGGCGCGAAGGCGACGATCGGCGAGAACATCGCGAACAACGGCGGTGCAGTCGATGCCAACTCGTGCAATGGCGTCAACGTCACGTCGACCGCGACCGCGAACATGGCGTCGATCGCGTGCGCCAGCGGCGTCGTCACGGTAACCGGTACGGCTGCGGCGAAAGGCGTGGCGCTCACGTTCACCCCGGTTGCCGCCAGTGCCGGCGTGACCTGGTCCTGCAAGACCACGAGCTCGGACAACTACAAGTACGTTCCTGCCGAGTGCAGAAACACCTGATCTTTCCGGGTCGACGTGAAGAGGCTGCCCTTGTCGGGCAGCCTCTTTTTCGTATCCCAGCGATTCCGCCGTGCCGTACCTGATCGCGCGCCGGAACGGAAGCGTTTCCTCCGGTGCCGCGCGACGTCTCTGCGGCCTTCGATCGATGGAAGGGCGCTTCTCTCGTTCGACTGACCGACGCTTGCCGCCCTGGCTCCTGGCGCCGGGTGGTTTCGTCGTTTTCGCCCTGGCGTACTACGCCCCCGGTCTGTCGGCGTGGGCATCCTTCGCCGAGCTTCCCCCGGGAGTAGGAGCGCTTGCGCTCGATGCGACCGCGAAACGCCCGGTTCAGCTCGAGCTCCTGCGCAACGTGCTGGTCGGGCACCTGGTCCCGCTGCTCGCGGTCTACCTTGCGCTCACGTTGCTCGCCGGCCGTCTGGCCGACGCAACCGGCATTCGACCTGCGCTGTCTCGTTCGGCCCTGTTCGTCGGTGCATGGCTCGTTCTCGCAGCCGGCAATCGCCTTGTCTTTCCGTTGTCGGACTACTCGCTGGTGCTCGGCTCCGTCGCCGGACCGGTGGCCTTCGTCGGAGGTGCGTCGATACTCGCTCTCGCGACGATCGTCGTGGTGCGCGCCGCGGTTCCCAAGGGTGTTCTCGCGGTGCTCCTGGGCATCGCGGCAGTGTTCGCGCTGACTGCAGCGGCAGGCTCGGGACAGGCTTCCGACGCCGCCGGCGTTGCCGGATCGCGCAACGTGATCCTCATCGGCGTCGACTCGCTTTCGACGAAGGTGATGAAGAGCGAAGCCGCGCGCCTGCCGAACCTGGCGCTGCTCCTGTCGCAAGGGACTACGTTCGAACGCGCATATACGCCTCTCGGACGAACGTTTCCGGCCTGGGTATCCATCCTGAGCGGGCGTTCCCCGGCGGATCATCGGGCGATCTTCAACCTGCGCGGACTCGATCGCGTGGATCGCTCGGATCTGGTGACGCATGCAGCCCGTTCGTCGGGATATCGAACGATCCTGGCAATCGACGAGCGTCGTTTCTCGAACATCGACGAATCCTTCGGATTCGACCGCGCGATCGGCCCGAAGGCCGGAGCGCTCGATTTCCTGCTCCAGCGGTTCAACGATGCTCCGTTGACCAACCTGTTGCTCCAGACTCGTGTCGGTGGAATCCTTCTTCCGCATTCCTGGCTCAACGTGGCGTCCTACGCAAACTACGACGAAAAGGCCTTCGTCGAAGAGACGGTGCGCGCGACCGACGGCGCACGAAAGGCGTTCCTGGCCGTGCATTTCGAGTCGGCGCATTTCCCCTACAAGTCGCGACACGGGAAGACGGATGCTCCGCGTTCGAATCGCTTCCATGCCGGATACGTTGCGGCGCTCGAGGTCGTCGACCGCCAGATCGGCCATTTGCTTTCGGCGTTGCGCGACCGCGGCTACCTGGAGAGCGCGTTGGTCGTCGTGTTGTCGGACCACGGCGAGAGCCTGGGCGAGGTAGAGGGCGAGATCAGGGCTTCGACCGGTTCGTCGCCGCTCACGGCCTTCGGGCACGGTGGCAACGTCCTCAGCGAGGATCAGAACCGCGTCGTCCTGGGCTTGATACCGTTTCGAAACGGGCGCCCGCTCGGCGACGACGCCGGCGTGCGCGCGGACCAGGTTTCACTCACGGACCTGCGCGCGGCGATCGAGCACTACATCGACACAGGAGCGGTTCGCCTGACCGGCGCCGAAGCGTGCATGACGGTGGAAACCGGCATCCGGTTCGCCGCGGCGGCCGATTTCCGCAGCCTCGATGAACGCAAGCTGGCCGGCGACGGCGCAGCGTATTACGAGATCGATTCGCGAGGGCGCTTGCGGCTGCGTGAAAGCGTTCTCCCCGCGCTGATTCGAACGAAGGACGTCGGGCTGCGATGCCGCGATCGGATCACGTATTACTCGTCTGCGTCGGGCGGCTATGTCGCCTATGACATCGACGATTCGGGCACGACATTCTCGGCGGTCGAGCCGACCCCGAACGACGTCGAGCGGATCGACGCGTATCGGGCGCAGCTCGCGCTTTCGGTCGAAGGCTGAGTGCGATGCACCGTGCAAGCGAGTGGTTGCCGCCCCTGGTCTTCGCGTCGCTCGCCTTCCTTGCGATCGACAACTACGGTCCGTCGCCCGCCGGATACAACCGGCAGGTCGCCGGCTATGTCTTCATCGCGGCCGCGACGCTGCTGGCCGGCGCAACGATGTCCGGTCGGCGACTGCACGTCGAGCGGTCTCAGCTGTTCTGGTTGAGCGCCTTCTCGGTGTCGCTGGCCGTGTCGCTCTGGGGGGCGCCGGATCGATCCCTGTCGCTGAACCGCGTTCATCTCTATTACGCGGTTCTGTTGCTCGGGATCGCTCTTCATGCGTGGCACGCCGGTTCCGTGAAGAATGTACTGGGCAAGTACCTTCTGCTCGTTCCGCTGGTCCACATGGTCTTTCTCGTATACATGGTCTTCTGGGTGGTCTCGCTGCAGTACGAGCCGGAGGTCCCCGCCACCGGCGCTCCGCACTACGCCAACATCCGTCACTTCGCCTACCACGGGTTCATCGCGGCGGCGTTCGCGACTTCGCTCTTCGTCCTCACGCGCCGCCTGCGGGCAACGGCGTTCGTACTGACGGCGTCCGCGCTGTTCGGGATCATCCTGTTCGGCGCGCGCGGGGCACTCGTGGCCTGGCTCGTGTCCGTTGCAGCGATGCTCGTGCTCGGAACGCGCCGCCGACTCCTGTTGGCATTCGGCAGCTCGGCCCTACTGCTGTCGGCCGGCCTGGTATACGGCCTCGCCGCTACCGGGCTTCTTCGCGGTCCCAGCCTCTTCCATCGGCTCGAACAAGGCATCGGGGGGGCGTTCCGCGTCGCAGATCGGCTGGAGATATGGGTCGAGGCGATGAGCGCGATCCTGCGGCGGCCCGTCTTCGGGTACGGTCCCGAGGGCTATATTCTTTCGGCCTGCTGCAACCGCGAGGTCGCACAGCCGCACAACTTCATTCTGCAGTTCGCGCTCGAGTTCGGCCTTCTCGGAAGTGCGTTGTTCCTCGGGCTGTGCATTGCGGTATGGCGCAAGGCGGTGGGTCCGGGCGCCTTGTCGGCGATGCGTCGGTCGATCGTGTCCCCCGAGCGTGCCGTCCTGGCTTCGATCGTCCTGGCCTTCCTCGCCTACGCGATGATCGACGGCCTTCTCTACCACGCGATCGCGCTGATGCACTTTTCGCTGGTGGCTGCCTTGTTCATCGGCGCGATGCAGGGAAGAGCCGGCATGGAGGTTCGGTCCTCCGGCCTCGGATGAGCATGCCGATGGAACACTGCCGCCGTCGCGTCTTCACTGCCGCGTCGAAGCGGACCGGGCGCGAGCCGCGTCGAAGGCCGCCGCCACCCGTCGTGCATTCGCTTCGATCGTCGCTTCGTCGACGGGCGAGCCGGGGTCGCCGAACACCGCAGTGATCACCGCAATCGCCTCCGCGCCCGCGGCCGCGACTTGCCCGGCGTTCCCAGCATCGATGCCGCCGATCGCCACCGCATGCAGGCCCGCCTGGCGTGCGCGCCCGAAGAGCGCGAGCGGCGCGCGGACGGCTTCCGGTTTCACTGCGGACGGGAACACGCTGCCGAAGGCACAGTAGTCGGCGAGGTCGCGCGTCGCGAGGGCGCGTTCGAAGGAGTCGTAGCACGAGACGCCGATGATCGCCTCCGACCCGAGCATGCCGCGGGCAACGGCGGGATCGGCGTCGTCGCGACCGAGATGGACGCCGTCGGCCTGCAGTTCGCGGGCGATCTCCGGTGAATCGTTGACGAGGAATCGGGCGTTCATGCGGCGACAGGCGTCGCGCAGCCTTCGACCCTGTCGCAGCCGCTCCACGGTTCCGCGCTTCTTGCTCCGGTACTGAACGGCGCGAGCGCCACCGCGAATGGCGGCCGTCACCGCGGCGACGAGCCACTCGTCGTCGTCCGTTTCGGGCGTCAGGACGTACAGACCGCGTGGCAGCCGTGCCAGGCGCTCGGGCGCTTCCTCGGCGCTGCCGGGGCGTGGATCGACCTGCGTCCCTATCGGTTGCATTGCGCATGTCCTCGAATGGTTTCGGCGCCTGTTCGGCGCCTCGCGGCGCATCGAGCAGCCGCCTCGTCGCGTTCGCGGCCGGGGTGAACCGGGGTGGCCGGCGCGCCGGCGGCCACGCGATCGGCCCCGCGGCCGCACCGGAGGAGGCGAGGCTACCACCACCTTGCATACCTGGCGCGCGTCCATCGCAAGCCCCTCGCCACTGGTCGGTATGCACGCCGGCTCGCGTTTTTGCCACGGTTACCATCGTCTCGCTGCCCGTCGACCGGTCGTCGGCAGCCAATGAACGAGCGTCGCCCCAAGAGACGACGCGCCGAGGAAGCCAGGAGGATCACGAAT
>JBIQJM010000120.1:0-9221 GCA_044507525.1 Burkholderiales bacterium
AGGAGGAGCTCGGTTGACGTGACGACTGCCCGCCTCCCGTCCTCGGTGCTCGCGCAGCAGCGCCGGCGCGCGCGCGCAGCGCGCGTCGTACTCATTCTCGCCGCGTCTGTCCGAGCGGAGCGAGCGAAGCTCGCGCAGCGAGTTACGCGGCGCCAGCCGGCGCTGCGAGCATCGCAGGGAACCCCCCGCGCAGCGGGGGGCTGCGCACCCGCGCGCCCGCGGCAGACGGCCCGCGCCTTTGCGCGCGCGCTCCGCCCCACACGGTGGAGCCGCTGAATGTTCAGCCTGCACGGCATCGGCCTCGGCGGCGGGATCGCCATCGGACGCGCGCGCCGGCTCGAGTCGAGCGAGCGCGACGTTCCGCGCTATCGCGTGCTGCAGGCGCAGGTCGAGCACGAGCTGGCGCGGCTCGAGACCGCGATCGAGGTCGTCCGCGCGGAGCTGCAGGCGGTCGCCGAGCAGCTTCCCGAGGACGGTCCCGCCGAGGCGCGCGCGCTGCTCGACGTGCACACGATGATCCTCGACGACCCGGCGCTCGTCGACGTCGCGCGCCGGGACGTGCGCGAGGACCTGCGCAACGCCGAGTGGGCCTTCGCCGCGCAGGCCGCGCAGCTCGCGGCGCAGTTCGAGGAGATCGACGACGCGTACCTGCGCGAGCGCGGCCGCGACGTGCTGCAGGTCGCCGACCGCGTCATCCGCGTGCTGTCGGGCTCGCGCGCGCGCCTCGCCGGCGCCGCCGAGGATCCGCGCATCTTCGTCGCCGAGGACGTGTCGCCGGCCGACATGCTCGCGCTGCGATCGGCGGTGGGCTTCGCGATCGACCAGGGAGGCGCCACCTCGCACACGGCGATCCTCGCGCGCGGGATGAACGTGCCGGCGGTGGTCGGTGCGGGCCTCGCGTCGCGCCTGATCGCCGACGACGACTGGCTGGTGCTCGACGGCGAGCAGGGCATCGTCATCGTCGCACCCGACGAGGGCGTGCTCGCGCAGTATCGGCACCTGCAGGCGGTGAGCCTGCGCGAGCGCGAGGAGCTGCGCAAGCTGCTGCACGTGCCGGCCGTCACGCGCGACGGCACCGCGGTGCGCCTGTGCGCGAACATCGAGCGCCCCGACGAGGCGGCGGCCGCGCTCGCCGCCGGCGCCGAAGGGGTCGGCCTGTTCCGCTCGGAGTTCCTGTTCCTGAACCGCCGCGACCTGCCGGACGAGGACGAGCAGTACGAGGCGTACCGCGAGGCGGTGGTGGCGATGCAGGACCGCCCGGTCACCATCCGCACGCTCGACATCGGCGCCGACAAGGCGCTCGAGCGCCCGGGCGCGTCGGTCGCGCAGAATCCGGCGCTCGGCCGGCGCGCGATCCGCTACTGCCTGTCGCAGCCGACGATGTTCCTCGTGCAGTTGCGCGCGATCCTGCGCGCGTCGGCGCACGGACGCGTGCGATTGCTGATCCCGATGCTCGCGCACGGCCACGAGGTCGAGCAGACGCTGCGGCTGATCGGCATCGCGAAGGCGCAGTTGCGCGAGCGCGGCGAAGACTTCGACGAAGCCATGCCGGTGGGCGGCATGATCGAGGTTCCGGCGGCGGCGCTGTCGGCGAGCCTGTTCGTGCGCCGGCTCGATTTCCTGTCGATCGGCACCAACGACCTCACGCAGTACACGCTCGCCATCGATCGCACCGACCACGAAGTGGCATCGCTGTACGAGCCCTTCCACCCGTCGGTGCTGCGCCTGGTCGCGATGACGATCCGTGCCGCGCGGCGCGCCGGCAAGCCGGTGGCGGTGTGCGGCGAGATGGCCGGCGACTGGGGCGCGACGCACCTGCTCCTGGGGATGGGACTGCGCGAATTCTCGATGCACCCGGCGAGCGTGCTGCGCGTCAAGCGCGAGATTCTCCGTGCCGACGTGCCGACGCTCGCGCCGCGGGTGGCGCGGCTGCTGCAGACGGTCGATCCGCTGCGGATGCGCGCGCAGCTCGCGCGGCTCGTCGCCGCGTGAGCGACTTCGTCCCGAGGTGCCAGGCCAGCGTGGGCAGCGGCATCCGGATCCAGTGCGAGCGCAGGTAGAGCAGCCAGCGAGCCGCGCGGGCGGCGCGGTTCGCCCGGTCGGGATGCGGCGGGAACAGCGCGAGCGGCATCAGCCGGTCGGCGAGCGCCGGCAACGGCATCGGCGGCGCGGCGGCACGGGAAGCGCGCAGCACTTCGGCCGGCACCGGCGTGCCCAGGCAGCGGTGCGCCTGGCGCAGCGCGTGGTAGGCGGGGCGTGCGAGATCGAGCGCTTCGGCGCGCGGCCAGAACGCCTCCCAGAAGCCCGGCTCGTGCACTGCGAAATGCCGCAGCAGCTCGTCGACGTCGACGAGCTCGCGCAAGGCATCGGCCAGGTCCGAGCTCGACATCAGGTGCGTCATCGCGTGCAGCACCATGTCGACCGGTGCGAGCACGTGCAGCAGGTTGCCGCGCAGCGGGTTCGCGTCGCGCGGCAGCGGGCGCGCATCGGCGAGCAGCAGCCGCGCATCGGGCTTCGCGCGCGCGGTCGACATCAGCAGGTTGTGGTGCAGGTCGACCTCGGTTGCGCGGTCGACGTGCCGCATCGGCGGCAGCTCGTGCGACCAGCTGCGGTAGTAGCGGTCGTCGTGCGCGCCCAGCGGCGCGCTCGCCCATCCGCGCTCGCGCAGGCGCGCTTCGACGGCGGCGAGCCGCGCGCGCGGCACGAGCAGGTCGACGTCGGCGAACGAACGGCCGCGTGCGTTCGGCAGCCCGGCGAGCGCGTAGGCGCATCCCTTCAGCACGACGAGCGGCGTCGTCGGGTCGTCGCGAAGCGCATGCACGACGCGGTCGAGCTCCCATAGCGCGGCGCGCTGCTGCGCCTCGACGAAGGCGAGCGAGCCGAGCATCTGGTCGATCGCGGCGCGCGGCAGCTCTTCGAGCAGCCCGTCGTCGCGCAGCTGCGAGGCGACGCGGGCGAGCAGCCGCGCGCGCCGCAGCACGCGCAGCGACAGGTCGAGATCGCCCGGCGCCAGGCGCGGCAGCGACGACGGATCGCGCAGGGCGCCGAGCACGAGGCGGCGCACGCGAGCGTTCGCGTCCTGCGCGACGCGTTCAGGCATCGACCGTCTCGCACAGTTCGTCGAGCGCGCGGATCGCGTCGTCGAGCGCCGAATAGCGCAGCCGTACGCGGCGCGCGTCGGCGACGATGTCCTTCACGGTGTCGAAGGCCGGCTCGCCGATCAGCTCGTAGTTGAACGCGTTGGTCGCGAGCGAGAAGAAGGCCTCGTCGGCGGCGACCGGCGTGATCGACAGCGGCGTGCCCTGCGCCCAGCGCGGGAAGACGATCCACGCCGCACGCGCCGTCTCGTGCGCACGTTCGACCGCCTGCGAAGGCGCGCGCAGATGCACCACGGTTCCCTTGCTCGTGCCGTCGATGCGCGGCCCGAAGCTCGCCCGCGGGGCGAAGGCGCGCAGCACGTCGATCGACTCGTTCTTCAGCGGCATCGGCCGCGGCAGCGCGACGAAGTCGGTCGATCCCGGGCGCACGAGGCCGAACTCGTCGGACAGCAGCCGCCAGCCGCGGTGCGCGAGCGCCGCGCACAGCGTCGTCTTGCCGTGCCCCGGCATCGCCGGCATGACGAGCGCACGGCCGTCGCGCTCGAGCACGGCCGCGTGCAGCATCAGGTAGCCGTGGAAGCGCAGCGCGATGACCAGGTTCAGCCCCCATTCCAGCGCGGCGAGCGCGTGCGCGACGGGCAGGTCGTCGTGCGGCGCGCGGCCGTCGACGCGAAAGCGCACGTGCCGCCGCGCGCCGGGCCATCGGGCCGGCACCTCGTCGAGCGAGACGTGCGCGTGGAATACCCGGTCGTCGTCGAGCAGCGGGTAGTCGAGGTACAGCGCGTGCAGATGGGCGGCGACGCCGCGCGCACGGATCGTCAGGCGGAAGTCGAAGGGACCGATGCGCAGCCCGAGCCCCTCGTGCAGGCGCTCGGCGAACGCGCGGGCGTCGAGCGACGCGACCGTCCCGGGGATCGTGCTCACGCCGGAACGGATTCGACCAGGCCGAGGTCCTCGAGATGCACCAGCAGCCGGGCGACGTGATCGAAGAAGCGGGGATCGGGCTCGGCGTCCTGCAGGCGGGCGAGCGAGTGCGCCGCCTCGCGCGCATCGCGCGGCTCGCGCAGGCAGTCGCGCAGCAGCAGCACCGTACCTTCGTTCAGGAAGTGCGTCTGGCCCGACGCGCGGTGGTACAGGACGTGTCCGGAGCGGGCGTGCGCCCAGGCGAAGGGCGCGCCCTCCGCGACACGCCAGCGGCGCGCCGCGGCGCTGCTCATACTTCGTAGCGCGTGGTGCAATGGGCGAAGGAAGCGAGCGCCGTCGCCGAGACCATGGCGCCCTTCGGCACCTTCACCGTCTTCCAGTCCTTGTCTCCACCGCCACCGCCACCGCCGCCGCCGCCCATGGTGCTCACGTCGCCGACGTCGCCCGGCGCCTGCAGCTCGCCCCCGAGCGCCTGCAGGTCTTCCGTGTCGCCGCCCGTCGTCTCCATGCCGTCGTATCCGGCGTAGCGGTGATTGCGCTGCTTGTAGTAGAACTCGCCGCCGGTGCGGCACATTTCGTTCGCATCGACCGGCGTGTACTGGTACTGCCCGCCGCCCTTGTGCCCGGAGATCCAGGTGCGCTTGTAGTAGCTGCGATCGGCGGGAATCTCGGCGACGTCGATCCACGGATCGTCGCCGAGATCCCAGCCCTTGCCCAGCTGCTTCGCACCCCACGGCTTCTTCACGCAGAGATACTTGCCGTCCTCGACCGGAGCGCCGTCGGCCAGCACGAGCAGGTTGCTGCTGCGTGCGCCGGCCGCGGCCACGCCGGGGTGCAGCGACACGATGGAGGGCATCGCGACGAGCAACGCCCGCCGACGGGCCGACGGCGCCGCATCGGACGCGTCGGCGACCGACGGCCGGTCGCCCGGGACGCCAACGGGATCGTTCATGGACTACCTCCCCCTGCAGATCACTTCTTTCTGCAGACAGAGGAAGCAAGAAACGAGCCAACGCGGGGGCGGGCCGCAAGCCGCGGGAGGCGACGGGCCGCGGTGCCCCGCAGGATCGCCCGACTGTAAAGCCAGCCGACAGCCGCGTCAGCCGCGGGCCGCCCGTCCGCCGCGCCTTCGCTTCGCGCGGGCGGCGTTGTATCGTTCGCGCTCCCCACTCCACCGCTCCCGCCGAAAAGGTCCTTCATGCGAACGATCGTCCTGCTTTGCTGCGCTGCCGTTGCACTGGGCGCGTGCCAGAAGTCCAGCGAAGAACGAATGGCCGAGCTCGCCGTCGAGCGTGCGACCGGGGGGCAGGTGACGATCGAGAAGTCCGGCGAGCAGGTCACGGTGAAGACCGAGGATGGCGAGGTGAAGATGAGCACCGGCGCGAACCTCGTGTTGCCGGCGGCCTTCCCGAAGGACGTCTACCTGCCGCGCGACTACACGGTGCAGAGCGTCGTCGAGAGCGCCGACGCCACGATCGTCGCCCTGCACGCGGTCGGCGACATCGCGACGATGCACGACGAGGCGAGCGCGGGGATGAAGGCGCAGGGATGGGAGCCGCTGATGTCGATGCAGACCGACGCCGAGAACCGGATGCTCGTCTACCAGAAGGAGAAGCGCACCGCATCGATGACGCTCGCGCGCGACGAGGACCGCGTGCAGTTCACCGTGCACGTCGCCGAAGAGAAGGAATAGCCGGGCCGCTGTCCGGCGGCTGCGGCAGCCACGCGAACAGCAGCGCGCCGGCGGCGAGCATCAGCGCGATCGCGCCGAAGGCCGCGGTGAACGGCGGCCAGCCCTGCGCCACGGCGAACGACGCCGCCGCTCCGGTCAGCCACTGCATCAGCGCCACGCCGAGGAACAGCGCCATCGTGAACAGCGACAGCGCGCGGCCCGTCATCGCGGCCGGGTACGAATCGCGCACGTCCGGGTACTGCAGCACGCCGTAACCGAAGAGCAGCGCGTAGGCGATCGAGACGGTGACGTCGAAGGCGGCGCCGACGCCGAGGGCGAGCAGCGCGAACAGCACGACCGAGGCGAGCGTGCCGACGAACAGCCAGCGGCGGCGTCCCGCGCGGCCCGGGTCGAGCCGGCCGAAGATCGGCGGCGCGATCATCGACGCCACCGAGACCGCGATCGCGACGTTGCCGCTCGCCACCAGCGAGAAGCCGTAGCGCTCGACCAGCAGGGGCCCGAGCCACAGTCCGCGCAGCGACACGAACGCGGCGTAGCTGACCAGGGCCAGCGCGAGGATCCCCCAGGTGTGCGGCACGGCGAACAGCGACGCGAAGCCGCGCAACGCCTGCCCGAGCGACTCGCGCTCGCCCGCCGCCGCGGCGCGCGGCACGGGCGGCTCGCGCACGAGCCAGGCGATGGCGAGCCACGCGAGCGCCGAGAACGCCGCGAGCGCGACGAAGCCCGCCCTCCACGAGAAGGCCTCGATCAGCCACGCCAGCGGCGTGCCGGTGGCGAGCATGCCCAGGCCGCCGAGGCCGAGCACCAGCCCCGACACCGAGGCGTAGCGCTGCGCCGGAAAGCGCTGCGCGATGAACACGGTGCACACCAGGAACGCGGGTGCGCAGCCGATGCCGATCAGCGCCTGGCCGACGAGCAGCACGCCGAAGCGGTCGGTGATCGCCGACAGCAGCGATCCGGCGATCGCCAGCGGAAAGGCGACGAGCACGGTGCGGCGCACTCCGTAGAGGTCGATGCCGATGCCCATCAGCAGCTGCAGCGCGCCGAAGGCGAAATGGAAGGTGGCGGCGAAGAGGCCGAGCGCCTGCGGGTCGAGCCCGAACTCGGCCTGCAGCTGCGGCGCCATGATCGCGGCGACCGTGCGGTAGGCCTGGCTGAGCGCGAACCCGCCGGTGAGGGCGAGCAGCATGATCCATGCGGTGCGCGCGCCGGATTCTCGGGAACCGGGGATTTCAGGCATCGGGGAAGCAGCTCTACGGTCGTCGAGGCGCGGATCGCGCCGTCGCGGCGGCGAGCCGAAGTACGCATTCTGCGTCCTGGGGGAGAATCGCGCGCTGGCGAGAACGTTCCGGATCCCCGATGGGCACGAATCGGATGCAGCGCAGGCAAGCGCCGTGGTGGCGTGCACCGCGGTCGTCGACGCGCGCCCGGCTCGCGAGCCTGCTCGTCGCGTGCTCGCTGTCGGCGGGGTGCACCGACGGTGGATCGCAAGTCCTGCAGGGCTACGTGGAAGGCGAGTTCGTGCTCGTCGCGTCTCCCCATGCCGGCACGCTCGCTCGGCTCGCGGTGGCACGCGGCGACACGGTGCTGCGCGGCGAACCGCTGTTCGCGATCGAGGACTCGATCGAGCGCGCGGCGGCCGACGAGACGCAGGCGCGCGTGCAGGCGGCGCAGGCGCGCATCGAGAACCTGCGCGCAGCGCGGCGCGTCGCCGAGATCGACGCGCTGAAGCAGCAGGCGGCGGCCGCGGCCGCATCGCTCGCGTTGTCCGAGGAGACGCTGCGCCAGCAGCGCCGGCTGCATGCGCAGGGATTCGTCTCCGATTCGAGCCTCGATGCGGCGCGTTCGGTGCACGATCGCGACGTGGCCCAGCTCGCGCAGGCGCAGGCGCAGGTGCGCAACGCCGAAAGCAGCATCGGGCGCGAGCCGGAGATCGCCGCGGCGCGCGCCGAGCTGGAGGCGGCGCGTGCCGCCCACGGGCAGGCGGCGACGCGCGTCGAGGAGAAGGCGCCCGTCGCCCCTTCCGACGCGCGTGTCGCCGACACGTACTTCCGCGTCGGCGAATCGGTGCCGGGCGGCGCTCCCGTGGTGAGCCTGCTGCCGACGCAGGGCGTGAAGCTGCGCTTCTTCGTGCCGCAGGCGCAGGTCGGTGCGCTGCAGGTCGGCGACGCGGTGCGCGCGCATTGCGACGGATGCGAGGGGCCGATCGACGCGCGCATCGTGTTCGTCGCTCCGCGCGCCGAGTTCACGCCGCCGGTGATCTACGGCGAGCATGCGCGGCAGAAGCTCGTCTTCCTCGTCGAGGCGAGGCCTTCGCCGCCTGCGGCAGCCCGGTTGCATCCCGGCCAGCCCGTGGACGTGGAGCTCGTCGGGAAGCGCGCCGGAGGCCGATGATGGCGCAGGGCCCGCCGCCACCAGGCCCCGCCGGTCGGCAGGAGCGGCGTTCGCAGGCCGAGGGCGCGCGCTTCGCGATCGACGTCCACCGCCTGAACAAGCACTTCGGCGACCGGCACGTCGTCGTCGACCTGTCGCTGCAGGTGCGCGAGGGAGAGATCTTCGGTTTCCTGGGCCCGAACGGCAGCGGAAAGACGACGTCGATCCGGATGATGTGCGGGCTGCTGCGTCCCGACAGCGGCAGCGGCACCTGCCTGGGCTACGACGTGATCCGCGACACCGCGGCGATCAAGCGCAACGTCGGCTACATGACGCAGCGCTTCTCGCTGTGGGAAGACCTGACGATCGCCGAGAACCTCGATTTCGTCGCGCGGATGTACGAAGTGCCGCGCAGGCGCGAAGCGGTGGCGCGCGCGCTCGACTCGCTCGGCCTGGCCGACCGGCGCGACCAGCTCGCCGGCGCGTTGTCGGGCGGCTGGAAGCAGCGCCTGGCGCTCGCCGCGTGCCTGCTGCACCAGCCGCGCCTGCTGCTGCTCGACGAGCCGACGGCCGGCGTCGACCCGAAGGCGCGCCGCGACTTCTGGGACGAGATCCACCGGCTCGCCGCCGACGGCATCTCGGTGCTCGTGTCGACGCACTACATGGACGAGGCCGAGCGCTGTCACCGGCTGGCGTACATCGCGGCCGGCCGACTGCTCGCGCAAGGAACCGCCGACGAGGTGATCGATGCGCAGCGACTCGTCGCCTGGTCGGTGGCGGGCCGGGACGCGGCCGGCATCGGCGACCGGCTGCGCGCGCTGCCCGGTGTCGTTCGCGTGACGTCCTTCGGCAACACGCTGCACGTGACGGGACACGACGCGGCGCTGCTCGAGCGCAGCATGCGCTCGATCGAACGGCACGAGCACCTGCGCGTGGAGAGGATCGAGCCGACGCTCGAGGATGCGTTCATTCGCCTGATGGATGCGCCCGGGCAATGACGCGCTTCTCCCTGCGCCGCTGGTGGGGCATCGTCGTCAAGGAGTTCATCCAGCTCCAGCGCGACCGCCTCACCTTCGGGATGATCGTCGGCATCCCGGTGATGCAGCTGCTGCTGTTCGGCTTCGCGATCAACA
>JBIQJM010000121.1:0-9029 GCA_044507525.1 Burkholderiales bacterium
TGCAGCTCGCCGTGCCCGGCAACACGCTGATCGGCCCCGACCTGTTCAACCAGCTCTTCACGATGCACGGCACGATGATGATGTTCCTGTTCGCCGTGCCGGCGGTCGAGGCGATGGGCGTCGCGCTGCTGCCGAACATGCTCGGCGCGCGCGACCTGCCGTTCCCGCGCTTGTCGGCCTTCGCGTTCTGGCTGTACCTCGTCGGCGGCCTGGGCTTCTTCCTGAGTCTCTTCGTCGGCTGGGCGCCCGACGGCGGCTGGTTCATGAATCCGCCGCTCACCGACGCGCGCTGGTCGCCGCGCGTGAACCAGGATTTCTGGCTGCTCGGCATCGGCTTCATCGAGATCTCGGCGATCGCCGGCGCGATCGAGATCATCGTCGGCGTGCTGCGCACGCGCGCACCCGGGATGACGCTCGGGCGCATGCCGATGTTCGCGTGGGCCATGCTCGTGTTCGCGGTGATGATCGTCTTCGCGTTCCCGGCGGTGATCCTCGCCACCGCGCTGCTCGAGTTGCAGCGCGCCTTCGACTGGCCCTTCTTCGACGCGGCGCGCGGCGGCGACGCCCTGCTGTGGCAGCACCTGTTCTGGTTCTTCGGGCACCCCGAGGTCTACATCATCTTCCTGCCCGCCGCCGGCATGGTGTCGATGATCGTCCCGGCGATGTCGCAGCATCCGCTCGTGGCCTACCGGCTCGTCGCACTGGCGCTGGTGGCCACCGGCTTCCTCAGCTTCGGCCTGTGGGTGCACCACATGTTCGCCACCGGCATCCCGCAGCTGTCGCTGACCTATTTCCAGGCGGCGAGCACGGCGGTGGCGATCCCGAGCGGCATCCAGGTCTTCGCGTGGATCGCGACCTTCGCTTCGGGGCGCGTGAAGATGACGACCGCGACGCTGTTCGTGCTCGGCTTCCTGTTCGTCTTCGTGCTGGGCGGGCTCACCGGCGTGATGGTCGCCGTCGTGCCTTTCGACTGGCAGGCGCACGACACCTACTTCGTCGTCGCGCATCTCCACTACGTGCTGGTGGGCGGCATGGTGTTCCCGCTGTTCGCCGCGCTGTACTACTGGATGCCGCAGATGAGCCGCTTCGCGCTGTCGGAAAAGCTCGGGCGCTGGGTCTTCGCGCTGATCTTCCTCGGATTCAACGTCGCGTTCTTCCCGATGCACATCAGCGGCCTCGCCGGGATGCCGAGGCGCGTCCATACCTACCCCGACGGGCTCGGCTGGGGGTCGTTGAACTTCGTGTCGACCGTCGGTGCGTTCGTGCTCGCCGTCGGCGTCGCGCTGCTGCTGTTCGACGTCGCGCGCAGGTTCCGCCTCACGCTGGAGTCGAGCGCAGGCAACCTGTGGAACGCCGGCACGCTCGAATGGCTGCCGAGCGGCAACTACTCGAACCGCAGCATCCCGATCGTCATCAGCCGCGATCCGGTCTGGGACCAGCCCGATCTCGCGCGCGACGTGCAGGACGGGCACTATTTCCTGCCGGGCGCGCCGACCGGCGGTCGCGAGACGCTGGTGACGAGCGCCTTCGACGCGAAGCCGCAGTTCGTGCTCCGCATGCCGATGCCCGGATGGGCTCCGGTCGTCGCCGCCGTGTTCCTTGCGGCGTTCTTCCTGCTGCTCACGGTGAAGCTGTTCGCGCCTGCCTTCGCCTGCGGAGCGATCGCGGTGGGCGCGATCGTCCACTGGGCGTGGCATCTCGATCCGCCGCCGCTCGATCGCCCGGTCGACGTCGGCGGCGGACTCGCGCTGCCCGCCTACGTGAACGGGCCGGTGTCGCAGGCGTGGTGGGGCGTCGTCACGCTGCTCTTCGTCGCCTCCTCGCTCTACGCGTGCGCGATGGGCGCCTACCTCTACCTGTGGACGGTCTCTCCCGCGATCTGGCCGTCGGCCGATGCGTTGCCCGAGCTCGCCTGGCCGCTCGCCGCCGGCGCGCTGCTCGCCGCGTCCAGCGCGTGCCTCGGATGGGCGAACCGGCTGATTCGTCGCGGCCGGCGCCCGGGCTGTGCCGCGGCGCTGCTGCTCGCCGTCGTGCTGCTCGCCGGCGCCTTCGGCGCGCAGCTGCTCGCGCATCGCGATCTCGTGCCGTCGTCGTCGGCCTACGGTGCCGTCGTCGCCCTGTTCGTCGCGCTCGCCGGCTTCTTCACCGTCGTTGCCGTGTCGATGGCGCTCTTCACGATCGCGCGCGCGCTCACCGGGCGAACCGATGCCTGTCGCCGCGTCACCTTCGACAACGCGCGGCTGTTCTGGCACTACACGGTCGCGCAGACGCTCGCCGGGCTCGTGCTCGTGCACGCCTTCCCGCGGCTGATCGGGTGAGCGATGGGCCTCGTTGCGCGATCGGCATGGGTCACGTCGGGCATCGTGATCTGGGCGGCGCACTTCATGGCGATCTACGCATTCACCGCGCTCGCCTGCGCGCGCGGCTTCGCGCAGCTCGTGCCGTCGGCGGTCGCCGGCGCCGGCGTCGTCGCCGGCGCCCTGCTGGCGGCGATCATGCTGCGCGGCTGGATGGGGCGGGCGCATTTCGAGCACTGGCTCTCCGGCGCGATCGCGCTGTTCGCGCTGATCGCCGTCGTCTACGCGTCGATTCCCGCATGGGCGGTGCCGACGTGCGCATGAGCGACTTCGCCCGCAGGGTGCTGCGCGTCGCCGCCTGCGCGCTGCTTGCGATCGCCGCCGCTGCCTGCAGCGATCCGTCGATGCAGCGGCTGGACGCGCAGGCCGCCAACGGGCGGTTGCTGCTGCGCCAGTTCGGCTGCGGCGAATGCCATACGATTCCGGGCGTGGCCAACGCCCGCGGCAACGTGGGTCCGCCGCTGACGCACGTCGCGCGACGAACTTACCTCGCCGGGCGGGTCCCCAACCGGCCCGAGACGATGGTGCAGTGGATCCGCGATCCGCGGCGCTTCGACCCGATGACGCAGATGCCCGACCTGCAGGTCACGGAGGCACATGCGCGCGACATGGCTGCCTACCTCTACACGCTCGACTGACGCGATGGGGCGGACACCGTGAGAACGCTCGGCATCCTCGTCTCGCTCGCGATCGCGGCTGCCGTCGCCGGCCTGCTCGTGCTCTATTCGGGCGTCTACGACGTCTCGGCGACCGACCAGCACCTGCGTCCCACCTTCTGGGCACTGCAGACCGGACTGCGTCAATCGGTGAAGCGGCGAGCCGCGGACATCGAGCCGCCGCCGCTGGACGATCCCGCGCTGGCGGCGCGCGGACTGCATCATTTCCGCGCGCATTGCGTGCAGTGCCACGGCGCGCCGGGCGTCGCGCCCGAGCCTTTCGCGCTCGGGTTGACCCCGCTGCCCGGAAGCCTGTCGGACACGGCGCGTGAATGGACGGCGTCGCAGCTGTACTGGGTGATCCGCTACGGAATCAAGATGACGGCGATGCCCGCCTGGCAGTTCCGCCTCCGCGACGACGAACTGTGGTCGGTGGTCGCCTTCCTGAAGACCTTGCCCGATCTGTCGCCGCAGGCCTACCGCGAGAGCCGCGCGGCGGGTCCGGACGCGGGGCAGGATGCGCACGCGCGCGAGCGGGAACCCGATGCCGAACGCGGCCGGCAGGCGCTGCGCCAGTTCGGCTGCGTCGGCTGCCACCGGATTCCCGGCGTCGTCGCCGCCGACTCCTTCGTCGGTCCGCCGCTCGAGCGGATGGCGACGCGCCGGTTCGTCGCCGGGCAGCTGCCGAACACCCGCGAGAACCTGGTCCAGTGGATCCGGCATCCGCAGGCGATCTCTCCCGGCACCGCGATGCCCGACCTGGGCGTGGGCGAACGCGATGCGCGCGACATGGCGGCGTACCTGGAACGATTGCGCTGAGGCGCTTCGCCGCGCGGACCGATCGGCGCGCCGTTGCGCCGCGAAGGCCGCGCCGCGTGCGATTCTCGGGATTTCTTCATGCGGGTGCCGGGTTTGCTTCCCTCTGCGGTCGCGACGCTGGAGACTCGAATGAAGATACTGCTGTGGATCATCCTGATCATCTTTCTCATCGGCCTGTTCGTCGTCATCGGAACCGGAAAGCTGATTTTCTAGGCGCCGGAGGGCTTCGTTCCCGCAGGCGCGCCGGCGTGGCAGACAATGCGTCCATGCAAGACACTTCGCACCCCGGCGTACTCGACCTGATCGGCAATACCCCGCTGCTGGAAGTCACCCGGCTCGACACCGGGCCGTGCCGGCTGTTCCTGAAGCTCGAGTCGCAGAACCCGGGCGGTTCGATCAAGGACCGCATCGGGTTGTGGATGATCGAGGGCGCCGAGCGGCGCGGGCGCCTGCAGCCGGGCGGCACGATCGTCGAAGCGACGGCGGGCAACACGGGCCTGGGGCTCGCGCTGGTCGCGCGCGCGAAGGGATACCGCGTCGTGCTCGTCGTGCCCGACAAGATGTCGAGCGAGAAGGTGCTGCACCTGAAGGCGCTCGGCGCCGAGGTGCACACGACGCGCTCCGACGTCGTGCGCGGCCATCCCGACTACTACCAGGACGTCGCGGCGCGCCTGGCGCGCGAGATCCCCGGCGCCTTCTTCGTCGACCAGTTCAACAACCCCGACAACGCCGCCGCCCACCGCTGGTCCACCGGGCCCGAGCTGTGGGCGCAGAGCGGGCACGCGATCGACGCGATCGTCTGCGGCGTGGGCTCGGGCGGCACGCTCGGCGGCCTGACCGCGTTCTTTCGCGAGGTCGCGCCCGAGGTCGAGTTCGTGCTCGCCGACCCGCAGGGCTCGGTGCTCACCGACTACGTGCGAACGGGCAAGGTGGGCGAGGCGGGCTCGTGGGCGGTCGAGGGCATCGGCGAGGATTTCGTTCCGGCGATTGCCGACTTCTCGCTCGTGCGCAGCGCGTACTCGATTCCCGACGACGAGAGTTTCGGTGCCGCGCGCGAGCTGCTGCGCGCCGAGGGCGTGCTCGGCGGCTCGTCCACCGGAACGCTGCTGGCCGCGGCGCTGCGCTGGTGCCGCGAGCAGACGACGCCGAAGAACATCGTCTCGCTCGTCTGCGACACCGGCACGCGCTACCTGTCCAAGGTCTACAACGACAACTGGATGATCGACCAGGGGCTGATCGCCCGCGAGCGTTTCGGCGACCTGCGCGACGTGATCGGACGACGCTATACCGAGGGCAGCGTGATCCAGGCGCAGCCCGGAGACACGCTGCGCAGCGTGTTCCAGCGCATGCGCTCGGCGGACGTCTCGCAGCTGCCGGTGCTGGAGAACGGCCGCATCGTCGGCATCGTCGACGAGTCGGACGTGCTGCTGCACGCGCTCGACGACCCGGCGCGCTTCGACGCGACGGTCGACACCGCGATGACCCAGGCGCTGGAGACGCTGCGCCCGGATGCGGGCCTGCCGGCGCTGCGCGCGGTGCTCGATCGCGGCCTCGTCGCGATCATCGCCGACGACGAGCGCTTCCACGGCCTCGTCACCCGCTTCGACCTCCTCAATCATCTGCGCAGGAACTTCTCGTGAGCCACGACGACAAGCGCGAGCGCCGCGCCTTCGGCACCCGCGTGATCCACGCCGGCCAGTCGCCCGATCCTTCCACCGGGGCGGTCATGCCGCCGATCTACGCCAACTCCACCTACGTGCAGGCGAGCCCCGGCGTGCACAAGGGACTCGACTACGGCCGCTCGCACAACCCGACGCGCTTCGCGCTCGAACGCTGCGTCGCCGACCTCGAGAACGGCAGCCGCGCCTTCGCCTTCGCGTCGGGACTGGCGGCGATCGCCACCGTGCTCGAGCTGCTCGACGCGGGCGCGCACGTGGTGGCCGGCGACGACCTGTACGGCGGAACCTACCGGCTGCTCGAACGCGTGCGCACCAAGAGCGCGGGGCTGTCGGTCAGCTACGTCGATCTCTCGGATCCGCAGGCGCTCGAGTCGGCGATCCGGCCCGAGACGCGCATGGTGCTCGTCGAGTCGCCGACCAACCCGCTGCTGCGGCTGGTCGATCTCGAGGCGCTCGCCTCGATCGCCCGGCGCAGCGGCGTGATCAGCGTCGCCGACAACACCTTCGCCACGCCCTGGGTGCAGCGACCGATCGATCTCGGCTTCGACATCGTCGTGCATTCGACGACCAAGTACCTGAACGGGCACTCCGACATCATCGGAGGGGTGGCGGTCGTCGCCGGCGACGAGCGCAACGCCGGGAACGCCGAGCGCCTGGGCTTCCTGCAGAACGCCGTCGGCGCCATCGCCGGCCCTTTCGACAGCTTCCTCGCGCTGCGCGGCATCAAGACGCTCGACGTGCGCATGCAGCGCCACTGCGAGAACGCGCTCGAGCTGGCCGGCTGGCTCGAGCGGCAGCCGGGCGTGCGCCGTGTCCGCTACCCCGGCCTCGCGTCGCATCCGCAGCATGCGCTCGCGCGCAGGCAGATGCGCGGCTTCGGCGGGATGGTCTGCGTCGAGCTCGACACCGACCTCGCCGGCACGCGCCGTTTCCTCGAGGCCTGCTCGATCTTCACGCTCGCGGAGAGCCTGGGCGGCGTCGAGAGCCTGATCGAGCACCCGGCGATCATGACCCACGCGACGATCCCCGCCGAGCAGCGCGCGCGCATCGGGATCGGCGATTCGCTGGTGCGGCTGTCGGTGGGCATCGAGGACGTCGACGACCTGCGCAGCGATCTCCAGGCGGCGCTCGCGGCGAGTCGCTAGGGCGCCGGCGAGCGCGGCGCCGGCGATGCGCCCGAGCCGCATCCGTCGTCTCGCATGCGTTAAGGTTGCGCAGCTCGCGAAGCGGATGCCGCGAGGCGGACGCATCGGAAGGAGGCATGGATGACGCGAAGGGTCCGGGCGCTGCTCGTCTCGATCGCGCTGGCCGTCGTCGTCGTGCTCGGCTGGCAGCAGCTGCGCAGCACGACGCCGACGAACTGGATCGCGACCGACGATCGGAGCGTGCTCGCGCAGGGACGCGGGATCTACGAGCGGCACTGCGCGAGTTGCCACGGCCCGAACCTGGAAGGCCAGCCCGACTGGACGAGGCGCCTGCCGTCGGGTCGAATGCCCGCGCCGCCGCACGATCCGAGCGGCCATACCTGGCACCATCCCTCGGAGCAGCTCTTCGGCATCGTCAAGGACGGCGTCGAGGCGTACGCGCCGCCCGGCTACGAGAGCGACATGCCGGCGTTCGGCGCGACGCTGTCCGACGGCGAGATCCGCGCGGTGCTCGCGTACATCCGGTCGACCTGGCCCGAGGACGTGCAGCGTCGCCACGAGGCGCGCGAGCGCGCGATGCAGGGCGGGTGATACGGTTGCGCTGCGCGGTCGGCCTCGTGCGCGCGAGCGCTACGATGGCGATGCCGATTCCGACCGACGAGGAGCCCTCATGCAAGCCCGAGACGTGATGTCGACCCCCGTGATCTCCGTGACCGAGGATGCGTCGGTCGCCGAGCTCGCCCGACTGCTGCTGAGCAAGGGGATCAGCGGCGTGCCCGTGCTCGGCGCCGACGGGCGGCTGGTCGGCATCGTCAGCGAGGGAGACCTCGTTCGTCGCGTCGAGAGCGGCACCGAGCGCACGCCGTCGTGGTGGCTGCGGCTCTTCGGCGACAGCGAGGACCAGGTGCGCGAGTACGCCAAGACGCACGGGCGGCGCGTTCGCGACGTGATGACGCGCGAGGTGGCCACCGTGCGCGAAGACACCCGGGTCGCCGAGATCGCCGAACTGCTCGAGCGGCGGCGGATCAAGCGCGTGCCGGTGGTGCGCGGCAACGAGGTCGTCGGCATCGTGAGCCGCGCGAACCTTCTGCAGGCGCTCGCGTCGGCGCCCGCGCAGCTTTCGCAGGCCGACGCGGCCGCGGCGCCGAGCGACCACTCGCTGAAGGCGCGCATCGAGGAAGAGATGCGCCGTGCCGGCCTGGATACCGCGTTCGTCAACGTCGTCGTCACCGACGGCACCGCCTATCTCTGGGGCGCGGTGCGTTCGGAGGCGCAGCTGGCCGCCGCGCGCATCGCCGCCGAGACGGCGATGGGCGGCACGGCCGCGGTGCAGAGCCGCCTGTCGGTGCTGCCGGCGTCGGTGCAGCGCGTGATGTGGGCCGAGTAGGGGCGGCGCGCTTCAGTCGACCGGCTCGACGTGCGTCGTCAGCCGGGTGCCGGTCCGCTCTTCCACCGCTTCCTCGATCTCGTCGGCGAGCGCGTGTGCCCGCGCCACGCTCCAGGCGCCGGGCAGCAGCAGGTCGACCTGCGCGAAGCGCAGCGGCCCCGAGACGCGCGTCTTCAGGTTCGCGAACCGGCAACCCGGCGGCGCGACTTCGCGCAGCACCGCCTCGATGTGCGCAATGTCGTCGTCGTCCTGCGCGCGGTCCATCAGCCCGCCCACGGAGCGCTGCACCAGGTGCCAGCCCTCGCGCAGGATGTTGACGGCGACCGCGATCGCGACGAGCGGGTCGATCCATCCCTGGCCGGTGACGCTCGCCAGCCCGACGCCGACGACCACGCCGGCCGTGGTCCAGACGTCGGTCATCAGGTGCCGGGAATCGGCCTCCAGCGCGAGCGAGCGGTGCTCGCGGCCGACGCGCAGCAGCACGCGCGCGACGGCGAAATTGATGATGCTCGCCGCGATCGACAACGCGGTTCCGATGCCGAGATGCCCGAGCGGCTTCGGATGGAACAGCCGGTCGACCGCGACGACGAGGATGGCGAGCGCGGCGATGAAGATCATCACGCCTTCGAGCGCCGCGGAGAAATATTCGGCCTTGCCGTGCCCGTACGGATGATCCTCGTCGGCGGGGATGCGCGCGTACGAGACCATCGCCAGCGCGAAGGTGGCGCCGACCAGGTTGACGATCGACTCGAGTGCGTCGGACAGGTAGCCGACGGAGCCGGTGAGCCACCACGCGCCGGCCTTCAGGCCGATGGTGGCGATCGCGGCGAGGATCGAGAGCAGCAGCGCCTGCTGGGGCGAGAGGGTGCGCATCGGGATCGGGCAAGGATACCCGGCGCGTCCCGCGGCCGCGCGGCGGCGAGCGGCACGATACAATCGCGGGCTCGCGCCCGTAGCTCAGCGGATAGAGTACTGGCCTCCGAAGC
>JBIQJM010000122.1:0-8764 GCA_044507525.1 Burkholderiales bacterium
GTGTCGGCGTTCAGGTAGTGCGCGCCGGTCGTGTGGAAGCACGCGTTGCAGCTCGTGCTCACGTGGATCATCGCCGGGATGTCGTACTCGACCATTTTCTCGTAGATCGGGTACCAGTGCCGGTCGGTCAGCGGCGGGCTCGTCCAGTGGCCGCCCGAAGGATCCGGGTTCAGGTTGATGCCGACGTTGCCGTATTGCTTCACGCACTTCTCGAGCTCGGGAATGCAGGTCTTCGGGTCGACGCCCGGACTCTGCGGCAGCATCGCCGCCGGCACGAAGTTGTCGGGGAAGAGCTGCGACACGCGGTAGCAGAGCTCGTTGCAGATCGCCGCCCAGGTGCTGCTGACCTGGAAGTCGCCGATGTGGTGCGCCATGAAGCTCGCGCGCGGGCTGAAGATCGTCAGGTCGCTGCCGCGCTCCTTCATCTTCGCGAGCTGGTTGGTCTCGATCGACTCGCGCAGTTCGTCGTCGCTGATCTTCAGCTCCGAGACCTTCGGCATCGCCGAAGGATCCTTGATCCCGGCGATCTGCCGGTTGCGCCAGTCTTCCAGCGCCTTCGGCGCCGTCGTGTAGTGACCGTGGACGTCGATGATCACTCCGAACTCCTCCTCGTGAACGGGAAACCGCGCGTGTTCATGCCGATGAACGGAGGGCGGCTCACGCCGGCGCCATGCCCTGCCGGCGCTTGGCCTCGGCCGCGTCGGGCGATGCCATGAACTCGAGCACTGCACGGGCGGCTTCGGGCCGGGTCGATGCGGTGCAGACGCCGCCGGAAAAGATCGTCGTGATCCGCACGGCATCGGGCAGCGGGCCGAGCAGCTCGATGCCCTGCACGTGGATCAGCTCGCTCAATTGCTGGAAGCCGAGCTCGACCTCGCCGCGCGCTACCAGGGTGGCGACCGGCACGCCGGGCGGCGGCTGGACGATGCGCGCGCGCAGTTCGTCGGCGATGCCCCAGCGCGCGAACAACCGCGCCAGCGCGACGCCGCTCGGACCGGTCGAATAGGCAAGACTGCGCGCCTCGAGCAGGGCGCGACGCAGCGCGTCTTCGGAAGCGATGTCCGGATGCGCGGCACCGGCCTTCACGGCGACGGCCACGTCGGAGCGGACGAGGTCGATGCGACTGCCGGCTGCGACGTGGCCGGAGGCAAGGAGCCGCTCGATCGCGTCGGAGGCCAGCACGACGAGGTCGAAGACCTCGCCGGCCTGCACGCGCTTCGCCGCGTCGACGCCGCCGACCGATTCGATGGCGACGGCCGTGCCCGAACTTCGTTCCCAGGCCGCTGCCAGTTCGGCCAGCAGCCGGCGGGTGGCCATCGACGAAATGCCGGTGATCGTTGCCTCGTCCATGTCGGGCATTGTCGTGACGGCGCAGCCCCTCGGCCAGCCCTGCACGGCACTATCAGCTAGAACGAATTGCTATACCATCAACCGACCGATATCAAAACCATTCAAACGCGTGGACCTGAAGCAGATCGAATACTTCGTGCGCGTCGCCGAACTCGGCAGCTTCACGCGCGCGTCGATCGCGCTGAACGTGGCACAGCCGGCGCTCAGCCGGCAGGTCCGTCAGCTCGAGGTCGAATTGCGGCAGGCGCTGCTGGTGCGCAACGGTCGCGGCGCGGTTCCGACCGAAGCAGGCCGCGTGCTGCTCGCGCATGGGCGCGGCATCCTCCACCAGGTCGAGCGGGCGCGCGAAGAACTCGGTCGAATGCGCGGCTCACTGGCCGGGCGCGTTGCCGTGGGCCTGCCGCCGAGCGTCGCGCGCGTCCTGACGGTCCCGCTGATGCGCGCATTCCGCCGACGCCTGCCCGACGCGCAACTGGCGATCAGTGAAGGCCTGAGCGCCGCGATGCAGGAGCGCCTGGCGCACGGCGGACTCGACATCGCAGTGCTCTACGACGCGCGCCCCGTGGAGGGCCTCGACCTGCAGCCGCTGGTCGACGAAGGCCTTTACCTGGTCGGACCGCGTCCCCGGGGACTGGCCGAGGATCCACCGCCCGGCGCGATCGGGCTCGACGAAGTGGCCCGACTGCCGCTGGTCATTCCGAGCCGCCCCAACGCGATGCGGATGCGGGTCGAGTCGGAGATGGCCGCGATCGGCTGCCGTCCGAAGGTCGCGCTCGAAGTCGACGGCGTTCCTGCGATCCTAGACCTGGTCGCCGACGGCGCCGGCCACGCGATCCTGCCCCGCAATGCCGTCACGCGCTCGATCAATCCGTCGTCGTTCGTGACGCGCTCCATCGGGCCGCCGTTGTTGCGAATTTCGCTGTTCACCGCCGTCAGCGCGCTGCGCCCGGCCACGCTGACGCAGCAGAGCGCCCGGGAACTGATCCGCGAAACCCTGGAAGGGCTGCTGCCGGAATGAGCACCCGGGTGCAAGCAGAGCCATCCGGGCGTCATGCCGAAGGCGCTCATCGTTCCTCTTGCCTCGCAGCGAGAATCCGGTCGGCCTGCACGCGCCAGTCGGCCCGCGCCTGGCGCGGTTCGCCGAAGATGCCGCGCTCGGCCAGGTCGGCGACCCATGCCTGGCGATTCGCGGTGCCGGCGGCCGACCACGGTTCGAGTCCCGCTTCGCGCACCGTGTTCGCCGATTCGCGCATCTCCTCGGCACGGCGCCGTCCGTGCAGGATCACGCGCTCGAAGAAGTAGCTCGCCTGCTTCTCCCAGTCGATGCCGGGGAAGGTCTCGGCGAGCGACGCGAGCACCTCGTCCTCGACGCCCCATGCGCGCGCGGCGGTGAAGCTCTCGATGACCATCGCCTCGAGCCCCTTGATCATCACGCTGCGGCACATCTTCGTCGCCGACGCGATGCCGAGCTCCGCGGAAGCGGCCTTCGCGTCGAAGCCGAGCACGGCAAGCAGCGGCGCGAGCGCGGCAGCGTGCGGTCCGCCGAGCAGCAACGGCACGCGAATCCGGTACGGAGGCACCGACGTCATCACCGCGCCTTCGACGTAGCGCGCACCCGTCTGCTCGACCTTCGCCGCAGCGCCGCGCTTGGCGCCGGGCGAGGCGGAATTGAAGTCGAGGAACCACGCGTCGCTTCGCAACGCGGGTGCGCACGCGGCGGCGACCGCGACCGCCTGGCTCGCCGTGACCGCCGACACGATGAAGTCTGCGTCGCCCGCCAGGGCGGCGTGCGAGTCGACCAGCGCGATGCCGTGCGCCTTTGCGTGCGCGCGCAGCGGCGCCGCCTGCGGTCCATCGAGCTTCAGGTCGTATGCCGCGACGCGTTCGACGCCGCGAGCGCGCAGGTCCTCCGCGAGGATCCGCCCGACCTCGCCATAACCGACGAGGCCGACGCGCCAGCGCAGCGGATCTTCTCCGGGCGCTCCGGTGGTTCGTGCAGCAAGGATCATCTCTGCACCTCGTTCGAGGGATGCGCTGCGCCGAACCCGTCGATCCGGCGGTGGTCGGGCGAGCCCATGATGACGAGCGGGATGCGATCGCGCGTGGCGACGTCGGCCGGCAGGTCGTGCTCGATCGAGAATGGGCCGCGTGACGTCCCGACGCGCAGGAAGCAACACGGAATGACCGTTTGCATTGCGTTGTTCCTGGGAAGCGGGTGGGCATCCCGATTCTCGCATGTGACTCTGCGGATCTGGCCGGCCTGCGTCGATGAGCGCCACGCCGCGGCCGTTGCGCAGCAGCGGCGTCTCGCGCGGGTCGGTTTCGAGCGCGCGCACCTGACGGCTCGGCGCCGGCTGCGCGCGGCCGAGCAGCGCGGCTGAAGCTGCCCAGCTCGGCGACCTGCACGAAGTATTCGAGCCGGCGCAGGTTCATCGTCGCCCGACGATCGCCAAAGCTTCCGCATCCGCGCGATTAGAATGCCTCGCGCCCCCCGAGCCGGGGGACCGGAGCCGCCGCCGACGGCGAACCCCCGAACGAACGAAGGTGAACCGCATGAGCGCCGACCCCCAACCCGATCCGTCGACCGGCCTGCCTTCGACGCGCGACGTCACTCCGGCGACGAAGGCGGCGATCCTCGTCGAGGCGATGCCGTACATCCGCCGCTTCCACGGCCGCATCGTGGTCGTCAAGTACGGCGGCAACGCGATGATCGACCAGCATCTCAAGCAGAGTTTCGCGCGCGACGTCGTGCTGCTGCGGCTGGTCGGGCTGAACCCGGTCGTCGTCCACGGCGGCGGCCCGCAGATCGAGCAGCTGCTCGCGCGCGTGGGCAAGAAAGGCGAATTCGTCCAGGGCATGCGCGTGACCGACGCCGACACGATGGACATCGTCGAGATGGTGCTCGCGGGCCAGGTGAACAAGGAGATCGTCGAGCTGATCAACATCGCCGGCGGCC
Organism: Burkholderiales bacterium; assembly: GCA_044507525.1. Classification (GTDB taxonomy): domain Bacteria; phylum Pseudomonadota; class Gammaproteobacteria; order Burkholderiales; family Burkholderiaceae_E; genus Zeimonas. The sequence continues at coordinate 4,307 of JBIQJM010000122.1, forward strand.
GCGCGGTCGGGCTCACCGGCCAGGACGGCGGGCTGATCCGCGCGCGGCGCATGCGGCTGCCGTCGAAGGACAAGCCCGACGAGCCGATCGACATCGGACAGGTCGGCGAGATCTCGAAGATCGACCCGGCGATCATCCATACGCTCACCGCCAACGGCTTCATTCCGGTGATCGCGCCGATCGGCTCGGGCGAAGAGGGCGAGACCTACAACATCAACGCCGACGTCGTCGCCGGCAAGATGGCCGAGGTGCTCAAGGCCGAGAAGCTGGTGCTGCTCACCAACACGCCCGGCGTGCTCGACAAGGACGGCAGGCTGCTCAGCGGGCTCACGCCGCGGCAGATCGACGCGCTCTTCGCCGACGGTACGATCTCCGGCGGCATGCTCCCGAAGATCTCGTCGGCGCTCGACGCGGCGCGCGGCGGCGTCAACGCGGTGCACATCGTCGACGGCCGTGTCGACCACTGCCTGCTGCTCGAGATCATGACCGATCACGGCGTCGGCACGATGATCCGCAGCAGCTGAGCGCCGGGACGCGTTGTACCCCCTGCCGAGACGGGTCCGCTGCGCGCGACCCTTCAGCCGCCTGCACGTCGCACGTGCGCCGGGGCGCGCACGCGCCGAGCCGGTTCCGGGTCGCACGCACGGCGAAGCTCCGGCGAACGCGCCCGGCGGCGGGCAGCCCGTCTGGCTGCTCGATCTCGACAACACGCTGCACGACGCGACGCCCGACGTGTTCCCGCGCATCCATCGTTCGATGATCGACTTCGTCGCCTCCGAGCTCTCGTTGAGCCGCGAGGACGCCGACGCGCTGCGCACGCGCTACTGGCGACGCTACGGGGCGACGCTGCTCGGCATGGTTCGCCACCATGCCGTCGATCCGCATCGTTTCCTGCGCGAGACGCACGCCTTCCCCGACCTCGAGCGCATCGTGCGCCGCGACACCCGGCTCGCGCATGCGCTGCGCCGCCTGCCCGGCCGGCGCATCGTCGTGACCAACGCTCCGCTCGACTACGCCACGCGCGTCGTGCGCGCGCTCGGCATCGCGCCGTACATCGAGTCGATCGTCGCGATCGAGTCGATGCGGTTCGCGGGCCGCTACCAGCCGAAGCCGTCGCGCGCGATGCTGCAGCGGCTGGTCGCGCGCCTCGGGGTGCCGCCGGCACGCTGCATCCTCGTCGAGGACACGCCGGCGAACCTGGCCGCCGCGCGCTCGATCGGCATGCGAACGATACTCGTCACCGGCACGACCCGCCGCTCACGCCATCCCGTCTACCGGCTGCGCGCCGGGTCGTCTCGGCGCATCGGCCTTCAAGTACAATCGGTCGCTCATCTGCCGCGCAAGCCGGCCTGGGGTTGAAGCCTGACCCACCCCGGCGCCGCGCATCGACCGACATGAACGATTCGACGACGCCTCCGCCGAGACAGGCTCGCCCCAAGCGGGGCGAACGGCGATTGCAGATCCTTCAGACGCTCGCGGCGATGTTGCAGGAACCGGGCGGAGATCGCGTCACCACCGCCGCCCTCGCCGGACGGCTGCAGGTCTCGGAAGCCGCGCTCTATCGGCACTTCGCCAGCAAGGCGCAGATGTTCGAGGGGCTGATCGAGTTCATCGAGTCGACGATCTTCGGCCTCATCAACCAGATCACCACGCAGCACGGCGACGACGGCATGCGCCAGTTGCGCGACATGGTCGCGATGCTGCTGTCTTTCGCCGAGAAGAACCCCGGCATGACGCGCGTGCTGATCGGCGATGCGCTCGTCACCGAGGACGGCCGCTTGCAGGACCGCATCAACCAGCTGATCGACCGCATCGAGGCGTCGCTGAAGCAGGCCTTCCGCGTCAGCGTTGCGCAGGGGCGCCTGCCCGGCGACACCGACGCCGCCGCACGCGCCGGCATCGTGCTCGCGTACGTGCTCGGCCGCTGGCTGCGCTACGCGAAGAGCGGCTTTCGCCGCCCGCCCGCCGAGCTCTTCGAGCAGCAGGCGTTGTTCCTCATCGCCTGAACGGCTCCGGGGCAAAGCGACGTGGACATCGTCTGGCTCGCGCTCACCGGCATCGTGCTCTACGTGGTGGCCGACCGCATCCTCGATCTCATGGAACGGCGCGCGGGTCGCCGCTTCGAGCAGCGTTCGATCATCTTCTTCGGGCTGATCCTCGGTCTCGCGCTCGTCACCTTCGCGGCGATCCGCCATCTGTTCGGCGTCGGCTGAACGCGCACCGGCGCTTCGCTTCAGGTATCATCGCGGGTTGGCGGCATTTCATCCCGCCTCGTCGGCGCCGTCGCCAGTCTCTGCGCCGCATCTTCCCGGCATTCCGCCGTTCCGAAGTTTCCACCCTGATTTCGTCTGCCCGCGACTGGCGTCGCAGTGCCGATGCGCCGAAGGCGTGTCGTGCCGACGAGGCCGATGTCGCTGGAGTTCCATGTCCTTTTCCGCACTGGGCTTGTCCGAAGCCCTCGTTCGCGCCGTCTCCGAGCTCGGTTACGACGCACCCACGCCGATCCAGGCGAAGGCGATTCCCGCCGTGCTCGCCGGCGGCGACCTGCTCGCCGGCGCGCAGACCGGCACCGGCAAGACCGCCGGCTTCGTACTGCCGGTCCTGCAGCGGCTCGGCGCCAACCCCGCCGCGCCGCGCGGCGCGCGTCCGATCCGCGCGCTGATCCTCACGCCCACGCGAGAGCTGGCCGCGCAGGTCGAGCAGAGCGTCACCGTCTACGCGAAGCACACCTCGCTCACCTCGACGGTCGTGTTCGGCGGCGTGAACATCAACCCGCAGATCGACCGCCTGCGCCGCGGCGTCGACATCCTCGTCGCGACCCCCGGCCGGCTGCTCGACCACGCGGGCCAGCGCAGCGTCGACCTGTCGAAGGTCGAGGTGCTCGTGCTCGACGAGGCCGATCGCATGCTCGACATGGGCTTCATCCACGACATCCGTCGCGTGCTGAAGCTGTTGCCGCAGCGGCGCCAGAACCTGTTGTTCTCGGCAACCTTCTCCGACGAGATCCGCGCCCTGGCCGACACCTTGCTCGAGCGCCCGGCGATGATCGAGGTCGCGCGGCGCAACGCCGCCGCCGAGAGCGTCGCGCAGCGCATCCTGCCGGTCGACCGCGCGCGCAAGCGCGAGCTGCTGTCGCACCTGATCCGCGAGCACAACTGGTTCCAGGTGCTGGTGTTCACGCGCACGAAGCACGGCGCGAACCGGCTCGCCGAGCAGCTGGCGAAGGACGGCATTCCGGCGCTGGCGATCCACGGGAACAAGAGCCAGAACGCGCGCACGCGCGCGCTCGCCGAGTTCAAGGCCGGCACGCTGCAGGCGCTGGTCGCCACCGACATCGCCGCGCGCGGGCTCGACATCGTCGAGCTGCCGCACGTCGTCAACTTCGACCTGCCGAACGTCGCCGAGGACTACGTGCACCGCATCGGCCGCACGGGCCGTGCCGGCGCCGAGGGCGAAGCGGTGTCGCTGGTCTCGCCCGACGAGAACGGCTTGCTGCGCGACATCGAGCGGCTCGTCCGGCGGCAGATTCCGCGCGAGACGATCGCGGGCTTCGAGCTCGACCCCAACGCGCGCAACGAACCGGAAGTCGACGACCGTCCGCCGCGTCCGCAACGCGGGCAGCGCCGTCCGGCGGCTGCGCCGCGCGGTGCGGGCGGGCAGGCGCGAGCCGCCTCCGGCGGGCAGGCGCGCACCGGGGCCGCGGCGTCGCCGCGCTCGGCCGCGCCGGCATCGCGCGGCGCGCACGGCGCGCACGGCGGCTCGGGCTCAAGGAGCGTCGACGCTTTCCGCGGGCGCGCGTCGCAACGCGGCCGCTGAGGGCCTTCGGGCGCCGGCGGCCATCGTTTCCTGCCGGCGCCCGACCCACCAGCTGTTCGCCAGCCAGGCGAAGGACAGCGGCACCGCCACCAGCGCGATGCCGGTGATGCCCAGGCCGGATGCGGCGAGCAGCGCGTACGACCAGCTGCCGACCTGGTCGCCGGCGCGATAGACGACCGTGTCGATCGCGTTCTTCGCCTTGTACTTGTCCTCGCGTGACAGCACGGTGAAGAGCAGTTCGCGCGTCGGGCGTGCGAGTCCGAAGTTCAGCACGCGCCGCCCGACCTGCGCCGCCACCAGCACCGTCACGGTGGGTGCCCAGGCGAGCGCCACGAAGCCGACGATCGACAGCGCCGGCAGGATCGACGCGGTGCGTGCGACGCCGAAGCGGCGCAGCACGCGTCCGGTGACGAACAGCTGCACGAACAGCGTGGCCGCGTTGACCGCGACGTCGACCGACGCGAAGAAGCGCGTGCGTGCCGCGCGTTCGGCGAAGTGCTCGGCGACGATCCCCGCCTGCAGGAAATACAGCAGCGTCGACGTGATCGAGAAGAGCAGCATGTAGCCGCAGATCGCGAGCAGGTAGGGCGATCGCAGCACGTGCGTGATCCCGGCCCAGGCGCTGCCGCCGATCGCCGCATC
>JBIQJM010000013.1:0-51806 GCA_044507525.1 Burkholderiales bacterium
AGGAGATGCGCCGCACGGTCGACGAGAAGCTGCACGCGACGCTCGAGCAGCGGCTCGGCGCTTCGTTCAAGCAGGTGTCCGACCGCCTCGAGCAGGTGCACAAGGGGCTGGGCGAGATGCAGGCGCTCGCCTCCGACGTCGGCGACCTCAAGCGCGTGCTGACGAACGTCAAGACGCGCGGCACCTGGGGCGAAGTGCAGCTCGCCTCGCTGCTCGAGCAGCTGCTCGTTCCCGAGCAGTACGCGTGCAACGTCGCACCGGTGCCGGGGTCGAACGAGCGCGTCGAGTTCGCGATCCGGTTGCCGGGCACCGCCGACGAAACGCCCGTCTGGCTGCCGATCGATGCGAAGTTCCCGCGCGAGGACTACGACCGGCTCGTGCTCGCGCAGGAGCGCGCCGATCCGGTGGCCGCCGAGGCGGCGGCGCGCCAGCTCGAGCAGCGCCTGCGACTCGAGGCGAAGACGATCCGCAACAAGTACGTCGCGCCGCCGGCGACCACCGACTTCGCGCTCCTCTTCCTGCCCACCGAGGGCCTGTACGCCGAGATCGTGCGCCGACCGGGGTTGACCGACGAGCTGCAGCGCACGTGGCGGGTCGTCGTCGCGGGGCCCAGCACGCTCGCGGCGATCCTCTCGAGCCTGCAGATGGGCTTCCGCACGCTCGCGGTCGAGAAGCGATCGAGCGAGGTCTGGCAGCTGCTCGGCGCGGTCAAGACCGAGTTCGGCAAGTTCGGCGACGTGCTCGCGAAGGCGAAGGAGCACATCGACAAGGCCGGAACGACGCTGGGCAACGCCGCCACCCGCACGCGGGCGATCGAGCGCAAGCTGCGCGGCGTCGAGTCGCTTGCCGAGCCCGCGGCGGTGCAGCTGCTCGACGACGAGATGCAGGCCGAGCCCTAGGCGACGCCGGGCGCCGGCGCGCGCGCCGCGCTGCCTACGCGGGCTGCGATGCGCGTTGGAACATCGCAAGCCCGCGCTCGATGTACTCCTCGAGCGAGTAGCGGCTCGACAGCCGCCAGTGCTTGAGCGCCCACGAGTGCGCGAAGGTCACCGCCTGGTGCGTGAGGAACTCGACGTCGACGTCGTCGGCGAACACCCCGGCGTCGACGCAGGCCTGGATGGTCCCGGCGATCAGCTCGTTCGACTGCAGCTCCGATTGCATCACGAGCTTGCGATGCTCGGGCGACAGCGAACGCGTCGAGCGGTACGCGAGCACGGTTGCGTCGCGCAGCCGGTCGACGATGCGGCAGTACGTGGCGACGGCGACGCGGAAGCGCTCGAGCGGATCGGCGACGCCATCGAGCGCCGCCGGAATGTCGCGGCTGTAGGCGTCGACGACGTCGAGGATCGCCAGCAGCAGCACGTCGTCCTTGTCCTCGACGTACTGGTAGACGAGGCCGGTGCTGATCCCGGCGCGCGCCGCGATCTCCTGCACCGTCGTGCGGTAGTAGCCCTTGCCGGAGAACAGGTCGACCGCCGCCGCGACGATCTGCTGGCGGCGCTGCACGACGAGCGCCTCGTCGCTGACGCGCGCCTTCACCGGCGGATGCTTCGGATCCGCCGGCGGCGTGCGGCGCTTTCCGGAGGCCGGAGCGTTCACTCGATGAAACGCAGCAGGCCGAGCGTGATCACGGGGAACGCCACCAGGATCAGCACGCGGATCAGGTCGCTGAGCAGGAAGGGGATCACGCCGCGGAAGGACTCGGCCAGCGGGACTCCCTTCGCCATCGTGTTGATGACGAAGACGTTCAGCCCGAACGGCGGGGTGATCAGCCCGACCTCGACGACGATCAGCACGACGATGCCGAACCAGATGGCCGTGTGCTCGGGCGACATGCCGAAGTCGAGCCCCATCACGATGGGGAAGATCACCGGGATCGTGATGAGGATCATCGACATCGAGTCCATCACGCAGCCGAGCGCGAGATAGAACAGCAGGATCAGGAAGAGCACCGTCATCGGCGAGAAGCCGCTGCCGGCGATCGCGGCGCCCGCCTGCATGGGCATCTGCGTGATCGCGAGAAAGGCGTTGAAGAGGTCGGCCCCGATGAGGATGAGGAAGATCATCGCCGTCAGGCTCGCGGTGCCGAGCAGGCAATCGATGATGCCTTTCATCCGCATGCCGTTGAACACGGCGATCAGGCCCGTGGACGCGGCACCGACGGCTGCGCCTTCGGTCGGCGTGAAGAATCCGCCGTAGATGCCGCCCATCACGACGACGAACACGACGATCACCGGGAGCAGCTCGGCGAGCGTCTTGATCCGCACGGCGAGCGTCGCCTTCGGCGCGGCCGGCCCGGCCTTCGGGTCGAAGCGCACGACGACCGCGATCGCGAGCATGTAGCCGACGGCGGCGAGGATGCCGGGCACCATCGCGGCGAGGAAGAGCTTGCCGATCGACTGCTCGGTGAGCAGCGCGTAGATGACGAGCACGACCGAGGGCGGGATCAGGATGCCGAGCGTTCCCCCGGCGGCGAGCGACCCGGTCGCCAGGCGCCCCGAGTAGTTCAGCCGCTTCATCTCGGGCAGCGAAACGTGCGCCATCGTCGCCGCCGTGGCGAGCGACGAGCCGCAGATCGAGCCGAAAGCGGCACATGCTCCGATGCCGGCCATCGCGATGCCGCCGCGGCGGTGCCCGAGCCAGGCCGCGGCGGCGTTGAAGATCCCGGTGGACAGCCCCGAGCCGGTGGCGAACTGCCCCATCAGCACGAACAGCGGGATGACCGAGAGCGAGTAGTTCGCCGCCTGGAAATACGGCGCCGAGTTCATGTAGTTCAGCATCGGCTCGAGGCCGTTGACCCAGATGTAGCCGGCGCCGCCGACCAGCAGCAGCGTCAGGCCCACCGGGATGCCGAGCATCAGGAACACGACGAGCACGCCGAACATCGTCAGCGAGATGGCCATTCCGCTCAAGGAGCGTCTCCTCTATTGTTTTCGGACAGGCGTCGTCAGATGAACTTGCGGCCGCCGCGCAGCGCCCGGGCGACGCAGACGAGCGTGAGCAGTGCCATCGAGGCGACGATGGGCACGAACACCCACCAGGTCTTGATCTCGAGCATCATCGACATGTCGCCGTACTCGTACTGGTTGACGCCGCCCAGCGCGAGCCGCCAGGTGAGCAGCGCCGCGACGAACGCGAACAGCACTTCGCTCGCGACGGCGAGGAAGTGCCGCATCGCCGGCGGAAACATCGTGACGAACATGTCGACGGCGACGTGCCCTCCGCGCAGGTGGCAGTAGGGCAGCATCGCGAACACGGCGATCGCGGTGCCGCGCTCGACCAGCTCGAAGTCGCCGAGCAGCGGCGCGCCGAACAGCGACCGGCCGAGAATGCTCAGCACGGAGACGGCCGTGAAGCCCAGCATGACGACGCCGCCGGCGATCGCGACCCACGTGCAGACGCGCTCGAGCAGCCGCTCGAAGCCGGGGCGGGCAACCGCGCCGGCGTCGATGCGGCTGCCCTCCGACAGCGCTTCCGCTTCCGCGGGGCTGCCCGCCGCCGCCGCGCCGGAGCTTGCGCGGCCGGCTGTTTCGCTCATTTGTCGTACTTCGCGATGAGCGCCAGGGCCTCCTGGTAGAGGTCCTTGCCGTTCGGCGTCTTCTTGATCCAGGCGTCGACGACCGGCTGCGTGGCCTTCTTCCAGCGCTCCTTCTCGTCGGCCGACAGCTCGCCGATCGTATGACCCATCTCCTTGGCCTGCTCGAGCCCCGGGATTTCCGCGTCGTCCCAGACCTTGCCGATCTCCTGGACGATGTTCGAGCCCGAGTTCTTGTCGATGACCGCCTTCAGGTCGGCCGGCAGCCCGTCATATTTCTGCTTGTTCATCACGACCGTGAATACGGTCGTGTAGAGGCCGGTGGCGGTGTGGTACTTCACGAGCTCGTTGAGCCGCTGCGGCCGCATCACCTCCCAGGGCACCGTCAGGCCGTCGACGACGCCGCGCGACAGCGATTCGTAGGCTTCGGGCAGCGGCATGCCGATCGGCGTGGCACCGAGCAGCTTCAGCGCGTCGCCGACCGGCTTCGTCGGCAGGCGCAGCTTCTTGCCCTTCAGGTCTTCCATCTTCAGCACCATCTGGTCCTTCATGTGGACGAGACCGGGTGCGTGGCAGTGCATCAGCAGCACGTGCACGTCCTTGAACTCGTCCTTCAGGTGCTTGTTGTAGAACTCCCAGATGGCCGCAGTCGTCGCCTCGGCCGTGCGGCCGACCATGAACGGCAGCTCGAAGACCTCGATGATCGGGAAACGGCCGGGCGTGTACCCGGGCAGCGCCCAGGCGATGTCGGCGACGCCGGTGCGTGCCTGGTCGAACAGCTGCGGCGGCTTGCCGCCCAGCTGCATCGCCGGGTAGATCTCGCACTTGATCCGCCCGCCCGAGTCCTTCTCGACGCGCTCGGCCCAGGGCGCGAAGAACTTCGTATGGATGGGCGCCATCGGCGACAGGAAGTGCGACATGCGCAGCTTGACCTGCTCCTGCGCGCGCAGCGGCCCCGCCACGCCGGAGACGGCTGCGGCTCCGGCGACGGCGAGCGAATTCTTCAGAAAGGTTCTTTTCTCCACGTCTTCTCCTCCTGGGGGTCTGAAAAACGAGCCTGCGATCATCCTTCGCCGTCGGCGAAGGCCTCGTAGGTCTTGGCGGCAATCACGAGCTTCTGGATCTCACTGGTGCCCTCGTAGATCCGCAATGCGCGGATCTCCCGATACAGCTGCTCGACCGTGGCGCCGCGGATCACGCCGAGGCCGCCGAACAGCTGCACGGCCTGGTCGATGACCGTCTGCGCCGACTCGGTGGCGAAGAGCTTGGCCATCGACGCTTCGCGGGTGACGCGCTCGCGCTGCGTGTCCTTGGTCCACGCGGCGCGGTAGATGAGCAGCGCGGCCGCGTCGACGGCGAGCGCCATCTCGGCGATCTTCGCCTGCGTCAGCTGGAACTCGGAGAGCCTGTGGCCGAACGCCTCGCGCTCGCGGGTGCGCGCGAGCGCCTCGTCGAGCGCGCGTCGCGCCATGCCGAGCGCCGCCGCGCCGACGGTGGAACGGAATACGTCGAGCGTCGCCATCGCGATGCGAAAGCCCGCGCCCACGCGATCGATCAGGGCATCGGCCGGTACACGGCAATTCTCGAAGCGCACCGTGCCCAGCGGATGCGGGGCGATGACGTCGAGGCGCTGCGAGGCGTCCAGCCCCGGCGTATCGGCGGGAACGACGAAGGCCGCCAGGTTCTTCGCGCCGGCGTCGTCGCCCACGCGGGCGAACACCGTGTAGAAGTCGGCGATGCCGGCGTTCGAGATCCACGTCTTGGCCCCGTCGATGCGCCAGCCGTCGCCGTCAGGTGCGGCGCGCGTGCGCATCGCCGCCACGTCGGATCCGCCTTCGGGCTCGGAGAGCGCGAAGGCGGCGATCGCGCGACCGCGTGCGACATCGGGAAGGAATCGCTTCTTCTGTTCGTCGGAGCCGGCGAGCGTGATCGGCGCGCTGCCCAGCCCCTGCATCGCGAAGGCGAAATCGGCGAGCGCGTCGTGTCGCGCGAGCGTCTCGCGCGCCAGGCACAGGCCGCGCACGTCGAGTTTCTCGTGACGCCCGCCGTAGGGCGCCGGCACGCTCAGTTGCAGCAGGCCCGCGTCGCCGAGCGAGGCGACGAGCCTGCGGCAGGCGGCGTCGAGAGCGGCGTCGTCCGACTGGTGCGGGATCTCCAGTCCGGGCAGGACGTTCCCCGCCCACCCTTCGAGTTCGTCGAAGAGCGAGCGATGCGCCGGCTCGAGAAAGGGCCAGTCGAGGAACGTCCGGTCGGCCATGGGTCAGTTGCCCTCGAACTTCGGCGTCTGCTTCGCGACGAACGCATGATAAGCGCGGTGGAAATCCTGCGTCTGCATGCAGATCGCCTGCGCCTGCGCCTCGGCCTCGATCGCCTCCTCGAGACCCATGTTCCATTCCTGCAGCAGCATCTTCTTGGTCATCGCGTGCGCGAAGGTCGGACCGTCGGCGAGCGACTGTGCCATCGTCTTCGCGCGTTCGGCGAGCGCCTCCGGCTCGACGAGCGCATTGTAGAAGCCCCAGCGTTCGGCTTCCTCGCCGCCCATCGCGCGGCCGGTGAAGAGCAGCTCCGAGGCACGCCCGTGGCCGACGATGCTCGACAGCAGCGTGCAGGCACCCATGTCGGCGCCGGCCAGCCCGACCTTCACGAACAGGAACGCGACCTTGCTCTTCGGCGTGCCGTAGCGGATGTCGGAACCGCAGGCGAGCATGGTGCCCGCACCGGCGCAGATGCCGTCGATCGCGCAGACGATCGGCTGCGGCATGTTGCGCATCGCGCGGACGACGTCGCCCGTCATGCGCGTGAACTCGAGCAGCCCGCCCATGTCCATCTTGGTGAGCGGGCCGATGATCTCGTGCACGTCGCCGCCGGAGCAGAAGTTGCCACCGGCGCCGGTGAGCACCACCGTCTTGATCTCGGGAACGTAGGCGAGCTTGCGGAAGAGATCGCGCATCTCCGCGTACGATTCGAAGGTGAGCGGGTTCTTGCGTTCGGGGCGGTTCAGCGTGAGCGTCGCCACCTTGCCGTCGACCTCGAAGCGAAAGTGCTCGGGCTTCAGGTCGCTCGCGGAAATCGTGTACATCGAATACTCCTGCTTGTCGTAGATCAACCCACCATGCTCAGGCCACCGCTGACGCTGAGAACCTGGCCGGTAATGTAATCGGAACGCGAACTGGCGAAAAACACGACGGCGTCGGCGATCTCCGAAGGCATGGCGAAACGGCGCATCGGGATCGCGCGCTGGAACGCCTCGCGGTGCTTCTCCGGCACCGCCTGCAGCAGCGGCGTGTCGGTGGGGCCCGGGCAGACGCAGTTCGCGGTGATGCCGTGGCGGGCCATCTCGCGCGCCACGCCCTTGGTGAACGCGATCACGCCTCCCTTGGCGCCGGAGTAGACCGACTCGCCCAGGCTGCCGACGCGGCCGGCGTCGCTGGAGACGTTGACGATCTTGCCGTACTTGCGTTCGACCATCTTCGGCAGGAACGCGCGGACGACGCGTACCGTTCCCATGAAATTGAGTTCGACCACCTTCGAGATGAACGCATCGTCGTTTTCGAGGAAGGGCTGGATTTTGCCCCAACCGGCGACGTTGGCGACGATGTCGATGCCGTCGTGCCTTTGCAGCGTCGCATCGCGGAAGGCGGCGACCGACGCGTCGTCGGTGACGTCGCAGCGGACGTAGTCGGCGCGCAGGCCGGCAGCGCGCAGCTCCGCCGCGGCCTGTTCGCCTCGGCCGTCGTCGATGTCGCCGAGCACCACCGTGGCACCCGCGGCGGCGAGACGCTGCGCCGTCGCCAGGCCGATGCCCGATGCGGCACCGGTGACGATCGCGATCCGGTCGTCGAGTTTCATCGCATTGCTCCGTAGAGAAGGAAGGGAAGAAGGAAAGAGACGGACGGCGGCGTCAGCGGGCGAGGAAGGCCGCGACGCGCCGTTTCGTTTCGTCGTCGGTCATCAGGCGGCGGGTGGAGAGGAGCTCGCGCTCGAAGCCTTCGTTGCCGGGGCGCGTGGCGCAGTCGATGCAGGCCTTCGCCTCGGCGAGTGCGGCGCGAGGCAGCGCGGCGAGCCGCGCGACCAGCGCCTGCGCGCGTTCGGGCAGTTCCGCCCTGGGGACCGCCCAGTGCAGCAGTCCCATCTGCTCGGCGGCGCGCCCGTCGAGCGTCTCGGCCCCGAGGATCATTCGTCTCGCCAGCACGGGGCCGCACAGCCGTGCCAGCCGTTGCGTGCCGCCGGCACCCGGAACGAGGCCGAGTTCGACTTCGGGCAGGCCGATGCGCGCCTCGATCGCGCCGATGCGCAGGTCGCAGGCGAGGGCGAGCTCCAGTCCGCCGCCGAGTGCGTGGCCGCCGACCTCGGCGACGCTGACCGCGTCGAGCCGCTCGATGCGGTCGAAGACCTGCTGCAGGCGGCGCACGAATGCGAGCTGCTGCTCGAGGCCCTCGGCACCGGAGAAACCGACGCGCATCTCGTCGAGGTTCGCGCCTGCGCAGAAGGCGCGGCCGACGCTGCGCAAGTGCAGCACCGAGATCGAGCGATCGTTTTCGATCCTTGCCGCGGCATCGGCCAATGCCTCGATGAGCGCGCGGCTCAGCGCGTTCACCGGCGGTTCGTCGATCGTGACGCGAAGGACGTTTTCGTGTCGTTCCAGCCGCAGCCCGCCCATTGCTTCGTCACTCCCCGGTTGATGAATGAATCATCATTCAATCAACCGGGGAGTTCACTTGAGCGAGATCAAGGGATCCGCGGCCGCTCGGGGAAGGCGCGGCGCGGAGCCCGGCGGCGATGCGCCGTGGGCGTGTCGCGGCTCGGCAGTCGATCGAAGGGCCCGCTTTTTTCGAATCCGGAAAAGCTATGCCGCATTGTGAAATTGCGGCGGTGCAATGCACCACCCCATGATTCCACGTTCTGTGAATCCGCTTCCGCGATATGAAATAATGACTGCAAATATTTGAAAAGGCGCACAAAAACTTTTCGCGCAACACGCCTCTTTTCTTATATTGCATCGCATCACAAATCGCTAAGCTTCCTCCCATCTCGACGACGATTCGAGCCGCCGGAACGTGCCGCGTTCCGGGCGTGCGTGCTTCGGCGCCGAAACGGTCTTCCACTCGTCCAGGAGAATCCTCATGTCGTCCCGTGAACTCGATGCGCAGAAGCTGCAGAAGGAATGGTCGGAAAGCCCGCGCTGGCGCGGAATCAAGCGCGGCTACACGGCCGAGGACGTCGTGCGCCTGCGCGGCTCGCTGCAGGTCGAGCACACGCTCGCCAAGCGCGGTTCCGAGAAGCTCTGGAAGCTGATCAACGAGGAGCCGTTCGTCAATTCGCTCGGTGCGCTCACCGGCAACCAGGCGATGCAGCAGGTGAAGGCGGGGCTGAAGGCGATCTACCTGTCCGGCTGGCAGGTCGCGGGCGACGCGAACCTCGCGGGAGAGATGTATCCCGACCAGTCGCTGTATCCGGCGAACTCGGTCCCGGCGGTCGTGCGCCGGATCAACAACACGCTGACGCGCGCCGACCAGATCCAGTGGATGGAAGGCAAGAGCCCGAGCGATGCCGATTTCGTCGACTACTTCGCGCCGATCGTCGCCGACGCGGAAGCCGGCTTCGGGGGCGTGCTGAACGCCTTCGAGCTGATGAAGTCGATGATCGACGCGGGCGCGTCGGGCGTGCACTTCGAGGATCAGCTCGCATCGGTGAAGAAATGCGGCCACATGGGCGGCAAGGTGCTCGTGCCGACGCGCGAGGCCGTTGCCAAGCTGGTCGCGGCGCGACTGGCCGCCGACGTCTGCGGCGTGCCGACCATCCTGCTCGCGCGCACCGACGCCGAGGCAGCCGACCTCGTCACCTCCGACGTCGACGAGAACGATCGCCAGTTCCTCACCGGCGAGCGCACCGTCGAAGGTTTCTTCCGCGCGCGCAACGGCCTCGAGCAGGCGATCTCGCGCGGCCTGGCCTACGCCCCGTACGCCGACCTCATCTGGTGCGAGACCGGCACGCCCGACCTGAAGTTCGCGCGCGCCTTCGCCGACGCGATCCACAAGCAGTTCCCGGGCAAGATGCTCGCGTACAACTGCTCGCCGTCGTTCAACTGGAAGAAGAACCTCGACGAATCGACGATCGCGAAGTTCCAGCGCGAACTCGGCGCGATGGGCTACAAGTTCCAGTTCATCACGCTCGCCGGCTTCCACTCGCTGAACTACAGCATGTTCAATCTCGCGCACGGCTACGCGCGCAAGCAGATGAGCGCGTTCGTCGAGCTGCAGGAGGCCGAGTTCGCGGCGGCGGAACTGGGCTTCACGGCGGTCAAGCACCAGCGCGAAGTCGGCACCGGCTACTTCGACGCGGTGACGACCACCGTCGAGCGCGAGGCGTCGACGGCGGCGCTGAAGGGTTCGACCGAAGACGCGCAGTTCTTCGATCCGAAGTCGGACAAGAAGAAGGCTGCCTGAAGCGGAGGCGGGACCGGTGCGATCGATGCATCGGGATCCTCGAGAGAAAGGGCCGGCACTTGCCGGCCCTTTCGTCTCATGCGGTCGCGACGGCGCGCTTCCGGGGTGCAGTGCCCCTGCAGCCCGGTCGACTCACTGCGTGATCGAGGATCGTGCGATCAGTGGGTTCGGCGTGCGCCGGATGCCCGAACGCCGTTGGCACAGCCGGACGAAGTCCTCGAAGATCGCGTCTTCCGCCCGGAGGGTTCCTTCGATCCACCGGAGACCGGTACCTTCCGATCGTGCGTCGGAAACCCAGTGACCCGGGCAGTCTCGTATGGCCCACGCTGCGTACGTATAGCTGATCTCGCCGACCACCGGCACCGCGCCTCGTCGCAGGCCATCGATCGCGACCGATTGCGTGCCCAGCCTGGCAGCCACGTCGAATGCGAGGCGGACGGTCGCGTGATCGATCTTCGCGGGATCCCAGTCGATGCGACCGCTTCCGCTCGCGCGGAAATCGTCGGGTCGATTGAAGCGTCGGAAGGCGAATGCACGCTTGCCGATCACGGTCACTCGGGTATCGAACTCGTTTCCCGGCAGGAACTCCTGCAAGTACAGATAGCCGTGCTGGATCCCTGCGGGAAGCGGCTTGCCGAACAGCAGCCTCAGCGCCTGCAGACGGTGCCGAAGAACCCGCTTGACCGCCGAGGGCTGCTGCTGCAGCGTCACGAGCCCACCGCCGAACACCTGGCGGATGACGTCGACGGCTTCGTCGAAGCCGTGCAAGAGGCGGACATTGCTGGCCTGGAAACCGCGGGCAAGCTTCACGACCAGCGGGTACGAGGCCGTGCGACAGAACTCGAGCGCGGTCTTCGTGTTCCAGAAGAGCCATGTTCGGGGAGTGCGGACGCCCGCGGCTGCCAGCAGGTAGTGCTGAGCGATCTTGTCCTCGAAATGCCATCGGCTGTTCCACGACGGGAACACCGGGATGCCGAGCCCGTGGTCGACTGCCGACAACACCCACTGCGCGAACTGTATCGAGTGCGGGTCGTAGCCGAAGCGCCACATGAAGCCGTCGCATCGTCGCAGTTCGTCGAAGAACCACTCGGCATCCGCGTCGACGGTGCTCGTCTCGATCCCCCGTTCACGCGCAAGCTCGATCCAGCGTTCCGAGAACGACTGACGCTCGCCATTGGCGTGAACGAGATGATCGGGCTGGATGGCGATTCTCATCTGGCGCCCTTGGCTTGCATTCGCTTCGGGAGTCGGCGACACGGCTGGAGCCGCAGGTCGTGCCGTGCGTCGACGAGTCCTGCTCTCAGGTCGTAGGGCCGTACCCGCTTGCGGATCGCATGCAGCGTGCTATGCAGGAAGCCCCGATCGAAGTACTCCATCGCCTTTTCGCGGTCGTAACGCCGGATGCTTCTCTTCAAGGCCCTGACGATGTCGCGGCGTCCTCGTCGGTGCGCCAGCAGTACGTTCTCGATGGCGTAATCGAGAGCCTGCCCGTCTCCGAGACGAAGTCTTCCGATCTCCGCGGCGCGCAATCTGCGAGGAAAGGGTCCCGGCACGCCGAGAATCTCGAGCGTGGTCATCGTGCGCAGGCACTTCTCGCAGCGGCCGCAGTTGTCCTGCGCTTCCTTCCAGCACACATGGAGGCCCGCGAGAAGGCGTGGATCGGAAGCGATGCGGGCGATCTTCTCCGTTCGGGGAACCTCGGGGTCCGCATGCCGAAAGCGGGTCGCACCGTTCGACCAGAGAGGATCGAGCAGGGGGTGAGATCCGGAAGGCTCGAGTCGGCCCCACGTATGACTGGAGGGAATCAGGACTTCCTCGAAGCGCAGGAAGAGCGTCGCTGCCGCGAGATAACCGCTGTTCCAGAAGTTGCGTGCCACCCCCGTCTCCCAGCCCCATACCATCTGGTTGGATTGGACGAGGAGCATCGGCTTGTCGAGCAGCTCTGCGAGGCGGCGCTTTCGCATCAGGTTGGGCGCCAGGTCCTGGTTGTCGACGTCGAAGTCGAAGCCGGCGATGAACAGGGCGCAGTCCACGACCGATCCGTGCTTCGAAAGCGTATGGAGCGAATCGACGCCGCCCGAAAAGGTGCTTCCGACCCGACCGAGCGGGGGGGAGGGCGCGCAAGCGTCCGCGTCGATCGGGATCCGCCGGAAACGCGGGTTCCAGCAATGCAGGATGTCCTGGACGGTGGCGAGATTGTCCAGCAGCGACGTGGAGACGGGGTGCTTCGGTGAAACGCGCAGTGGCTCGCCGCGAAGCATCGAGCCCGCGAGCCCCATGATCATGAAGCTGTCCGCGTAGGTCTTCGGCAGTTCGCCCGTTTCGGGGACGTCGAACCAGAGCTCCCGGTCGTCGACCTTCGCGGAGATGCGAATTCGGTTGGGGCCGGATCTGTCGATCCGTATCGGTTCAACCTGCATGAAGAACAGCGTCGATGCACCGGATGGCGCAAGGATGTGTCCGCGATTCGCGGAAACATAGGAAGTTCTTCACGACCGGGTTGCGCGGTCGAGTGGTACTGCGACGGGAGCGATCTAGATCGGCTAGCTCATCCGTGCGTTGAATTTCACCGCGGACGCCCGGCGCCTATAAATGTTCCTGCGCTCCATGGTCTCGAGCGTGGGAGATCGAGATGGCAAGTTCCACCCAGTCGCATCCGACCCTTCGCCGTGAACGCGGCCAGGGCATGACGGAATACATCATCGTCGTCGCGTTGATCGCCGTTGCGGCCATCGGCGTCTACACGCTGCTCGGGCAGACGATCCGCAACCAGACCGCCGGGCTTGCACTCGAGGTATCGGGACAGACCGCTTCCACGGCGATCGGCAACGCCCAGGCGAACGCGAACACCGCGTCGACGAACGCCAACGCGCGCAAGGGACTCGACAACTACGACGCGAACAACCGCTGAGCGGAGCGGCGGCCGTGCGCGCGCACGAAACGAGAATGGCGCAACGCGGGCAGACGCTCGTGCTCGCGCTCGTCCTGCTGTTCGCCGGACTGTTCGCGCTGTTGTTCCTGTTCAGCGCGGGGCAGGTCGTGGCCGCCAAGCAGCGCCTCGTGAACGCAGCCGACGCCGCGGCCTACAGCGCTGCGCTCTGGCGTGCCCGAGTGCTGAACTTCCATGCCTATGCCAATCGCGCCATCGTCGCGCAGGAGGTCGCCGTCGCGCAGGCGGTCACGCTCGTTTCCTGGGCGAAGTACTTCGAGCAGTTCACCGGGAACGCGAGCACGCTCGCGGCAGCCTGGCCGCCTGCCGCACCGGTGCTCCAGGCGGCGGCTTCGGTCGCCCGCAGCGCGCGCCAGCTCACCGAGCTGACAGCGGCCGAGGAGATCCGCGTACGCGCGTCGCCTTCGGTCGGCTACAAGTCGCTGCTCGCCCGCAGCCAGGACGTGTTGCAGCTGGCCGCCGATCCGTTCGGGCTGGGAGCGGTGGCCAACGAGGTCGTGCGTGCGAACGATCCGGCGTTCTTCGCCTTTGCGCTCGGCGATTCCGGCGACTTCGGCCGCTTCACGCGTCGCTTCGACAGCGACGCCGACCGCACGCGTCTGCGCGATCTCGCCGTCGACTCGCTCGACGCCTTCGTGCGCGGTCCGCGCCGGGACGACCTTCGATTGCTGCTGCTGCCCTCGTCGTGCTTCGGTCGCACGACGAGCGTCGACCGCTGGTTCCGCTGGTGGCGCAAGCGCGGCGGTACCGAGATGGCGCCGGATCTCGAGCGTTGGCAGGCGGTGGACACCGCTTCCCTCCACAACTGGCGCCGGAGCGGCTTCTTCGGAACGAGCTGCCGGCAGCGCGAGTGGATCCCGGTGGGCTGGGGTGCGGCGCAGGCTTCCGACGGTACGTCTTCGTCGACGCTCTTCGGGAACACCGGTTCCACGCTCGACAATCGGCTCGCCACGGCGCTCGCCGAATCGGAGATCGCCGGCGAGGGCCACGCGGGATTCGATCGGTACAGCGGCATCGAGCGCGTGCGCGAACTGAACTACGGAGTCCTCGCCGACGATCGGTTCCCGGTTTCCCAGGTCGTCGTGCTCGCGCGCGCCGAAGCGAGGCAGCTGCGCACGGCGAATGCGCTCGGTGTCGGCGCCGGCCGCCTGCGCCTGCTCGAGTCCTTCGCCGGCGACCGCCTGTGGGCGATGGCGGTCGGCGAGGCCTATTTCCGCCGGCCGCCCGGTGCGCCCGAGCGCATCGAGTACGCGAGCCTGTACAGCCCGTACTGGCAGGCGCGGCTCGCCGAGCCGAGCGACGCGCAACGTGCAGCGGCGGCGCGGTATGCGGACTGATCCTCGTGCACAGCGCGGGCAGGCGCTCGTCGAGGCGCTCGTCGCCGCCGTTGCGCTCGTTCCGCTGGCAATGCTGGTCGTGCTGCTCGCCAAGCTCCAGTCGATGCAGCAGGCGACGATCGCGGCGTCGCGAACGCTCGCCTTCGAATGCACCGTTCGCCCCGAGGATTGCAGCGACGCATCGGCGCGCGTCTCGCTCGCCGACGATGCACGGCGTCGGCACTTCGGGCGCATCGATCGGGAGATCCTCACCGCCGACCGCATCGACGACGCCGCACCGGTGCACGAACGCAACGCGTTGTGGACCGATCGACGCGGCGTGACGCTGCTCGAACGCTACGCCGACGTCGCGATCGCGGTCGCCCCCGCCCGATTCGACGCCGGAGTATCCACCGCGGCCGGCCGTGCCGGCGGCGATGCGGCACTGCTGCTCGATCGACTCGCCGGTCCGTCGCGCTTCGGCCTGTCGATCGACGGCGGGCTCGCGGCGTCGGAGGTCCGGGTGCGCGTCTCGCCCAGCGCCGTGGGAAACGAGCGCTTCGCCCGACTCGACTCGCTGCCGTTGCTGATGCGCGCACGAACGGCGCTCGTCACCGACGCATGGAACGCCTCGGGTCCCTACGGCAGTGCCGCGCATACGGTGCAATCCCGGGTCGACGCCGGTCGGCGCGTCGATCCGGTGCACGAACTCGCATTCCGCGCCGGGTACCAGCTCACGAGGTGGTCGATGCAACTGATGGACACCGCCGGGCTCGAGCCGCACGCATCGGCGTTCCGTCCCCACCAGATCGACGTCGACCGCGTCCCTGCCGACCGCATCGGCCCATGAACATGCGCGCTGCACTACTGCTCGCCGCGCTGCCGCTGCTGGCGCCTCCGGCGCCGTCGTCGGCGCAGGAGACCGGCGCCGTGCATTCGTTGCCGGGCATCGATCGCGCGCGCCTCGCGATCCCCGAGGGCTCGCTCGCCGGTCACACCGTCGTCGTCTTCGAAGTCGACAGCCGGCGTGCGCCGAACGAGGCACTCGCAGAGGTGGAGCGTCATTGGCGTGCGCAAGGGGGCGACACCGTGCTGCAGGCGCAGACCGGCGAGTGGTTCGTGCTGTCGCGGCGGGCGGGCCCGGATTCCGGCGCAGCGGGCGGATCCGCCTTCGACGGCTTCGAAACGCTTCAGTTGCGCGCATCGTCCCGCGGCGGCAGCGAAGGCCTGCTCACGCGGTGGTCGCCGGCGCGGGCCGTCGCCGGCGCAGATGCGCTCGCGCGGCTCGTTCCCCCGGATGCGCAGCGCGTCCGCCAGCTGTCCTCGGGCGGTCGACGCGAGCGGCGCGGCACGACCGTCGTCGCGCATTTCAGCCGGTCGCTCGACGACGCCGAGTCGCATCTCGATCGGCATCTCGGCAGCCTCGGCTTCGAGCCGATGCAGGCAGGCGGACGGACGACGGACCTGCACTGGCGCGACGACCGCGCGCGCTTCTATCGGCGTGCCGGCGCGGAGCTGCTCGTCACGCTGCATCGGCAGCCGCAGGGTGCCAGTGCGGTCCTGCATCACGTGGAGGTGCCGAGATGAGCAGGGCCCGCTCGGGCGGACAGACGATCCTCGAGTACCTGCTCGTGCTGGCGCTCTTCGTGCTGGCGATCACCGCCGGCCCGCACAGCCCGCTGGAGGCGCTCTTCGACGCGATCGCCGATCGCCATCAACGCTTCACCGAATCGATCTCGAGGCCATGAGCAATCCTTTCCTTTCCGTTCGACGCCTGGCCGCGTTCGCGAGCCGGCACCATTCTTCGCTGCTGTTCGTTGCAGCGCTCGGCTTCGGTGCCCTCGCGGTGTTCGGTGCACGCGGCTATCTCGCCGAGCGACTCGAGGTCGAGAAGGCGCGGCTCGCGCCCACGCAACCCGTCGTCGAGGTCGTGGTCGCTCGACGCGACCTCGAAGCGGGCGAGCTCGTCGATGCGGACAGCATGGCGGTGCGCCAGGTGCCCGCCGACCTGGTTCCCGGCAGTGTGGTGCTGCCCGAGCGTTTCGATCGACACGTCGGTGCGCGCATCGCGCAGCCGATGCGAAGCGGCGAGCCGCTGCTTGCGGCCGCGATCGTCGGCGCCGACGGGGCGACGTTCTCGAGCCGGATTCGTCCCGGGATCCGGGCGATGTCGGTGCTCGTCGACGAGGTGAACTCCGTTTCCGGAATGCTTCAGCCCGGCGATCGCATCGACCTGTTGTTCAGCGTACGTCCGCCGGTGGCGCCCGGGATGCCGCCGGCGCAGGAAATCACCTCCACGCTGATGCAGGACCTTGCCGTGCTGGCGACGGGGCGGCAGGTCCGTGCGGACCGCGGGGACAGCAGCGGCCTGCGTCACTTCACGGCGATCACCGTGGAGGTCTCGCCGTCGCAGGCGCAGGAGCTGATCGTCGCGCAGCGCACCGGGAAGCTCACCGCGATGCTGCGCAATCCCGACGACCGCCAGCCGATGCGCCCGCGCACGATGGACCTGAACGCGTTGCTCGGTATCGAATCGCCGCAGCGCGATGTCGTCGTGCCGCAGGCGTCCGGGCCCGAGATCATCGTCGGCGGCCGCGGCACGCTCGTCGCCCGCTCGGGTGTCGTCGGAGTGCCGGTCGAGCGGTTCCGCGGCCTCGGGGCGGAGCGCGTCGCGTGGCCGCGGGAGGACGCGGCTCGATCGAACGACGCGAGCGTCGGCGACGTGCCCTCGAAGGATGCACCGGCGCTTGAAGACGACGCGCTCCCGGCAGGCGATGCCGTGGACGAGCCGGCGTGGGCGCTCCATCGCTTCGGTCACGGCACGCCGTCCGCAACGACGGCTCGCCGTGCGGCGGAGTCGCCGTGAAGCGGCGCGCGTCAGTCCGCCCGGCCCCGCAAGGGCGTCCGATGTCGCGTGCAGGCGCGTTGCGGGTCGGGCTCGCCTTCCTCGCCGGCCTGCCTGCGGCGATCGGCGCGACGCTGCCGCCGATCCCGGTCGAGCTGCACGTCGGGCAAGTTCACCTGATTCGATCGGGCCAGCTCAAGCGGGTCGCCGTGGGCAACGGCAAGGTCATCCAGGCCACTGCGCTCGACGGCGGGCAGGTGCTGGTGATCCCGGAGGCGCCGGGCCAGAGCAGCTTGCACCTGTGGGCGGCCGACGGCACCGAGAGCACCTTCGAGATCCAGGTCGTTCCGGCCGATGCGAAGCGGTTGCTCTCCGAGGTGCGCGCCATGGTGGGCGAAACGAGCCGGATCCGCGCGCGCATCGTCGGCGACAAGGTCGTGCTCGAGGGCAGCGAGATCTCCGAAGAGGAGGCCACCCGCATGGGCGAGATCGCACGTCGCTATCCGCAGATCGTGAACCTGATCAGCCGCATCGGCCTGGAGCGCATGATCGAGATGGACGTGCGCATGGTGGAGATCCGCCGCGACCGCCTCGACGACATCGGCGTGCGCTGGAACCCCAGCGCGCAGGGCCCGAGCTTCGGCATCCTCGGCGATCTTCATCGAAGCAGCGCCTTCCGCGCGGGCGGCGCGGCCGCGGAGGCCGGCCTCGAGGTCCGCAGCCGCGTTGCGCCCTTCGCGACGGCATTCGGGCTGGCGACGTCGATCGGTTCCGTCATCAACCTGCTCGTGCAGAACGGCGACGCGCTCGTGCTCGCCGAGCCGAAGCTGTCGTGCCGCAGCGGCGGAGCGGCGCGCTTCGTCGCCGGGGGCGAGTTGCCGGTGCCCTTCGCCAGCGGGCTGGGTACCGTGTCGGTCGGCTTCAAGGAGTACGGCGTCAAGTTCGAGGTCGAGCCGGTGGCCAGCGAGAGCGGGGTCATCGCCGCGCGCATCGCCACCGAGATCTCGGCGATCGATTTCAGCGTGCAGGTGCAGGAGGTCCCAGGTCTCACCAAGCGCCGCGCCGAAACCGAGGTCAACCTGCGCGAGAACGAAACGCTCGTCATCGCCGGTCTGCTGAGCGAAGACGCTTCGCGTTCGATCGACAAGGTTCCCGGGTTGGGCGAACTGCCGATCCTGGGTGCGCTGTTCCGCTCGCGCGAGTTCCGCAACAACAAGACGGAACTGGTCGTCTTCATCACGCCGCGCTTCGTCACGCCCTCGAGCGATACGCAGCGCACCGCGATCGAGCACAGCGCAGAGCGGGTGCAGCAGCAGCGCGAGCGACTGCAGATGGCCGAATGACATGCTGATCCTGTCCGTCGAAACCGGCGCGTCCGCCGCGCGCACGGTGCGCATCGAGCGTTTCCCTGCGCGGATCGGCCGACACGACGACAGCGCGGTGCTGCTGCCCGGCTGGCGAGTGGCCCGGTTCCATGCGGAGATCGTGCGCATCGAGCACGGCTTCAAGCTGGTCGACCGCGGCAGCCTCGGCGGCACGTGGGTGAACGGCGAACGAATCGCCGAGTACGCGCCGCTGGAAGTCGACGACGAGATCGCGATCGCAGGCTTCCGCCTGAGGGTGCACGCCGGGACGGCTTCGCCGCAGCGGAGCGACGGCGGGCTGCCCGGCGCCGCGCCGCGACCGGCAGACGCCGCGGACGGGGACGCCGCCGACGCGATCCCGCCGACCGGAGGAGCCGGCGTCGCCACCGCGCCCGCCTGCGTGGACGATCTCGTTCCCTGGCGCAGGCTCCTGCATCGTCGCCTGCTCGCGACGATCGACCTGCGTCGCCAGGACATCCGGCAACTGAGCGCGGAGCAGCTGCACGACGAGATCGAGAGCCTGCTGCGCAGCATCGCACGCGACGAGCGGGGGCTGCCCGATCGGGTCGATCGCGACCGGCTCGTGCGCGAAGTGCTCGACGAGGCGATCGGCCTGGGTCCGCTCGAGCCGCTGCTGCGAGACGAGACGATCAGCGAGATCATGGTCAACGCTCCCGACGAGATCTTCGTCGAGCGCGACGGCCGGCTCGAAGCCACCGGCGCATCCTTCACCGGGGAAGACGCGGTTCGCGCGGCGATCGATCGCATGGTCGCGCCGCTCGGACGACGCATCGACGAATCGTCCCCGATGGTCGATGCGCGGCTGGCCGACGGCTCGCGCGTGAATGCGGTCATTCCGCCGCTCGCGGTGCGCGGTCCGGCGGTCACGATCCGCCGTTTCAATCATCGCCTGTTCTCTCCGGACGACCTGGTCGCCAACGGATCGCTGTCGTCGCCGATGCTCGACTTCCTCGCCGTCTGCGTGCAGTCGCGCCGCAACGTCGTCGTCTCGGGCGGCACGGGCTCGGGCAAGACGACGCTGCTGAACCTGCTGTCGAACCTCATCGAGCCCGACCAGCGCGTCGTGACGATCGAGGACGCGGCCGAGCTGCGGCTCGCGCACGCGCATCGCGTCACGCTCGAGGCCAGGCCGGCGAACGCCGAGGGGCGCGGGCTCGTCACGATCCGCGATCTCGTGCGCAACGCATTGCGCATGCGGCCCGATCGCATCGTCGTCGGCGAGTGCCGCGGCGGCGAAGCACTCGACATGCTGCAGGCGATGAACACCGGTCACGACGGCTCGTTGACGACCGTGCATGCGAACAGCCCGCGCGACGTCGTCTCGCGGCTCGAGACGATGGTGCTGATGGCCGACGTCGACATGCCGGTCGCCGCGATCCGCGAGCAGATCGTCGCCGCCGTCGACGTCGTCGTGCACCAGGCGCGTCTGTCCGACGGCCGCAGAAGGGTGGTGGAAATCGTCGAGCTCACGGGCCTGGAAGGCGTGCGGGTGCTGATGCAGCCGCTCTTTCGCTTCGCGGGCGGCCGCTTCGTCGGCTGCGGCAACGTGCCGCAGTTCTACGAGCGGCTGCGCGAGGAAGGCCATGCACTCGATCTCTCCATCTTCCGGGCGATCGCACCGTGAGCACGATCGAAGCGGAAGTCGCGTTCCGGCTTGCGCTCGTCGGTGCCTTCGGCGCGGCCTCGGCGCTGCTGCTGCTCTTCCTGCGGCACGGAAGGCGCTATGCCGCGCGGCATCGCGAGCGCTTCGAGCGTGGCGTGGGCATGCGCATGCGCGAAGCGTTCCTCTTCGTCGACGCCACGCGGCTGCTCGTCCTGCAGCACCTGCTCACGCTGGCGGCGGCGCTCGCCGCCTGGTGGGCGGCGGGCGCCTGGCAGGCTGCGCTCGCCGTCGCGTTCGCCGCGGCGCTGTTGCCGCGTTGGGCGCTCGCGGTCCTGCGCAGGCGGCGCCTCGAGGCCTTCCGCCAGCAGATGCCCGACGCGCTGATGCTGGTCGCCGGCGGGCTGCGATCGGGCAGCGGGCTGATGCAGGCGCTCGCGCAGGCGGCCGGCGAGATGGCGGCGCCCGCGCGACACGAGTTCGGACTGCTGCTGCGCGAACAGAGGCTCGGCGTGTCGCTCGACGACGCGCTCGCGTCCTTCGGCCGCCGCGTCCCGATCGAGGAAAGCCTGCTGTTCGCCTCCGCGCTGCGCATCGGCGCGGCTGCCGGCGGAAGCATGGCGGCGACACTCGAGTCGCTCGCCGACTCGATGCGGCGCAGGCTCGCGATCGAAGGCAAGATTCGCGCACTCACCGCGCAGGGGCGACTGCAGGCATGGGTGATGGGCGCACTGCCGGCACTGCTCGCGGCGGTGCTGTTCGCGATCGATCCGGCGTCGATGCACGCGCTCGTCGCCTCGTGGCAGGGATGGATCGTCTGCGCGGCGGTGGCGTTCCTGCAGGCGATCGGGTTCCTCGCGATCCGGCGCATCGTCGCCATCGACGTGTGAACGCCTGGCTCCTCGTCTCGCTCGGCGCGACCTTCTTCGCGGTCGTCCTGGCCTCATGGACGCTGCTCGTCGCCGGGTCGCGCCCGGTCGCGCGCGCCGCAGCGGAAGAGACCGAGCGTCTGCCGTGGGCATGGCGCGTCGGCTGGCCGCTCGTCGCGCGTCTTGCGCCCCGGGTCGCGCGCGTGCTCGACCCGGCGCAGCGCGAGCGTTTGCGCGAAGCGCTCGCGCGGGCCGGGCTCGACGCCGGCCTGGCTCCCGAGCACCTGGTGGCCGCCCAGGTCCTCCTGGCGGTGGCGCTGGCTGCGGCGGTGCAGGCCGTGCCCTGGGCGACCGGACCGGGGTCGGCGGCGGCCGCGCTCGCCGCAGCGGCGATCGGTGTCGCCTTGCCGCGATTCGCGCTGCGCGAGCGCATCGCGCGCCGGTGCAACGCGATCCTGCGGAGCCTGCCGCACGATCTCGACGTCGTCACGCTGAGCATCGAGGCAGGGTTGAACCTGGGTGCCGCGCTCGCCCACGCCGCCGCCCATGGGCCGCCGGGTCCGCTGCGCGAGGAATGGCAACGCGTACTGCGCGACGTGCACGCCGGCCAGGCGCGCCACGAGGCGCTGCGTGCGATGTCGACGCGACTCGCGCTGCCGGCAGTGGCGAACGTCGTCGCCGCGCTGATCGCCGCCGAGCGGCAGGGAGCGAGTCTCGCGCCGATCCTGCGCGCGCAGGCGGAGCAACGTCGCACCGAACGTTTCCTGCGCGCCGAACGCCTGGCGATGGAAGCGCCGGTCAAGATGCTGTTGCCGCTCGTGCTGTTCGTCTTCCCCGGCACCTTCGCGATCCTGCTGTTTCCCATCGTGCAAAGACTCTTCGTCGAAGGCGTGCTGTGAGCGCCCGGGCCCGACGTCGTCGTCGCGCAAGCCCGGCCGACGCGCCCGCAGCGGAGGTCCTCGCGGTCGAGCCGGGGGCTGCGCGCGTGCGTGCGAGGCGCGCGCATCGGTGGGTCGAGCGGCTCGTCGGCCTCGTCGCGCAGCCGCTGCCGCCGACGGGAACCGGTCTGTGGATCGAGCCGTGCCGGGTGGTGCATACCTTCGGCGTGCGCGGGCCGCTCGACCTCGTGTTCGTCGCGCGCAGCGGCGCCGTGCTGCGGGTCTGCGAGAACGTGAGGCCCGGCCGGGTGCGCGGCGCACTGTGCGCGCGTGCCGTGCTGGAGCTGCGGGCGGGCGAGGCCGGCCGTCTGTGCCTGCGGCCGGGGATGTGCGTGCGTTGGGTGTTCGACCACGGGAAAGGAGACCGATGATGCTTCGAACGATTCGCAGGGGCTTGCTCGCGTGCCTGGCGCTCGCGCCGATGGCGTGCGCGACCGAAGGCGGGCTCGACGACGGCCCGACCGACCTGTTCGACGACGCTGCGAGCGCCGCGGTGGCGGCACCGGCCGCGATGCCGGCAACGCCGCCGGCTGCGCAGCCGGGAACGACGGCGACCACGCAACCGGGAGCGACGCCGACCGCGATCCGTCCCGCCGCTCCCGCGTCGTCGGCGACGGAGCTTGCATCGCTGCAGTCGCACGCCGAGGACGCGTATCGTGCGCGCCGCATCGACGACGCCTTCGGTCTCTACGAGCGGGTCGTCGCGTCGCAGCCGTCGAACGCCCATGCCTGGCTGCGCCTGGGCAACGTCCATCATCAACGTCGCGACTGGTTCAAGGCGCTCGCGGCCTACCGCCGCGCCTCGGCGCGCACGCTCGCCGGCGTCGAGAACGAGGCCGCCGTGCGCGCGAAGGCCTTCTACAACATCGCGCTGATCGAACTGCAGCTCGCACGCCAGAGCCTTCGCTCGCTGGAGCGGATCGGCGAGGCGTCCGCGGCGTTCGGCGATCCGGCGCCGCTGGCGCGGGAGATCGAGCGTACGCAGCAGCGGCTGGAAGCGATCCTGGCGCGCGAGCCGACGGCCCGGCCGGTCGCTGCACCCGGCGCGCGCACCGCCGGCGCGGTGCCGTCCGCGGCTCCGCGTGCCGACGCGCCGCCCAAGGTCGACTACATCCGCGGCGAGCCGCGGCCATGAGCGCGGGGGGCGCAGCAGCGACGGCGACTGCGCAGGCGGAGAGTCGACGAACCGGAATCGAGCGTGTGCATCGGCAACGCGGTAGCGCGCTCGTCGAGACGCTGCTCGCCGCCCCGATCGTGCTGTTGCTCGGGCTGGGCGCGCTCCAATGGGCGCTGCTCCTTCATGCGCGCACCGCCGTCGAGTACGCGTCCTTCGAGGCGGCGCGCGCGGGCAGCGTCGCGCAGGCGCGGCCCGCCGCGATCGAGGCGGGCCTGGCGCGCGGCCTGCTTCCGTTCTGGCAGGGCGTCGGCATGCCGCGCGACCAGGCAGCGGCGCTCGCCGCCGCGCGGGCGCGCCTCGCACAGGGCCTCGCGGACGGATGGATCGACTGGCGCCAGGTCGGGCCGACGGTCGAGAGCTTCGCCGATTGGGCCGAGCCGGCGCGCGACGCCTTCGGTCGCCCGATGCCGGGTGTGTCCGAGATCCCGAACGACAGCCTGCAATGGAGCTGGCTGCGCACGCCGCAGGGCGGCACCACCGGAATGCGCGGCCGCGAGCCGATCGGTGCGCAATCGGAGCAGACCTTGAACGACGCGAACCTGTTGAAGCTCGAGCTGCGCTACGCCGTCCCGTTGGCCGTGCCGCTGGTCGGCAGCATCGCCGTGTGGCTGATGCGCATCGTCGACCGCTGCGACGCGGCGTCGGGGCGGCGCGTCGGCCTGGTCGAACTCGGCGTGCCGGCAGCCGCTGCGTCGCCGCGGGCCTGGGCGTGTCCGATGTACCGTGCGCCGGACGCTGCGGGCCGCGCCGTACCCCGCTGGCCCGTGCGCGTGAGCGCCACGATACGCATGCAGACGCCGGCCCGGCGCAGTGCGAAGACGCCGCACCGTTCGCAATCGCCGGTGCGTGTCGCAGCCGCTGCGTCGGACGCAGGCAGCCCGGTCGGGTTGCCCGGGTACGGCGTCGAGCCCTCGGCGCCGCGCATCCCCGTCGATGCCGCTGCCGACGCGCTTCCTTCGCGCGCCCCCGGCTGGTTGAACTTCGGCGGCGAACGCAGCTTCAGCGTCCCCGGCGCCTGCGACGCATGATCTGCTGCACTACCCATTCGACGAGCGCTCGCCAGTGTCCGGGTTGCGACCACGCCGGGTCCGCGCCGTCGATGCGGTGGCAGGCTTCGCCGGTGCGCAGCGCACGCTGCCACCCGCGGTCTTCCGCGATCAGGTTGCGCATCAGTTCGCGCGCGTGCAGGTCGTGCCCGGCGACGACGTGCAGTGACGTGCCCGTTGCGCGCAACTCGCGGGGCAGTCCGTACCACGTGCGTTCGTCGTCGTGCAGCGACGACGAGAAATCGTCGAGCGCTTCCATCGTCGGCGACGCACGCCCGCCGAGGCGACGCCATCGGCTGCGCGGCTCGATCGGGCGCACCGTCGCCAGCCGCGGGTCGATGAAGCAAAGCGAAGCGATCGGCAGCGATGCCGCGCGAATCGCCCGCAGCGAGCGCGCGACCGGCAACGCCGACTCGCCGAAGGAGACGACGGCGAGTCGCGCTTCGGCGTGTTGCGAGAGCAGGTCGCCCGCTGCGGCGGTGAGGTCGCCTTCGTAGCGCGCGGCCTGCGCCGCGGTGGGCGCGGTGTCGCCGCCGTCGGCCGGGTCGAAGCGCATCGACGGCACGCCGACCTGCGCGAGTGCGCGCGCCAGGCGCACGTGCAGCCGGTGCTCGCCCGTGCGCGGATGTCCGGGCACCGGCGCGAAGAGCACGGCGGTGTCCGCCGTGCGAGCGACGGCGGTCGCCACGCCGATCAGCGATCCGGTGACGCCTCCGATCAAGCGGGGCTGTTCGAGAATCGTCATCCCGTCGGCGCGCGGCGAACGCGTCGTTCAATGAAGCGACTCGAGGAATTCCTCGGTCGTGTCGAACAGCGCATGCGGAAGCGGCCCCGCGAACCCCGACCTGTCCCAGAACGCGGGTACGCGTGCCGTGCGCGCGCCGGCGACGTATCCGGCATCGAGCCACGACTCGGTGAGCGCGTGCGTGCCGAGGGAGACGTTGCCCAGCGACGCGGGCGATTCGTTGATCTCGACGAAGGTCACCGCAGGCAGCGCGCCGCGCTCGGCGGCGGGCGGCGGGTGCATGCGCAGTTCGCCGAGCGAGACGAGCAGGCGTGCGGACAGGCTCGATGCGGTGGCGAGCACCTCGGCGGCGCTTCGCCCGCTCTCCGGCGCCTGCCAGAACAGGTGCGCGTCGAGCAGTTGATCGAGTGCCACCGAGACGTCGACGCCGAGCAGGGCGCCGGCGCGCACGCTCCACAGTACGTGAGGCCCTTGTGCGCGCTGGCGCACGAGCATCGTGCAGCGGAACAGGTCGTTGCGCCACGCATCGAGCGTCGCCTCGGCCGGCTCGCCGGGCGAATCGCCGCAGCCGAAGAGGTCCGGGACGAGCACCACCCATCCGTGGGCGGCCATGCGCCACGCCTGTGCGGCGATCACGCGTCGCGCGCAGGGTCGTTCGTCGCCGAGCGGCTGCACGCACAGGATGGTGCCGCGCGGCTCCCGCTCGGCAGGCAACCACCAGACGCCGAAGCGCGGGCCGCCCTCGAAACCGTCGAGTCGCACGGGCTCGAAGCGGGCCGGGCCGTCGCGGCCGTCCACGCGCGCGGCATCCCGGGTGGTGCTGACCGAGATCCAGGGTTCCATCGCGCGGCCATTCTATCGCCGGTGTTTCGCGGATGGCGCTGTACCATCTTCGATTCCTCCGCGTCGAATCCGAACACCATGCATTTGCGAAAGGCCGTCTTCCCCGTGGCCGGACTGGGCACCCGCTTCCTGCCCGCAACGAAGTCGATTCCCAAGGAGATGCTGCCGATCGTCGATCGGCCGATCATCCAGTACGCCGTCGACGAGGCGATCGAGGCCGGCTGCGACACGCTGATCTTCGTCACCGGGCGCTCGAAGCGGGCGGTGGAAGACTATTTCGACCGGAATCCGGAGCTCGAGGCCGAGCTCGAGGCCAAAGGCAAGGTCGAGGCGCTCGAACTCGTGCGCGACATCGTGCCGCCGCACGTGAAGGTGCTCTTCGTTCGCCAGCACGCGCCGCTCGGCCTCGGCCACGCGGTGCTGTGCGCGGCGCCGATGATCGGCGACGACGAGCACTTCGCCGTGCTGCTGCCCGACGACCTCATCGACGGGCATCCCGAAGGCGTGCTCAGCCAGATGCTGCCGCTGGCCGCGTCGAGCGACGGCAGCGTCGTCGCGATCGAGCAGGTGCCGCGCGCCGACGTGAGCAAGTACGGCATCGTCGCGCCGGCCGACGAGCAGGGACCGCGCATGCGGATCACCTCGATCGTCGAGAAGCCGGCGATCGAGGAGGCGCCTTCCACCTATGCCGTCGTCGGCCGCTACATCCTGCACCCGTCGATCCTCAAGACGCTCGTCGACCTGCCGCCGGGCAGCGGCGGCGAGATCCAGCTCACCGACGCGCTCGCACGGCAGATCGAGTCGCCGGGCCTCTGCGGCTACCGCTTCGGCGGCAAGCGCTTCGACTGCGGCAGCAAGCAGGGCTTCCTCACGGCGAACATCTACTTCGGGCTGCGCTGAGGCTCTCGCCCTCCGGTGCGCTCCAGCGCCGCGGAGAAGGACAACCGGAGATCGACATGCAACTCGGAATGGTCGGCCTCGGTCGCATGGGAGCGGGGCTCGCCGCACGGCTCGTGCGCGCCGGGCATCGTGTCATCGGCTTCGACCCCGAGCCCGATGCGCGCGAGGCGCTCGCGCAGGCCGGCGGAACGCCGGTCGAGTCGCTCGCCGCGCTCGTCGCGGCGCTCGAGAAGCCGCGCGCGGTGTGGATGATGGTGCCGGCCGGCGCGATCACCGAACGCAGCATCGAGTCGCTGCGCGGACTGCTCGCGCGCGGCGACGCGCTGATCGACGGCGGGAACTCGTTCTACAAGGATTCGCAGCGTCGCGCGCGGGCTTGCGCCGAGAACGGCATCGACTACGTCGACGCCGGAACGAGCGGCGGGGTCTGGGGCCTGTCCGAAGGCTACAGCCTGATGATCGGTGGCGACGAGCAGGTCGTCGAACGCCTCCGGCCGATCTTCGAGGCGCTCGCACCCGCTGCCGATCGCGGCTGGGGGCACGTCGGCCCCAGCGGCGCCGGGCACTTCACGAAGATGGTGCACAACGGCATCGAGTACGGCCTGATGCAGGCCTATGCCGAAGGTTTCTCGCTGCTGTCGCACAAGCCCGACTTCGAGCTCGACCTGCACCAGGTCGCGCAGATCTGGCAGCACGGCAGCGTCGTGCGCTCGTGGCTGCTCGGCCTCGTCGCGCGCGCGCTGGAGGAGAACCCCGCGCTCGACGGAATCGCGCCGTACGTGGAGGACTCCGGCGAAGGGCGCTGGACGGCGGCCGAGGCGATCGAGTTGAACGTACCGGCGCCGGTGATCACGCAATCGCTGATCGAGCGACTGCGCTCGCGCGACGACGATTCCTTCTCCGACAAGCTCCTGGCGGCACTGCGCAACCAGTTCGGCGGGCACGCGACGCGCCGGCAGGAGTAGGCAGGTGGCCCCCGTGCGCTGGCACCGGGTCGCGACACGCGAGCTGCTCGAAGCGCAGGCACGCGGCCGGATCGAGGCTGCCGCAGCGGAAGCACTCGCCCGCGGCGACCACTTTCGCATCGTGCTCGCCGGCGGCGAGACACCGCGCAACATCTATCGAAGCCTCGCCTCGCTCGAGACCGACTGGAAGCGCTGGACGGTGTATTTCGGCGACGAGCGATGTCTTCCCCGCGAAGACTCGGGGCGCAACGACCGCATGGCCTTCGACGCCTGGCTCGACCACGTCCCGGTTCCTCGCGACGCGGCCCATTGCATTCCGGCCGAGCTCGGGCCGGTCGCCGGCGCCGAAGCCTATGCGCGAACGCTCGCCGACGTCGGACGCTTCGACCTCGTCCTGCTTGGCCTGGGCGAGGACGGTCATACGGCCAGCCTCTTTCCGGGTGCCCGCGAGCGTGGCGAAGCCGACGACGCGCCCGACGTGCTGGCGGTGTTCGATGCCCCCAAGCCGCCGCGCGAGCGTGTGTCGCTGGGCGCATCGCGGTTGGGGCGATCGCGCGCGGTGCTGTTCGTCGTGGCGGGTGCGTCGAAACGCGATGCGGTGCGGCGCTGGCGTGCCGGCGAGCCGATCCCGGCGGCGTCGGTACGGTGTACCGCGGGAGTGGAAGTGCTGGTCGAGGGCGCGGCCTTCGACGGCTGAGCGCAGCGACGTTCCGGATCGGGTTCATCGGAACCGAAGGAGTCGCTCGCAGGCATCGGGAAACCCTTCGCCGCGCTCGTCTTCTGCCGGCCGGGGCCGGAACTCCATATTCTTCCGGAAAAGCCGATCGCCCGGCGTGCAGGACCGGATCCCGCACCGACGCATCGGCGGAGTGGGGGATGAGCGTCTCCGCAACGGCGATCGCGGTCACCGACGACGTGCCGGCGCAGGCACGCGCCGGCATCGGCCTTTGGCACTTCCTCCTGATCTGCGCCCAACTGGCGCTGGTGCTGCTGCTGTTCCGCCAGTTCCAGCTCGAATCGGCGGCGTTCCTGCGCCTGTCGCTCCTCGTCTTCGCCGGCTTCGCCCTCCACGCGTTCCTGCCGCTCGCGTGGCGCATCCCGTTCTTCGCGCTGCTCAGCGTGGCGTCGATCGGGCTCGTGCTGGGCGTCGTCAACGGCGCGTGGCTGGTCGGGATCGGCCTCGTCCTGATCGGCGTCTGCCACCTGCCGCTGTCGTTCCGGCTGCGGATCGCCCTGCTGGTGGCGATCGTGTCCCTGCTCGTCGCGCAGCGCGGTGCCCTCGCGCCCTTTCCGTGGTCGGAAGCGATCTGGCCGATCCTCGGCTCGATGTTCATGTTCCGCCTGATCGTCTACCTGTACGACCTGCGGCACGAGAAGACTTCCGGCAGCTGGCCGCAGCGGCTCGCCTATTTCTTCATGGTGCCGAACGCCTGCTTCCCGCTGTTTCCCGTCGTCGACTACAAGACGTTCCGCTCGAACTACTACGACGACGACGCGTACCGCATCTACCAGCTCGGCGTCGACTGGATGGTGCGCGGAGCCATCCACCTGATCCTGTACCGCGTCGTCTACTACCACCTGACGCTTGCGCCGTCGGAGGTCACCGGACCCGCACAGCTCTCGCAGTACCTGGTGGCGAACTTCCTGCTCTACCTGCGCGTATCGGGGCTGTTCCACCTCGTCGTCGGGATGCTGCACCTGTTCGGTTTCCGGCTGCCCGAGACGCACAACCGCTATCTCCTCGCGTCGAGCTTCACCGACTTCTGGCGCCGCATCAACATCTACTGGAAGGACTTCATGCAGAAGGTCTTCTACTTCCCGGCGGTGTTCGCGCTGAGGCGCTTCGGGACGACGAAGGCGCTGGTCGTCGCGACGCTGTTCGTGTTCCTGATGACCTGGTTCCTGCACGCATGGCAATGGTTCTGGCTTCGCGGCACGGTGCTCTTCGTCTGGCAGGACATCCTGTTCTGGGCGATCCTCGGTGCGCTCGTCGTCGTCAACTCGCTGTACGAGATCCGCCATGGCCGCAAGCGCAGCCTGCGTGCGCAGGCGCGCACCGGGCGCGACACGCTGGTCGTCGTCGCGAAGACCTTCGCGACCTTCTGGTTCATCGTCGTGCTGTGGTCGTTCTGGACGTCGGAGTCGCTGCGCGGCTGGTTCTCGATGTGGCAAGCGCTCGCCGGCGACTACACCGTCGAGGTCCTGTTCTGGCCTGCGCTCTCGCTGCTCGTGATCGCACTCGGCACGGTGCAGCAGGGCGGCGCGCGCAATCTTCGCGGATCCGACGTCCCGGCGTCGGCATGGATGCGCGAGCGCGCCGTCACCGTCGTCGCGGCGCTCGCGCTGGTCGTCGCCAGCGTCGAGGGCGTATCGACGTCGGTGAGCCCGCAGGTGGCCACCTTCGTGCATTCGCTTCGTTCCGGCCAGCTCAGCCGGATCGACACGGCGAAGCTCGAGCGCGGCTACTACGAGAGCCTGCTCGACGTGAACCGCTTCAATTCGCAGCTGTGGGAGGTGTACGGCCGGAAGCCCGCGAACTGGCTCGACGTGCAGAGCACCAACCTGAAGCGCTTCGTGCCCGGCTTCCAGCGCAACGAGCTCATTCCTTCCTTCGTCCGTACGACTCCGTACGGAAGCGTGACGACCAACCGCTTCGGGATGCGCGACCGCGACTATGCGCAGCGCCCCGCTCCCGGGACCTATCGGGCCGTCCTGCTCGGCGCGTCGTCCGTGATGGGGTGGGGCGTGTCGGACGGGCAGAGCTTCGAGGCGCTGGTGGAGCAGCGGCTCAACGACGATGCGGTCGGCGGCGGCATCGAGCGCTTCGAGCTGATGAACATGGGCGTTCCCGGCTACGACCCTCCGCAGCAGATCGCCCGCGTCGATCGCGCGCTCGAGTTCGGACCGCACGCGGTGTACTTCGTGGCGACCGGGCGCGAGATCTCGCGTTCGGTGCGCAACCTCGTCGCCGCGACGCGCGACCGGCTCGAGATCCCCTATCCGGAGCTGCGCGCCCACGTCGAGAAGGCGGGCATCGAAGCCGACATGGACGAGACCACGGCGCTGCGAAGACTCGCGCCCGACGGCCCGCAGCTGCTCGCCACCGTATACCGTTCCATCGCGCGCAGGACGCGCGAGGGCGGCGCCGTCCCGGTGTGGATCTTCCTGCCGCAGGTCCGCAGCGGCGCCTGGGAGGAGGAGACCGCGCGCACGGTGCAGATCGCGCGCGAGGCGGGTTTCGTCGTCATCGACATGGCCGACGTCTACCGCGAGCACGACTACACGACGTTGCGGGTCGGGGAATGGGACGACCATCCGAACGTCCGCGGACACCAGGTCATTGCCGATCGGCTCTACGCGGAACTGATGTCGCGTCGCGCCGAGTTGTTCGACTCCACGCGCACGCGTTGAAGCACGCGGCGCGACCGACTCGAATCGTGGATGCCGCCGGCGGCGCCGGCCCGAGGGAACGGACATGGACGCAGCCGTGCGAAGCGAGGTCAAGGACTTCATCCTCCGGGAGTTCCTGCCCGGCGAGAACCCCGACGACCTGACCGACGACCTGCCGTTGATCAGCGCCGGAATCCTCGATTCGATCGCCACGCTCAAGCTCGTGATGCACCTCGAGGAGCGTTACGGGATCGCGTTGGCGGCGCACGAAGCGAGCAAGGAGCACCTCGACTCGATCGACCGGATCGTCTCGCTCGTGCGCGGCAAGATGAAGTAGGAGCCCCCATGCGCGAGACTCGAGCGTTGCACCGCGCCTTCGTCGAGGCCGCGGCGCGTTTCCCGGAGCGCCCCGCTGTCGTGGAGCCCGGGCGCGCCTCGATCGACTACCGCGCGCTCGATCGCCTGTCCGATCGGCTGCGCAACCGGCTGGTCGCGCTCGGCGTGCAGCGCGGCGACAGGGTAGGCCTGTACATGCGCAAGTCGATCGACGCGGTGGCGAGCATCTACGGCGTCCTGAAGGCCGGCGCCGCATACGTGCCGGTGGACCCCGGCGCCCCGGCCGCGCGCAACGCCTATATCCTGCACGACTGCGCGGTGCGCGCCGTGCTCGTCGAGGCCCGCTTCCACGAGCCGCTGCTCGCCGCGCTCGAAGCGCTCGGTGCACCGCCGCCCTCGATCGTGTTGCCGGAAGCCGGCGGCGGCGACGGCTTGCGATCGGCGCTGGAGGAGACCGACGACATCGCAGCGGACGGCCGGGTCGACGCGCAGGCGAAGGACCTCGCCTACATCCTCTATACCTCCGGGTCCACCGGCAAGCCGAAAGGCGTGATGCTCTCGCACGAGAACGCGGTCAGCTTCGTCGACTGGTGCGCGGAGGTCTTTGCGCCGACGCCGGACGATCGTTTCTCGTCGCATGCGCCGCTGCATTTCGATCTGTCGATCCTCGACATCCACCTGCCGCTCGGGCACGGCGCGGCGGTGGTCCTCGTCGCCGAGGAAACCGGCAAGGAGCCGCAACACCTCGCGCGCCTGATCGCGGACGAACGCATCTCCGTGTGGTATTCGGCGCCGTCGATCCTCTCGCTGCTGGCGCAGTACGGCAACCTGCCCACGCACGACCATTCGGCGCTGCGTCTCGTGCTCTTCGCCGGGGAAGTGTTCCCGGTCAAGCACCTGCGCAGCCTGTGCGAGCAATGGCGCGGCCCGCGCTACTTCAACCTGTACGGGCCCACCGAGACGAACGTCTGCACCTGCCACGAAGTGGTTCCGCCCGTGCCGGCCGAGCGTACCGCCCCGTATCCGATCGGCGGCGTCTGCTCGCACCTGGCGGCGCGCGTGCTCGACGAGGACGCGCAGCCGGTGCCGGTCGGCGAGGAGGGCGAACTGTGCATCGCCGGGCGCGGGGTGATGCAGGGCTACTGGTCGCTCCCCGAGCAGACGCAGCGCGGCTTCTTCGTCGACGCCGAGGGCACGCGCTGGTATCGCACCGGAGACATCGTCGTCGAATCGCCGCCCGGCTGCTACGTCTATCGCGGCCGGCGCGACCGCATGGTCAAGCGGCGCGGATATCGCGTCGAGCTCGGCGAGATCGAGGCCGGCCTGTACCAGCATCCGGCGGTGCGC
Organism: Burkholderiales bacterium; assembly: GCA_044507525.1. GTDB lineage: Bacteria > Pseudomonadota > Gammaproteobacteria > Burkholderiales > Burkholderiaceae_E > Zeimonas. Next base: position 32,634 of record JBIQJM010000013.1, read on the forward strand.
GAGGCGGCCGTCGTCGCGCTGCCGGACGACGAGGCGGGCGTTCGCGTGATCGCCTTCCTGAGCGCGCGCGGCGCGAGCCATCCGTCGCTGATCGAGATGAAGCGCTTCTGTTCGGAGCGCCTTCCGCTGTACATGATTCCCGACCGCTTCTCCTGGCACGATGCGCTGCCGAAGACCTCGACCGACAAGGTCGACTACCAGCGGCTGAAGGAGTCGAACTGATGCGGAGTGCAGGGCGATGGACTTCACGCTGAGCGAAGAGCAGCGGATCCTGCGCGACAGCGTCGTGCGCTTCGCGCGCGAGGCGACCAACGACGATCTCGTCCGGCGCGATCGCGAGCAGGACTTCTCGCGCGATCTCTGGAAGCAGTGCGCGGCAATCGGGCTGCAGGGCCTGCCGGTTCCCGAGGAAGACGGCGGAACCGGCCTCGATGCGCTGTCGTGTGCGATCGCGCTCGAGGCCTTCGGCTACGGCTGTCGCGACGGAGGCCTCGTCTTCTCGCTGTCCGCGCACCTGCTCGCCTGCGTCGTGCCGGTATGGAAGCATGCGAGCGCGCAGCAGAAGGAGCGATACCTGCGCCGCCTGTGCGACGGCAGCCTGATCGGCGCGCACGCGATCACCGAGCCCGGTTCGGGCTCCGACACCTTCGCGATGCATACGCGCGCCGAGCGCGACGGCGAAGGCTGGCGGATCAACGGATCGAAGGCATTCATCTCGAACGCGCCGGTCGCCGACGTCGTCGTCGCGTTCGCCGTCACCGACCCGGGCAAGGGCTTCCATGGCGGGTTGACCGCGTTCCTCGTCGAAACCGCAGCACCCGGATTGCGCATCGGGCGCAAGCTCGACAAGATGGGCTTGCGCACCTCGCCGATCGGCGAGATCGCGTTCGAGGACGTGCGCGTCGGCGACGACGCCGTGCTCGGCGAGGTCGGCGGAGGATCGGCGGTGTTCGCGACGGCAATGGACTGGGAGCGCATCCTGCTCGTCGCGGGCCACGTCGGAACGATCGAGCGACTGCTCGAGACGTCGATCGCGTACGCGCGCACGCGCCGGCAGTTCGGCCAGCCGATCGGAAGGTTCCAGGCGGTCGCGCACCGCATCGCCGACATGAAGGTGCAGCTCGAGGCCGCGCGCCTGCTCGCGTACCGTTCCGCGTGGCGCCTCGACCACGCGCGAAACGCGTCGCTCGATGCGTCGATCACGAAGCTCTTCGTCAGCGAGTCGCTGCTGGCAACGGCGCTCGCTGCCGTGCAGGTGCACGGCGGATACGGCTTCACGACGGAATACGAGGTCGAGCGAAGCCTGCGCGACGCGGTGGCGTCGACGATCTATTCCGGGACCTCGGAGATGCAGCGGAACATCATCGCCCGGTGGCTCGGCTTATAGGCGCGGATTCGGATCGCGCCAGCCTTCTTCGCCGACGACGATCCCGGCGGCGGCTGCGGGTCCCCAGCTGCCGGGCTCGTAGGGCAGCACCGGCCTGGTGTCGCGCAGTGCCGGTTCGACCACGCGCCACGCCGCCTCGACCGTGTCGTCGCGCGTGAACAGCGCCCCGTCGCCCCGCAGCGCATCGCCGATCAGCCGTTCGTAGGCGCTCCTTCCGCCGTTCTCGGGACAGCAGGTCGCGACCAGCTCGACGTCGTCGCCGACCATTCGCTCGCCCGGCCGCTTCGTGCGCGCGCCGATCGAGACGATCACCTCGGGGCCGAGCTGGAACCGGAAGTAGTTCGAGCGGTGCGCGCATACGGGATCGAAGACCGCCATCGGCGGCGTCTTCAGGTCGACGAACACTTCGGTGGCCGTCACCGGGAGATGCTTGCCGGCGCGGATGTAGAAAGGCACGCCGGCCCAGCGCCAGGTCTCGATCTGCAGCCGGAGCGCGACGAAGGTCTCGACGTCGGAATCGGGCGCGACCCCTTTCAGCTCGCGATAGCCGCGGAACTGTCCGCGAACGACCTGCGACACGTCGAGCGGGCGCATCGCGCGAAACAGCCGCAGCTTCTCCGAGCGCATCGACTCGGCGTCGCTGCCGACCGGCGCGTCCATCGCGAGCAGCGAGACGACCTGCAGCAGGTGGTTCTGGACGACGTCGCGGATCGCGCCGACGCCGTCGTAGAACGCACCGCGGTCGCGCACGCCGAAGGCCTCGGCCATCGTGATCTGCACCGAGTCGACGTAGTTGCGGTTCCACAGCGGCTCGACGAAGGCGTTGGCGAAGCGGAAGTACAGCAGGTTCTGCACCGCTTCCTTGCCCAGGTAGTGGTCGATGCGGAACACCGACGACTCGGGGAAATGCGCGTGCACCGTGCGGTTCAGCGCCTGCGCCGACTCCAGATCGCGTCCGAAGGGCTTCTCGACGATCACGCCGGCGCCCTCGGTGCACCCCGCGCCGGCCAGGCCTTCGAGCACGGCCCGGAACATCGACGGCGGGATCGCCAGGTAGTGCAGCGGATGCGCTGCGTCGCCGAGCTCGCGGCGCAGCCGCGCGAAGGTCTGCGGGTTGCCGTAGTCTCCGTCGATGTAGCGCAGCCGTCGGCTCAGCCGTTGCCAGGCGTCCTCGTCGACCGGGCCCTGCGCCTCGAGGCTGTCGCGCGCGCGGGCGCGGAACTCGTCGAGCGACAGCGGCGAACGCGCGACGCCGACGATCGGCATCTCGAGCCGGCCCGCGCGCACCAGTGCGGCGAGGGCGGGGAAGATCTTGCCCTGGGCGAGATCTCCGGTGGCGCCGAAGAAGACGAAGGCGTCGGCGCGGAACGGGGACATCGGCGGCTCCACGAAGGTGCGAGGGGGTGCGATCGAGTGTAAGCACCCGGGCGAAAGGGCTCGGACAGACGCGATTTCGGCAGTGGGGTCGCCGTGCCACGTGGAATCGACGTCGAATCGTGGAGAAGTGCACGCGGTTGCCCCTCCGCGCCTCGCGTAGAGTCGCTACCATTCGACGCACCCGGCGCCGCGCGCCGGCGCATGCCATGGCCCCGTGATCGAACCGCGCCTGATCGTCTACTGCAGCCTGTTTCCGAGCGACGCCGCACCCACCGCGGGAACCTTCATCCGCGAACGGATGTTCCGCGTCGCGCGCCGCGTGCCGATCGTCGTCGTCGCGCCGCAGGCGTGGTCGCCGCTGGACGCGCTGATCCGGCTGTTCCGCAAGGACTTCCGGCCGATGGCGGCCGCGCACGAGAAGATGGACGGCATCGACGTCTACCGCCCGCGGTGGTTCTCGCTGCCCGGAATCGGCAAGCGCTTCGACGGATGGCTGATGGCCACCTGCACCGAAGCCTGCGTGCGCCGCATCCACCGCGCGTTTCGCGCGACCGCGATCGACGCGCACTTCGTCTATCCCGACGGCTGGGCGGCGACGCGGATCGCCCAGCGCCTCGGGTTGCCGGCCACGATCACGATTCGCGGCAGCAAGGACGAATGGCTGATCGGAACCTCGCGGGAGGCGGGACTGCGCGAGGCGATGGCGCGCGCGACGAAGCTCTTTGCGGTCTCGCAGGCGCTTGCGCGAAACGTGGCGCAAGCGGTCGGCGTGCCGGCGGCGAAGGTCGAGGTGATCGGCAACGGCGTGGACGCGGAGCGCTTCGCACCCGTCGATCGCGCCGAGGCCCGACGCCGGCTGGGGCTTGCGCCGGATGTGCCCGTGCTGATCGGCGTCGGCAACCTGATTCCGAGCAAGGGCTTCCAGCGGGTCATCGCCCTGCTGCCGCGACTGCGCGAGCGCTACCCCGGACTCGTCTACCTGATCGTCGGCGGCGGCGCTTCGCAGGGCGACCTGCGCGCGTCGCTCGAAGCGCAGGCGCGCGAAGCGGGCGTCGCGGACGCCGTGCGCTTCTGCGGGCGACAGCCGCAGGACGAACTGCGCTGGTTCTACGGCGCCGCCGACGTCTTCGTGCTGGCGACCGAGTTCGAGGGCTGGGCCAACGTGTTCCTCGAGGCGATGGCGTGCGGGCTGCCGGTGGTGACGACGCGCGTCGGCGGCAACGCCGAGGTGGTCGCCGAGCCCGCGACGGGCGAGCTCGTCGAATGGTGGGACGCCGCCCGCTTCGCCGAGGCGATCGAGCGAGCGCTCGTGCGTCCGTGGGACCGCGAGGCGATCGTCGCCTATGCGCGGGCGAACGGCTGGAACCAGCGGGTCGAGCGGCTCGTCGCCGAGTTCACCCGGCTGTCGTCGCCGGCGTCCGCGCGCGAGCCCGGCGTTGCGATATCGTGAGACCGGCGATGCGAAGAAAGCTGCTGATGCTCGTGCACCGGATCCCGTACCCGCCGAACAAGGGCGACAAGATCCGCTCGTACCACCTGCTTCGCCATCTCGCCTCCGAGCACGAGGTGCACCTGGGCGCCTTCGTCGACGATCCGCACGACTGGCCGCATCGCGGCGCGCTCGAGGCGCTGTGCGCGACGGTGCGGCTCGTGCCGCTGCGTCCGCTCGCGCGCCGCGTCCTGAGCCTGTCCGGGATGGCGAGCGGGGAAGCGCTGTCGCTGCCGTACTACCGCAACGGCGCGATGCAGCGTTGGGTCGACGAGACGATCGAGCGCCGGTCGATCTCGCACGTCGTCGTCTTCTCGTCGACGATGGCGCAGTACGTGCAGGGCAGCCGCTACGCGCGGCTGCGGCGCGTCGCCGACCTCTGCGACGTCGATTCGGACAAGTGGCGCCAGTACGCCGAGGGCAAGCGCGGGCCGGCGCGCTGGGTCTATGCCCGCGAGGCGCGAAAGCTGCTCGAGTTCGAGCGCTCGGTCGCGCGCGAGTTCGATGCGACGCTGTTCGTCACGCGGGCCGAGGCCGAGCTCTTTCGACGGCTGGCCCCCGAGTCGGCCGCGCGCGTCGGGTACTTCGACAACGGCGTCGACACCGAGTACTTCGACCCGCAGGCCTGCTTCGACTCGCCGTACACCGGGGGCGACGTCCGCGCCGAGGCTCCGGTGGTCGTCTTCACCGGCGCGATGGATTACTGGGCGAACGTCGACGCGGTCGAGTGGTTCGTCGAACGCATCTGGCCGATGGTGCGAAGGGGCGCGCCGGATGCGCGATTCTTCATCGTCGGCAGCAACCCTGCGTCCTCGGTGCGCGCGCTCGAGGCGCACGACGGCGTGCACGTGACCGGACGCGTTCCCGACGTGCGGCCCTACCTGGCGCACGCGAGCGTCGCGGTCGCACCGTTGCGGATCGCGCGCGGCACGCAGAACAAGGTGCTGGAAGCGCTGGCGATGGCGCGGCCCGTCGTCTGCACCGGCGCCGCGGCCAGCGGCCTCGATCTCCCGGTCGGCGACGGATTCCGCGTGCACGACGATGCCGAAGGCTTCGCCGCCGCGGTGCTGGCGCTCGTCGGCACGGGGCACAATCCCGCGGGTCGAAAGCGTGTGACAGAATCGTTCGGCTGGACGGCGAACCTGCGCACCGTCGATCGGCTGCTGGAAACCGCATCGCCCGCATGAACGAAAAGATCCTGCACGTCTTCGATCATTCGATCCCGCTGCACAGCGGCTACACCTTTCGCTCGCGATCGATCGTCCTCGCGCAGCGCGCGCTGGGCTGGCGAACCGCGCACCTCACGTCGTCGAAGCACGCCGCGTCGGCGCGCGGCGCGAGCCCGCTGTCGCAGGAGACCGTCGACGGCCTCGTCTTCCACCGCACCTTTCCGGGCGGACTGGCGCGCTTGCCGCTGCTGCGCCAATGGGACGTCGTGCGCACGCTCGCGCAGCGCATCGTCGAGGTCGCGCGGCACGAACGCCCCGGGCTGCTGCACGCGCACTCGCCGTGCCTGAACGGGCTGGCCGCGCTGCAGGCGGCCGAGTCGCTCGAGCTGCCGGTCGTCTACGAAGTGCGCGCCTTCTGGGAGGACGCCGCCGTCGACCACGGCACCGCGAGCGAGGGGGGGCTGCGCTACGCGCTCACGCGCGCGCTCGAGACGCGCGTGCTGCGGCAGGTCGACCAGGTCACCTGCATCTGCGAAGGATTGCGCCAGGACATCGTCGGACGCGGCGTCGATCCCCGGCGGGTCACGGTGATCCCGAACGCGGTCGACATCGAGCGCTTTCCGCCGCTCGGAGAGCGCGATCGTTCGCTCGAGTCGACGCACGACCTGCGCGGTCGCAAGGTGCTCGGTTTCATCGGCTCGTTCTACGCCTACGAAGGCCTCGACCTGCTCGTCGAGGCGCTGCCGGGCATCCTGCGCGAGTGTCCCGACACGCGCCTGCTGCTCGTCGGCGGGGGGCCCCAGGAGGCTGCGCTGCGCGGGCAGGCCGCGCGACTCGGCGTGTCGGGGCACGTGATCTTCGCCGGGCGCGTACCGCACGGGCGCGTTCCGGCGTATTCGTCGCTGATCGACGCCTTCGTGTTTCCGCGCAAGTCGATGCGGCTCACCGAACTCGTCACGCCGCTCAAGCCGCTCGAGGCGATGGCGCAGCGCCGGCTGGTGCTGGCCTCCGACGTGGGCGGACATCGCGAACTGATCGAGCACGGGAGGACGGGCTTCCTCTTCCGGCACGACGACGTCGCGGCGCTCGCGCGCTGCGTCGTGCAGACCTTGCAGGGCCTGGAGGGGGCTGCGGGCGTCCTCGACGACGCGCGCGCCTTCGTCGAGCGCGAGCGCACCTGGAACGCCTCGGTGCAGCGCTACGGCCAGGTGTACGAGCGCGCGCTCGGCCACGGCCGGCAGTTGCCGGTTGCCGGCGAGCTCGATTCGGTTCGATGAGGCAGCCGGTCCTTCGCGCGCGCAACCGCGCGCGCTCGCGTCCGCATTTCCCGTGCAAGGCGGCCATCGTCGCCGTCGTTGCGCTGCTGGCCGCCTGCGCGCAGACGCTGGGCGGCACCTACGGCGACCCGACCCGGACGGCGGCCGCGGAGCGCGCGACCGAAGCGCCGCGCGTATCGCGGATCGTGCAGGCGATGGCGGAGCCGGCGCTCGAAGATGCCGGGTCGGATGCCGGGCCGGACGCCGTCGCAAACCTCGTTGCGAACGACGTCGCGGCTCCGAAGGCCGTCGCGCGTCCGGCTTCGGAGGCCGTGGCCCGTGCGTCTCCGGCTGCCGCTGCCGCTGCCGGCACGACCATCACCGTGGGTCCCGACGGGGACGTGCCGACGATCGCCCAGGCCGCCCGGATTGCCCGCGACGGCGACACCGTCGAGGTGCAGGCGGGCGAGTACCGCGGCGACGTGGCGGTCTGGCCGCAGAAGCGCCTGACGATTCGCGCCGCGGGCGGCCGCGCCGTCCTCGTCGCCGACGGCAAGGCGGCCGAAGGCAAGGCGATCTGGGTCATTCGCAACGGGCACTTCGAGGTCGAAGGCTTCGATTTCGTCGGCGCGCGGGTCGCCGACCGCAACGGCGCCGGCATCCGCCTCGCTCGGGGGACGCTCGTCGTGCGCGACTCGCGCTTCCTCGACAACGAGAACGGCATCCTGACCGGCAACGACGGCAGCTCGACGCTGGTGATCGAGCGGTCGCTGTTCGCGCGCAACGGGCACGGCGACGGCTACAGCCACGGCATCTATGCGGGGCGCATCGCGCGCCTCGAGGTTCGCGGCAGCTACTTCCACAGCGGCCGCACGGGCCATCTGCTGAAGTCGCGCGCGCGCGAGAACCGCATCGAGTACAACCGGATCACCGACGAGGACGGCGACTCGAGCTACGAGCTGGAGATCGCCGAGGGCGGCCGCGCGCTCGTCGTCGGCAACATCATCGAGCAGTCGGCGAAGACGTCGAACCACACGATCGTTTCCTACGCCGCGGGCGGCTATCGCTGGCCGGAGAACGAGCTGGTGATGTCGCACAACACGGTCGTGAATCGGCGGCCCGGGGGCGGACTGTTCGTTCGCGTGCGAGCGGGTCCGGCCGAGGCGGTGCTCGTCGACAACGTGTGGGCCGGGCGGGGCAGGATCGAGGTCCAGGTACCCCTGCGCGACGAAGGCAACGTGCAGGTGCCGTTGAACGCGCTCCCGGAACTCGCCTCGGGAAGCTATCGCCTGTCGGCCTCCGCCGTCGCCGGCGCGGGGCGAACGGCAGGAGAGAACGCCTGGCTGCCGAGCCGGCAGTACGTGCACGAACGCGGCACCGAGCCCTTGCGGTCCGCGGCTGCGCCGTTGCCCGGGGCCGTGCAGCAGTGACGCGCCCGTGCGCATGACGACCGCGCGCTTTGCCGCGGCGTTGCCCGAGCGCGGCGCGTCCGCGCGCTTCGAGCAGCTTGCCGGGCATCGAACGGTCGTCGTCGAGCACGCGCCGATGGGTGCCTCGAAGGCGCAGGTTTTGTGCGTACCCGCCTTCGGCGACGAGATGAACCAGACGCGCCGCATGGTGCGTCTGGTCGCGGAGGCGCTCGCACGCCGCGGAATCGGGACGACGTGGTTCGACCTGCACGGCACCGGTGACAGCAGCGCCGGATTCGAGAACGCGACCGTCGACCGTTGGCTGGACGATCTGGCGACGATGCTCGAAGCGATGCGTTCGACATCGGCGGTGCCGGTCGTGCTCTTCGGCTGCCGGCTCGGCGTTGCGCTGGCCGTCGAGCTCACGCAACGCGTGCCGGGCGCAACGAGCGCGCTCGTCGGCTGGGCGCCGCTGCTCCAGGGACGCATGCAGCTCTCGGCGATGCTGCGGGCGGCGAAGATCGCGCAGGGACGTCGACCGGGCGCGGAGCCGGTCGACGCGAAGGCGACGTGGGCTGCGGGGCGCATCGCCTTCCTCGGCGGCTATCCGATCTCGCCGACCCTCGCCGGGGAGCTCGAGCGGCTCGACGCGAGCGCCGCGCCGCGCGTGCGCGCGGCAACGCTGGTCGACGTGCGGCCGCCGTCGGCCGAGGCAGCCGTTTCTCCGTCGGAGGCGCTGCAGCGCCGGGCAGCGGCATGGCGCGAACAGGGGGTCGACGTTGCGCTGGTCGCCGTCGAAGGCTCGCCGTTCTGGAACGTCTCCGACCTGGTCGACCTGCCGTCGCTGGTCGACGTGACGGTCGATGCGATCGAAGGGCACGCGGCAGGGCAGCGCCCATGACCTCGATCGCGCTTGCCGTGGAACCCGTCGAGTCGCTGCTGCAGTTCGACGGAATGATCGGCGTGCTCGCCCTTCCGGGCGAGCCGCGGGAGACGGCTGCCGTCGGTGTCGTCATCGTCGTCGGCGGTCCGCAGACGCGGGTCGGCTCCCATCGCCAGTTCGTCACGATGGCGCGCGCCCTCGCGCGCGCCGGCTTCCCGTGCCTGCGCTTCGACTACACGGGCATGGGCGACAGTGCCGGGCCGATGCCGGATTTCGAGAAGGCCGGACCGGATATCCGGCGGGCCTGCGACGCCTTGCTGGATGCAGTGCCGGGCTGCCAGAGGATCGCGCTGTGGGGCTTGTGCGAAGGCGCCAGTGCGGCGCTCTTCCATGCACGGGCCGACGATCGCGTGTGCGCGGTCGTGGCAGCGAATCCCTGGGCTCGCAGCGAGGCGACGCATTCGGCCGCACTGGTCTCGCAGCACTACGGCTCGCGTCTTCGCTCCCGCGAGTTCTGGAAGAAGCTGGCGACGGGAAGGATCGACGTGTTCGGCAGCCTGCGAGAGGCCGCAACGCACCTGCGGCAGTCGTGGCGGGCGAAGGAGGTCGGCGCAGGCAGCGGCGAATCCGGGAGCCTTCCGGCGCGCGTGGCCCGGGCGCTGCTCGACGCGGATCGGCCGGTGCACCTACAGCTGAGCGGCGACGACCTCACGGCTGCCGAGTTCGAGTTGGCGATGCAGCCCAGCCGGGCGGCCGAGGCACCGAAGGTGAGCCGCTTTCGCCTCGAGCACGCCGATCACACCTGCTCGAATCCGGACGACTGGGATGCGGTGATCACCGACACGATCGGCTTCCTCAGGCGCCCAGGCACGAATCGTGCAAGAAACCCCTTCGGCAACGAGACATAGGGATAAACCCGGGGCGCCTTGAAGCTAACGTCGGGCATCTGGTCGATGAACGAAGGATCCGATGCGACTGACCGAAGTGGAAATCCGACGCTCCGCGGACACCGTTTGCCTCGTTGGCCGTGTCGAGCGCCTGTCCGATGCCCGGGTTCCCTGGGCGATCAGCGAAACGCATTTCGCGGGGGCGGGCAGCGCGAACGAGATCCGCTTCGAGTTCCCCCGTGCCTGGGAGCATTGCGTCTCCGACGCGGGCGATGCCTTCGCGATCGCACTGCTCGCACCGTCGATGGCGGCGGGCGAAGCGCTCGAACTGGAGGTCCCGGTCTCGGAATCGCTGCTGTTCGACCTGGCGGGGGTTCGCGACATCTTCCACACCTGGTGGCCGCGCTTTCATCGCGTCCCGATCCGCGGAAGGCCGCGCAACGGGTTGCCCGAGCTTCGCCAGCCGAGGAGCGCGGCGACCTTCTTCTCCGGCGGCATCGATTCCTTCTACACGCTGCTCAAGCGGCTGGAGCACGATCCGCTGCCGGTGCCGCTGAAGCACATCGTCTTCATGCACGGCATCGAGCGGGCGCTCGAGGACAGCGAGGCGACCGAAGCCTCGCAGCGCAGGGCCGAGCGCATCGCAGCGCTGGTCGGGGTCGAATGCATCGTCGGTACGACCAACCTGCGCTCGTTGTTCCCGCTGCATTGGGAGCGCTACTATTTCGGCAGCGCGCTCGCGGCCGTCGGCTCGGTGCTCGCCAAGGGCCTGTCGTACGTCTGCATTCCGTCGTCGTTCACCTACCTGCACCAGGTGCCGCACGGCAGCAGTCCGCTCGTCGACGACCGGTTCTCGACGCCGTCGATCCGCATCGTCCACGACGGAGGCGAAGCGAGCCGTGCGACGAAGACGGCGCGCATCGTCGACTGGAATGCGGATCTCGTGCTCGAGAACCTGCGCGTGTGCATCGAGAATTCCGGCGGCGATTTCAACTGCGGCCGCTGCTACAAGTGCGTGCGCACGGCGGTCGCGCTCGAGGCGCTCGGCCTGCGAGATCGGGTCTCGAGCTTCCGCGACACCTCCACCGGGCACTGGGACCGGACCATGTTCGCGGACCACCCGGTCCTCACCATGGAGAACCTCGAACTGGCGCGGCAGTACGCAAGCGATTCGCCGCTGGTCGCCCGGCTCGAGCGGGTGGTGCGCAAGATCCACCGCTACGACGGGGTGGCGGAGTACGCGAAGAACTCGCCGCTCGTCCATCTGCTGCCCGTCTATCGACGTGCGCGAGGCCTGGCGGGCGGTCGCCCTCGCATGCACTGACGGCAAGGCAGCCGGATTGCTTCCGCCATCGGATTCTGCGGAGGGGGCAGTGGCTCGGTCCGATACGGCACTCGATGCACCTGCGCTCGCCCGCATCACGGGCGGGCATTGGCAGCATCCGCCGTCGGCGGACTGGCGCTACGGCGGATTGTGCTTCTCGGCCTTCGATCACTTTCCGGGGCAGCTCGTTCTCGTGCGCACCGGCCAGATGGAATACGGCGTCGCCCCCGAGCGCCTGACTGCGCGGCTCGGCCGCGGCGGCCTGCTCGTCGCACCCGACGTCGAGCTGCCATCGCGCAGCTGCTATCCGGTCTTGCGCGTGGAATCGGTTCCCGACGCGCTGCGCGCGCTCGTCGCGCATCTTCGCGCGAGCACCGACACGATCGCGGTGGCCGTCACCGGCAGTGTCGGCAAGACCAGTTCGTGCGCGCTCCTTCGGCACCTGCTGTCGGCCCGGGCGAGCGTGCGCTCCAACGGGCAGAAGAACTTCCACGACGGCGTTCTCTGCCAGGCGGCGAACCTGGGTACTTCCGACTTCCTCGTCGTCGAAGTCTCGCTGCAGGCGCTGGTGCAGGATGCGACCGCCACGCTTCGGCCGCAGGTTGCACTGCTGACGCACGTCTCCCCGGTGCACGCAGACCTCCACAGCGGCCTGGTCGAGCTCACCGAGAAGAAGGCCGGCCTGTTCGCCGACCTTCCGGAGGGCGGAACCGCGGTCGTCAACCGCGACATCGAGCACTTCGAGCGTGCCGAACGGATTGCACGCGACGCGGGCGCGAAGGTGGTCACCTTCGGCGAAAGCGAGGCGTCTGACTTCCGCCTCCTCGCATACGACGCAGCCACCCGCACCGTCCGCGCGCGCTTCCGCACCGAGGAAGCGAGCTATCGGCTCGGCCTGCCCGGCCGACACATGGCGCTGAACAGCCTCGGCGTTCTCGCCGCCGCGCAGGCGGCCGGCGTCGCATGGCAGTCGCTGCTCGAGCACTGCGCGACGGTACGGCCGGCGATGGGGCGCAGCGGCATCGAAACGCTGCGCGTCTGCGGCCGACGGGTCACGGTGATCGACGACTCCTACAACGCGAGCCCGGCGTCGATGCGAGCGGCCTTCGGGTTGCTCGCGTCGCTGCAGCCGGCACCGGGCGCGCGGCGCATCGCCGTGCTCGGCGACATGCTCGAACTCGGTGCCGACTCGCAACGGCAGCACGAAGCATTGGCCGAGCCCTTGCTCGAGGGCGGCATCGATTCGGTGCTGCTGTGCGGGGAGGCGATGCGTGCGCTGCGCGATCGGCTAGGCGCCTCGTCGCACGTGCAGTGGTTCGAGTCGCCCGATCGGATCCTCGAGCCGCTCGCGCGCGGGTTGCGGCAGGGCGACGTCCTGCTCTTCAAGGGCTCGCACGGCAGCGAGGTGCGGGAGGTGGCGGCCGGCTTGCGCCTGCTCGGCCTCGTGCCGGCGCCCTTCGCGAGCTGGCACCAGTGGGGCGTCTCGGCCTTCTTCTCGGCGCGCAGTGCCCTCGAACGGACGCAGGCGCGCGTGCCTGCACCGCTGGGCCGCTGGGTGCGATGGCAGTTCCGCAAGCTCGGCGGGCTCGTCTGATCGCTCGCTGTCCCCGATGAACGGAGTGGATGGAAATGGAAGCGTCGCAGCAGGAACTCCAGCACGTCTACCGCGTCTTGCTGGCGCCGTACAGGGGGGACTACGCCGGGCGCAGCCAGCCGCGTCGCTGGACCCGGCCCCTGCGGCGGACGGCGAAGGCGGTGCTGTCGGTCGCGCGCTACGGCCCCCGCGTCGCGCGGCAGCACTCGGTCGGCCTGGGCCGGCAGACGCGCATGCTGGTTCGGCGCCTGCGCGATGGCTTCAGCGTCGAGGATTTCTATCGGTATCGGCTGTATCGACAGCCGCCCGAGACGCTTTTCGTCCCCTCGCAGTTCGCCTTCGAGATCCGCTCGAACCTGTACCGCAGGCTCGGCATCGATCCCGGCCTGCTCGCCGACAAGCGGCGCTTCGCGCAGGCGGCTGCCGCAGCGGGGCTGCCGGTGGCGGACACGATTGCCGAATTCGCGGACGGCGCCGTTCGCTGGTGGACCGGCGAATCGCTTCCCCGCGTCGACCTCTTCGCCAAGGAAGCGGAAGGGATGTGCGGACAGGGAGCGATGTCCTGGTCGTGGAACGGAAACGCATGGGTCGACGCGGAGTCGGCCGCGAACCACGACGAGCAGGCGCTTCTGTCGCGGCTCCGGCAACTGTCGAAGGAGGCGTCGTACGTCCTGCAGCGGCGCCTGTCGAACCATTCGGCGCTGCTCGACCTGAGCCCGGTAGGGCTGTGCACCGTTCGGCTGGTGACGGTGCGCTCGCCTTCCGGGAAAGGCCCGCGCATCCTGCTGTGCGCCTTCCGCATTCCGAAGGGCGGGGACATCGCCGACAACTTTGCGCGCGGCGGCGTGGCATGCCCGATCGATCGGGATAGCGGCGTCCTGGGGATCGCGGTGCTGAAGGACCTGCACCAGGCCCATCTCGACCTCTTTCGGCATCCCGACAGCGGGGCGCCGATCACCGGCCGAAAGCTTCCTTGTTGGAACGAGGTGAAGGAACTCGGCCTGCGCGCGCACGACTGCTTTCCGCAGTTCCCGTCGATCGGCTGGGACGTGGCGATCACCGACCGCGGACCGGTGCTGCTCGAAGCGAACTACAACTGGGACAGCGTCCTCGCGCAGCAGGTGGGGTGTTGTCCGCTCGGCGCGACCGAGTGGTCGCTGCACCTGCTCGAGTGGGCGCAGCGGTCCGAGGACGCTCCCACCGAACCGATGCCGGCGGAACGGATGGTGGCCGCGGCGCCTTCGTAGAGGGAACACCACTCCTGCGAACTCTCGCGATTCCGCACTTCCACTTGCCAGTGCGGAAAACCCCATGGCTGCTCGCCGATCCGCTAGGCTGGCAGCGTTCGTCGTCTCGGGAGCGTCGGCGGATTGGAGTTTTCGCTCCGGAAAGGATGGGTACCAGCGCGTGCCGCGCGGCGGGCCGCTGCTGCGTTCGTCCGCAAGCTGCGCGATCGGACCTGGAGCCGGGCGGCGCGCTGGCACCGGCGCAGGCTGTCGGACGTCACGTTCATCGGGATCACCGGCAGCGCCGGCAAGACGACGACGAAGGAGCTGCTCTTCGGCATCCTCTCGGCGAAAGGCGCCTGCGCGAAGAGCTTCGGAACCGGCAACGAACACCGGGACGTCGAACGTGCCGTCCTGGAAACGACCCGCCGGCATCGCTTCAGCATCGTGGAGGTCTCGGCAGGATGCCCCGGCTATCTGGACCGGTCGCTGCAGGCGGTCCGTCCGAGCATCGGCGTCCTGACGATCATCGCCCGCGAGCACTACAGCGCGTTCCGCAGTCTCGAGGCGATCGCCGCCGAGAAGGAGAAACTGATCCGCGCGCTTCCCGCGAACGGCGTCGCGGTGCTGAACCGCGACGATCCGCTGGTGCGTGCGATCGGCGCGCGCTTCGACGGACGGATCGTCTGGGTCGGGCGCGACGACGGTGCGACGTTGCGACTGCTCGAAGCGCACTCCTGCTGGCCCGAAGCGCTCGTGCTCGACGTCGTCTTCGAGGGCCGCCGGCATCGGGTCCGGACCGCCTTGCACGGGGTGCACCTGGCGCTTCCGGTGCTGAGCGCATTGGGTGCCGCGGTTGCCGCCGGCGTCGGCCTTCAGGAAGCGCTCGTGGCTCTGGCATTCCTGGAGCCCATGCAGGCGCGCATGCAGATCGAAACGACCGCCGACGGCGTCGTCTTCGTTCGCGACGACTGGAAGGCCCCGCAGTGGTCCTTCGAGCATCCGCTGGAGTTCATGCGCAGCGCACGCGCCGATCGCAAGGTCGTCGTCGTGGGGTCGATCTCCGACTCGCCGAAGTCGCCGCGGGATCGATACGCACGGGCCGCGCGCCAGGCGCTCGAGGTGGCCGACCTCGTCGTGCTGGTCGGCCTGCCCGCCGTGAATGTCGTCAAGCGGGTATGCGTGCCGCCCGGCCGCATGCTGAAGGCCCATTCCAGCGTGCGCGAAGCGGCCGACTACCTGCGCGGCGAACTGCGTGCCGGCGACCTGGTGCTGCTCAAGGGGACGAACACGCAGGATCATCTGGTCCGGCTGGTCCTGGACCGGGAGCAGCCGGTGCAATGCTGGGCAGCCGCATGCGGGATGAACCGGTTCTGCGGTTCCTGCGCGCGGTTGCACGCGCAGCAGCCGGCGATCGCGGCGAGCCAGGTGCTTTCGTCCTCGCCGGCGTGCGCTCGTCCAGGGTATCCGGCACCCATCGTCGTCGGCGTCGGCAACCCGGGCCCCGCCTATGTCGGAACCCGGCACAACGTCGGGCAGCGGATGCTCGACGTCCTCGCCGAGGACGCCGGTGCGACCTGGCACGAAAGCGCCGAAGGCTTCGCCGCGGTCGTGCAGCTGGACGGCCGCACGATGACGTTCTACAAACCGGGCTCGTACGTGAACGACACCGGTCCCGCCCTGCAGCGCTTCCTTCGGTCGGCGGATCGTTCCGCGACCGAGTGCATCGTCGTGCTCGACGACACCGATCTTCCGTCGGGTTCGGTCCGTTCGCGGCCCGGCGGAGGCGACGGCGGACACAAGGGCATGCGATCGATCATCGCCGCCGTCGGCAGCGAATCGGTCCGTCGCGTGCGCGTGGGGGTGCGGCCACCGACGAGCACTTCGGCCGCGAAGGCCTTCGTGCTGACCGCGTTCGAAGCCGGGGAGGAGGAAGGGCTGAAGCGGGCCGCGCCGCTCGTCGCGCAGGCGCTGGTCGAGGCGACGTTGGCAATCGGCGTGGCGGGGACATCGGATCGATGAAGAACGATCTTCATCGAACGGACTTCACAGGCGACCGGTCGCGATCAATCGGGCATCCGGCCGGACAGCAGATTCGATCGGTTACAGGGGCATTGCGGTGTCTATCGGCGCTTCGTGGCTGGACGGCCTTACCGGGGGAACGACGCTTTCCTGTTCCCGCGGGATCAACAAGGTCGTTCCCGCGTACAGAATCACGCTCGCTCCGAACATCTCCAGAAACTCCTCGGCCGCCACCTCGATCAGGAGGATCGGCGATTCCTTGGAGATGAGTTCGTATGCCGCAATTTCGAGACCGACGGCGCCCAGCAGGAAGAGCGCTGCGCCGACGAGCATCAGCAGGAATGCCTCTCGATGGTGCTTCCAGAACTGCTGGATCTGTCGCCAGCAGAGCATGCCCAATAGAACAAGAGCTCCTACGTAAAACGGAATCCACATGCCATGACCGCCCTTGAAGCGGTACAGCGATTCGTACTTGCTCAATCCGCGTGTTATCGACTCGTGTATAAACAGAGCCTCGTCGGCCGAAAGAAAGAAGAACGCAACCGCGCAGAGCAGGGTGAACCAACGGTCCGGTCCGGTGTCGGATTCGCGGCGCCATCCCCAGAGGAAGAACACCAGTCCTATCAGGAAAAGCTGCGTAGACGAGAACCATGACGCGAAACTGTTCTCGCCGTCGATGTCGACGAGACGCTGCAACAGCCAGAACGGGCTCCCGAGCAGCATGTCGACGAAGTAAGCGGCAATCAGCAATACCTCGAAACCGACCAGGAGCAGGAAGAACTGCTGAAGGTCCCTGCGGGTATAACGACTGGTGGTTGCCATTGCAGTGTCATCCTGATTCCATGCAGTGACCAACAATGCGGCTACTTCGCCCGTGAAGCTGTCGCAACTGATCATGAGGTTGTGACGGTGCTTGCGTCAAGGGACCTGGTCCGCATGAAACGAGTTCAGGCCGCCGATGGAAGAAATTCGCGTGCCACTCCGGGCGCGGACGGTACGATCGGCCTCTTGCGGTTCCGTCGAACGAGAATCATGCTTCGGGCCACATCGCAGAACGCACGGCGATGGCTCATGGGAGCGGTTCTCGTGCACGTGCTGTTCTCCTTCGGCACGGGCGGCGCGTCGGCTGATACGGGGCCGGGCTCGCCGCTGTCGAATCACTTTCCGACCGATCTCGAAGCGAAGGTCGGACAGTTGAGACAGGACGGACCGCCTACGCCGGAACAGGTGTCGCTGTATCTCCCGTTGCAGGGCGAGATCGATACGTCGATCAACGCGGAAGTCCGCTACATGCAGGGGGACGCGTGGGTCGACGCCCATCCGTTGGCGCTCATCCGGCCCGATTTCGTCGCCGAGAATTCGGCCGTCGTGTCGGCGCTGGCGGGAGTGATCACGGGCCTCGCGCCTCGCAAGCGCTACCGCGTAGAGGTCACGGTGCGAAGCAGCGACCGGATCGTACGCAGACAGCTCGATGCCGAGACGTCCGGACTGCCGGCAGTGGCGCCAGCTCCCACGAAGCGAATTCCGTCCGGGATGGATGGGACCGAGGTTCAGAGAGTATTCGATCAGTTGAAGCCCGGTGACGTTCTGCTCGTCGAGAATGGCGACTACGACGTCGACAATCTGACGCTCAAGGCGAGCGGCACCCGCGCTAAGCCGATCTACATCCGGGGAGAGAGCCGCGAGGGGGTCACGATTCGCGACCGCAATGGTCGAGTGCTGTACCTGGTACGGGCGTCCGACGTGATCATCGAGAATCTCACGCTCGAAGGCTCGGGCGTCGACAGCGGGACGGCGGCCCGGTCCGTCGGCGTCCAGATGTGGTCCGAGTACACCCCGAGGCGGATCACGCTCCGGAATCTTCAGATCCGGGACGTCGATCAAGGAATAGTCGGTAGCGGCGACATGGAGCAGTTCCTGATCTATGACAATACGTTGATCGGAAACAATTCATTTCGGAAGAACACCCTCGAATCAAACGCCTCGTGGAACGACGACGGTATTCGCATTCCGGGGAGGGGGCACGCGGTGTTCAACAACACGCTCGCCGGCTTCGGGGACTCGCTTGCCGTTTCGGCCCGCGTCGAGAATGCGGGCGTTCATTTCTATCGAAATCGGATCCTGTTCACGTGCGACGATGCATTCGAGGGAGACTACGCGATTCGTAACGTCACGTTCTACGACAATCGAGTCCAGAATTCGATGACACTCGTTTCGTTCGATCCTATATATGGAGGGCCGGCCTTCGTCTTCCGCAACGTCGGGATCAACGTCGGCCGCCAGCCCTTCAAGCTCAATAACACGAACAGCGGCATGTTTCTGTACAACAATACGGTCGTTCGAATTCCCGGATACGGAGGCGGCCGCGAGTGGGGATGGATCCAGTCCGACAATGGAAAGCTGAGGGCGTGGGCGTACCGTAACAACATTCTCCACTTCGCCGGCCCGAACCTCTTGGCGATCGAGTCGCGTGGGAACGATCCGATCGATTTCACGCACAACGCGTGGTATCCGGATTCCAAGGTGTGGTGGACGAAGACCGGAGGTTCTTTTTCCTCCATGGCGTCGGCTCGAGGTCGACTACCGGAAACGACCCCGGTGTTCGGCACGAGTCACCGACGACACGAAGGTGACGTCATAGCGGAGCGCAATCCCTTCGCGACGGAGATCCGTTTCCCGGGGCAATATACGGTTCCAGTGCTTCCCCTGTACGAACCGGCGTTGGCTGCGCATAGCCGCTTGCGGGGCGCCGGCGTCGCGATCCCCGGCATTACCGACGGATATTCCGGCGCGGCTCCGGACATCGGTGCCGTGATCACCGGCAGGGAGTCGCCCACCGTTGGTGATCGCACGCCGTGAGCGGCCACGTCCGGACGATCCGCCCGGCTCCGGAGCGATACGCGTGAAGAAGACGCTCTCGAAGTTGTCCCGCGAGGCCGTTCGGCTCGTCGGCGCCTCGCTCGAGTACGGACGACCGGGGTACATCGGGCGTCGCTATCGCCATCTCTACTTCGAGCGTCGCTTCTCGCCGGACGAGATCCGGTTCTTCCGGCTTCTCGATCCGTCGCTCGATCCTGCGGACCTGGCTCGCTTCGTCAGCAAGGAGGAACTGCTCGCGGTCCAGCACGAACTGAACCGGGCGGGGGTGCA
>JBIQJM010000123.1:0-8388 GCA_044507525.1 Burkholderiales bacterium
CGGTCGTCGACGAGCACGATGTCGTCGCAGGCGAGCGCGAGCTCGTAGCCGCCGCCCGCGCACGAACCGTTCAGCGCGGCGACGAACTTCAGGCCGGAGTTGCGGCTCGAGTCCTCGATGCCGTTGCGCGTCTCGTTGGTGAACTTGCAGAAGTTCACCTTCCACGCGTGGCTCGACGTGCCGAGCATGAAGATGTTCGCGCCCGAGCAGAACACGCGGTCCTTCAGGCTGGTGACGACGACGGTGCGCACCTCGGGGTGCTCGAAGCGGATGCGCTGCAGCGCGTCGTGCAGCTCGATGTCGACGCCGAGGTCGTAGGAGTTGAGCTTGAGCTTGTAGCCGGGACGGATGCCGGCGTCCTCGTCGATGTCGAGCGACAGCGTGGCGATCGGGCCGTCGAAGGACAGCTTCACGTGCTTGTAGCGCGACGGATCGGTGCGGTAGTCGACGGCAGGCGCGCCGCCGGCCGCGGGAGTCGCGTTCTGCGCGCCGTCGGGCGCTGCAGGAGGGTTCGACGAAGCCGCTGGCGTGGACGTCGCGACCGGTGCGGAAGTATTCATCAGGACGACTCCTCTGGACTCCCCGCCGCAGGCTGCGCTGCGAACGAGAAGGTATGCAATATAGTGCGTATCTGCAGCAAGTTCATGCATCATGGTGCATTCGAATGCCGCTGTCAAGCACTCGAATGCATGTCGAAGGGGGAAAGCGGCTGGAAGGGGGCGGCGCGACGCGTCGCCCTGCGGGACGGGGCGCCGCTCAGGCCGATTCGGCGATCGCGGCGCGCACCTGGGTACGCAATCCGGCGAAGCATTTCTCGAGCGACTTTCCGCTCGTCCGGTACGTGAGGTCGGCCTTCGCGTAGAACGACGCGCGCCCGGCCAGGATGCGACGCAGGTCCTCCATCGCGCCGGGCCCCGACATCGGACGCAGGTCGCCCTGCTCGCGCACGCGCCGCATGTGATCCTCGGGATCGGCCTGCAGCCACACCGTGTAGCAGTGCGCGAGCACGAGGTTGAAGGTTGCACTGTCGGAGACGAGTCCGCCCGGAGTGGCCATGACGACCTCGGGGAAGATCTGGATCACTTCCTCGACCGCGCGTCGCTCGTAGCGACGGTAGGCGTTCGCGCCGTACAGCGAATGGATCTGCGGGATCCCGCAACCGGCGAGCTTCTCGATCTCGCGTCCCAGCTCGACGAAGGGAAAGCCGAGGTCGTCGGCGAGCATGCGCCCGAGCGTCGACTTTCCCGCGCCGCGCAGGCCGACGAGCGCGATGTGGCTGCGCCGCAGCCGCTCGTCGCCGGTTGCGTTGTCGAAGAGCTCGGAGAGCTTCAGGCGGGCGCGCCGCAGGTCGGCCTCCGAGCGGTTCTCGAGCAACTCGCGGATCAGCAGCCATTCGGACGAGTCGGTCGTGACGTCGCCGACGAGCTCGGCCAGCGCACAATGCAGTGCTGCCGCCAGCTGGTGCAGGATCAGGATCGATGCGTTGCCGCTGCCGTGCTCGAGGTTCGCCAGGTGGCGCTCGGAGATTCCGGCCGCCGCGGCGAGCGCCTTGCGCGTCAGTCCGCGGCGGGCGCGCAGCGTGCGGATCCTCTCCGCGAGCGCGGGCAGCACGGTCGCCGCCGGGTCGAGCGCCGCGCCCGCGGCTGCGCCGTTGGCCGGCGCCGCAGCGGGCACGGGAACCGGGAACGGATCGGAATCGGGGAGTGCGCTCATGACCATCGTCGATCGACAGGGTTGCGGGCAACATGCATTCTAGTGCTTGACGCCCTCGGAAGAAAAGCACTATCGTTCATGCCCCTCGATTGATTTGCCCCGGGAGCCGCCATGACCCAATTGCTCGAAAATCATCTCGGCGGACGCTGGCAGGCCGGCTCGGGCGCGGGCGCGCCGCTGTTCGACCCGGTGCTGGGCACCGAGCTCGTGCGCATCTCGTCGGCCGGACTCGATCTCGCCGGTGGCTTCGACTACGCGCGCCAGCGCGGTGGATCGGCGCTGCGGGCGCTCACTTACGCCGAGCGTGCCGGGCTGCTGGCGCGCGTTGCCGAGACCCTGCAGGGCCAGCGCGACGCCTATTTCGACATCGCGCTGCAGAACTCGGGCACCACGCGCAACGACTCTTCGGTCGACATCGACGGCGCGATCTTCACGCTCGGGCAGTACGCGCGCTGGGGCGCCAGGCTCGGCGACGCGCGCTGGCTTGCGGAGGGCGCCGCGGTCAAGCTGGGCAAGGACGGCAGCTTCCAGGCGGCGCACCTGCTCACGCCGCAGCGCGGTCTCGTGCTGTGCATCAACGCGTTCAACTTCCCGGCCTGGGGGCTGTGGGAGAAGGCGGCGCCGGCGCTGCTCTCCGGCGTGCCGGTCGTCGTCAAGCCTGCGACCGCCACCGCGTGGCTCACGCAGCGCATGGTCGCCGACGTCGTCGCCGCGGGCGTGTTGCCCGACGGCGCGCTGTCGGTGGTCTGCGGCTCCAGCGACGGCCTGCTCGACGCGCTGCAGCCCTTCGACCTGCTGTCCTTCACCGGCTCGGCCGACACCGCGCGTGCGATCCGCGAGCACCACGCGGTGCTTCGCCACGGCGTTCGGATGAACTCCGAGACCGACAGCCTGAACAGCGCGCTGCTCGCCCCCGACGCGGCGCCCGGCTCGGACGCCTTCGCGTCGATGGTGCGCGAGGTGGTGCGCGAGATGACGGTCAAGTCGGGGCAGAAGTGCACCGCGATCCGCCGCGTGCTGGTGCCGCAGGCGCACGCGCGCGAGGCGGCCGAAGCGATCGCGTCGGCGCTCGCCGGGATCCGGGTCGGCAACCCGCGCAACGAGGGCGTGCGCATGGGCTCGCTGGCCAGCCGCGCGCAGGCGAACGCCGTGCGCGAAGGACTGAAGACGCTCGGCGCAGAAGCCGAGCCGGTGTTCGCCGGCGACGAGAAGACGCTGGTGGATGCCGACGCGTCGGTCGGCGCGTTCGCGATGCCGCACCTGTTCGCCGTCGACGACGCCGACGCATCGACGCTCGTGCACGAAACCGAGGTGTTCGGTCCGGTTGCCACGGTAGTGCCCTATCGCGACACCGAGCACGCGTTCTCGCTCGCGCGCCGCGGTGCGGGCTCGCTCGTCGCGTCGGTCTTCACCGACGACGTCGACTTCGCCGCGCGGGCGGCGACCGAGATCGGGCACGCGCACGGCCGCGTGCACGTCGTCACGCCGGCGGTGGCGAAGACGCACACCGGCCACGGCAACGTGATGCCGATGTCGCTGCACGGCGGCCCGGGCCGCGCCGGCGGCGGCGAGGAGCTCGGCGGACTGCGCGCGCTGGCGTTCTACCACCAGCGCAGCGCGGTGCAGGGACCGCAGGCGCTCGTCGAGTCGGTCCTCGGCAAGGCCGCGCCCTTCCGGCCCGACGCGGGATGAGCACGCGCCGGCGCTCGCCGGTGGCGGCCGTGCGGCCCGCCGCTCAATAGCGGTAGATCGCCGCCGCGCCGCTCTGCACCGGCATGCGCTCCGACGGCACGACGACGACCTCGCCGCCGAAGCGCAGCACCGCCTCGGCGAGGTCGTCGATCAGGTCGTCGGTGCTCGGGTCGTCCAGCGCGCCGTGCTCGATCGCGCCGCTCTGCGCATCGAATCGCCCCGGCACGACACGATCGGCGTCGACGAGCAGCGTGCCGACCCGCCCGGCAGCCGCCGCGACGCCGATGTCCGAGAGATCGCCCGAGCCCAGCTGCTTCGCGTGCGCAGCCTCGAAGGCGCCGACCAGGCCGGCGAGGCGCTCGAGATAGAAGGGCTGCACGAGCTCCCACGCCCGCACGCGCAACGCGTCGAGCGAGATCGAATCCGGGTTCAGGTACAGCGCCGAAGCCGACAACGACGGATTGCGGCTGATGCGCCGGAACAGATGGTGATTCTCCGGCAGCGCCGCGAGCAGCAGCGGCATCGGATCCGCCGTGTGATGTTCGAGCAGCGCACGGTCGACCGAACGGAAGAAGCGCTCGGTCTCGCGGTCGATCGCCTCCTGGCGCACGTCGGTTCCGTGTCGCGTGACCTTGCCCGACGCGGCGGCGCCGTAGTGCCGGGTGGCGCGCTCGGCATCGCGCTCCTCGCCGGTGACGTCGGCCGGCGAGCGCGGGATGCCGGCCAGCAGTTCCACGTCGTCGAGCACGTCGCGGTTGCCTTCGAAGAGCTTCACCTCGTTCCGGCTCAATCCGAGGATCCGGTAGCGGTCGGCCGATTGCGCGATGCGCAGCAACGGCTTCAGATGGAACGAATCGGCGACGACGGCGCGTTCGGGCACGGGGCGCTGCAGCCGGTAGACGCGAAAGAAGCCGGGTGCACCGAGCACGGCGAGTCCGTCGAGCGTCTGGTTCCAGAAGCCGTCGTTCGCGCCGAGCGCGTGGAAGGGCTCGAGCAAGGAACGCAGCTCGCGATTCGGATACTCCTGCTGCAGCGACGCCTCGAGCGCGCGCACGCCGTTGCGGAATCGGATGGGGTCCTGCTGGTTGTCCGGGTGCTGCCGGTGGGTCGGCTGGTAGAGCGACAGGCAGGGGCCTTCACGCGCCTCGAGCAGCAGGCCGGGGAAATCGTCGGACAGCAAAGCCATGATGCACCTCCGGGAAAAGACGGCCTCGATTCGCATTGTTTCCTGACACGGGCATGATGGGCGGCACGACCACCCCGGGAGAACACGAATGACCGACCACGTCTACAAGCACATTCAGCTCACCGGCTCGTCGAGCACGGGCACCGACGACGCGATCCGCAACGCGATCGCGAAGGCGAGCGAGACGGTCCGCAACATCCAGTGGTTCGAGGTGGTGGAAACGCGCGGCCACGTCGTCGACGGCAAGATCGGCCACTTCCAGGTGACGATCGACGTCGGCTTCACCCTGGAAGATTGAAGCGGCGCGCGTTCGTGAGATAGGGCACGAGCCTGCCGTTCGACACTTCCTGCACCATGTGGCGCACGCCGTTGAAGAGGTCGGCGAGCGCCGTCGCGGCGAAGGCGCGCAACTGCCCGGCGCGCAGCGTCGGCGCGCCCGGGCGGTAGACGCCGCCGGCGGGCTTCACGCCGACGCCCTTGGCGTAGACCATCTTCCCGCCGAGATACGCGCTGTAGCCGAGCAACCCGACCGCGGCGAAGCCGGTGGCGAGGTACAACGCACCCGGCCGGTCGTTGCGCGAGCGCCAGGACGCCATCGCGAGCGTGGTGATCGTCGCCGCCGCATTCAGGTTCCGATGCGTCGCCAGCATCTCGTGCGCGTCGCCTTCGTTGACCTGCTCGCCGGCGACCAGTCCGGTGCTGGCCGCGGCGACGGCGCCCACGGCGGCGACCCGGATCGCCGTGCGGCCCACCAGCCGCAGCGCGTCGTCGTCGCGCGTCGTGCCGAGCCAGTCGGCCACGACTGCCAGGGGCAGCAGTGCGATCGGCAGGTGCACGAGGGTCGGATGCATCTCTTCGAGGCGGATCGCCATTTCGCACTCCGTGGTACCGGGGGATTCCGGACGGCGCCGCAAGCCGGTTGCCCGGCGCGAGTGGTAGCGTGGCGGCTTCGACGCCGAACCCAGCGCCCCGACAACGAGGAGGAATTCGATGGACCGACCGGTCAAGTCACCGTTCACGCTGCAGACCGTGGTGCGCTTCACGCACACCGACCCGGCCGGCTACGTCTTCTTCCCGCGCTATTTCGAGATGCTGCAGGCAGTGGTCGAGGACTGGTTCACCGAGGCGCTCGGCATCCGCTATGCGGAGTTCATCCTCTCGCGCCGGCTCGGCACGCCGACCGCGCGCACCGAATGCACCTTCGTCGCCCCCTGCCACCTGGGCGAGCATCTCGATCTCACCGTCTACCTCGAACACGTCGGCTCGAGTTCGCTGCGGCTGCGCTTCGTCGGCACCGTCGACGGCGAGCGCCGGCTCGAGGCGCTGTCGACGCTCGTCGTCATCGGGCTCGACGACGGCCGCCCGCGGCGCATCGACGACGACCTGCGCGCGCGGCTGAACGCCTACCGCGCGGCGCAGGGCGAACCGGCGCTGCCGCCGCCGCGCATCCGTTGAAGAACGCCCGAACGCGGTGAAACGGCGTGCCTTGCGCTGGCTGCGCGTCGCGGCGGCCTTCGGCCTGCTCGCGGCCGTCGTCGCGCTCGCCGGCCCGGGCCGCGTACTCGAGACGATCCGCGGCGCCGACCCGCGCTGGCTCGCCGTCGGCCTCGCCGCCAACGTCGCCGCGAACGTGTTCTCGGCGCTGCGCTGGTGCGAGCTCGCACGCTGGTTCGGCATGCGCGCGCCGCGCTGGTGGTCGGTCGTCACCTATTTCCACGGCGTCGCGGTCAACGCGCTGCTGCCCGGCGCGGTGGTCGGCGGCGACATGCTGCGTGCGTTCTCGCTGCAGCGACTGGGCCATCCCGGACTCGAAGCCGGAATGAGCGTGCTGCTCGACCGCCTGAGCGGCCTGTGGATGCTGTGCGTGGTCGGCTTCGTCTCGATCGCCTGGGGCGCCGACAGCGAAGCGACCCGCGCACTCGCCGCACGCTGGCCGGCCCTCGCGGGCTCGCCGCTCGTGCAGACGGCATTGCTGCTCGCCTTCGCCGCGCTGATCGGCCCGTGGATCGCGCTGATGGTGATGCGCCGCTGGTTGCCGAAACGCGACGGGCCGCGGCTCGCGCGCCTGCGGGCCGCGCTGCGCGGCGGCCGCGCGGGCCGGCACTACGTGGCGCAGGTCCTGCTGTCGACGATCGTGCAGCTGCTGGCGATCGCCTCGCTCGTCTGCGCGGCACGCGCACTGCAGGTCGACCTGCCGTTCTGGGCGATGGCCGCGTGCGCGGTACCGATCTTCGTGTTCGCGACGCTGCCGGTGAGCTTCGGCGGCTGGGGTACGCGCGAAGCGGCCGCGGTGCTGGCGATGGGTGCCTTCGGGATCGCCGCGCCGACGGCGGTGACGATCTCGATGCTGTACGGACTGTACCTGCTCGTGCAGGCCGTCGGCGGACTCCTGCCGGTGCCGCGCGTCGCGCAGGCGTTTGCGCCGGCGTCGCCGCCTGCGCCCGCGGCCCCGCTACCGGAACGCGCCTCGCACTGGTAGTCTTCGCCTCCGGCGCCGTTCGGGCCGCCGTCCCCTGGAGTTCCTGCCTTGTCGACCGACCCTGCCGCCGGCGCACCGGTCGTGCTCGCGCCCGCCGTCGCGGGCGACGACCACGACCGCATTCCCTTCGAACTGCTCGCCGCGATCGCGCTCGTCGGCGCGGCGGCCGCCGGACATCCGGTCGAAGCGGCGCTCGCCGCCCTCGTCGTCGCGCTCGGCCGCGCGCTGCAGCGACGCCGGCCCAGGCACGCGGGCAGCGGCGCGCAGCACGAACGCCGCGGGCACGACGCGATGCGCATGCAGGCACCGGTCGCCGCGGCATTCGCCGAACGCGCGCTGTCGCTGTTCGGCGCGTGGTTCCTGCCGCTCGCCATCGCCGCGTCGGCGGCGGTGCTGCTGCGTACCGGCGACGTCGCTTGCGCCTTGACGGTGCTGCTCGTCGCCTCGCCGCAGGCGCTGTTCGCGCTGCCGCCGTCGTCGCGCATCGCATGGCGCGCGCTCGCCGCCTTCGCCGCCGCGGCATTGCTCGGCGCGACGCTCGCAGGCTTCGTCGGACTCGTCGGCGCCGCGCTGCTGCACCAGGCATCGGCGCTCGCGGCGCGCGCCTGCGCCGGCACGCGTTATCGCGTGAGGTCCACGCCCGCGTAGGCGCGGAACCGCCGCGCGAGCGCCTCGCCCGACAGGCCGCTTCGCAGCAGCAGCGACAGCAGGATGCGCGCGCGCAGGCTGCCGAGCCAGCCGCCCGGCATCGCGCCGCGGCCGAGCAGGTCGATCTCCGAGCCCGCGAAACCGTAGGTCCGCGTGAAGGCCGGCCCGGCGGGCACGCGCACCGCGAGCACGACCGGCATGTGCCGCACGAGGTCGCCGACCAGCGGCGCGACGCTGCCGGCGACGTGCCCCGCGCCCATCCCCTCGATCACCGCGCCGCGGTAACCGAGGCCGGGCAGGGCGACCAGCATGCGCCCGTCGTCGCCGAGCGACATGCGCACGAGGGCGACGGGCGCGTCCTGCGTCGCCGACGCGAGCTCGATGCGCGGCGTGCGCCCGAGCTGCACGTGCCGATGGAAGCGCCCCTCGGAGACCAGGCCGACCGGCCCGGCGGACGGCGACGTGAAGGCCGACGGCAGCGCCGTGTGCGACTTCTGCACGAAGCGGGCGGCGTGCACTTCGTCGTTCAGCACGGCGAGGGCGCCGAGTCCGCGCGCGTCCTCGCTCGCCGCGACGATCGTCGACGCGAGCAGGTTCGCCGGCCCGTCGGCGCCCGGCATCTGCGGGCCGCGCATCGCGCCGGTGACGACGACCGGCGCGTCGCTCGCGA
>JBIQJM010000124.1:0-8155 GCA_044507525.1 Burkholderiales bacterium
TCAGCGTACCGAGCACGACCATGATCATCGGCTCGAGCAGGCTCGACAGGCTCTCCACCGCGTCGTCGACCTCGCGCTCGTAGATGTCTGCCGCCTTCGACAGCATCGAGTCGAGCGAGCCGGACTCCTCGCCGATCGCGGCCATCTGCAGCACCATGTTCGGGAACACCTGCGAATTCTGCATCGCGACCGTCAGGCTGGTGCCGGTCGACACCTCCTGCTGGACGCGCTTGGTCGCCATCAGGTAGACGTGGTTGCCCGAGGCGCCGCCCACCGAGTCGAGCGCCTCGACCAGCGGCACGCCGGCGGCGAACATCGTCGACAGCGTGCGCAGCCAGCGCGCGATCGTCGCCTTCTCGACCACCGGGCCGAAGACCGGCAGCTTCAGCAGCAGCCGGTCGACCGCCATCTGCACGCGCGGCGATCGTCGCCACGCCTGGAACAGGAAATAGAGCCCGCCGCCGATCGTGCCGAACACCAGGTACCAGTACTCGACGAAGAAGTCGGAGAGCGCGATCACGAACAGCGTCGGCGCGGGCAGGTCGGCGCCGAAGCTCGAGAAGACGTCCTTGAACGCGGGCACGACGAACAGCATGATCACCGCGATGACGATGAACGCGACGACGAGCACCGCCACCGGGTAGAAGAGCGCCGACTTGATCTTGCCCTTGATCGCCTGCATCTTCTCCTTGTACGAGGCCAGGCGATCGAGCAGGTCGTCGAGAATGCCCGCCTGCTCGCCGGCGCCGACGAGGTTGCAGAACAGCGAGTCGAAGTACAGCGGGTACTTGCGGAAGGCCTGCGACAGCGAGGTCCCGGTCTCGACGTCGCCGCGGATGTCGGTGAACAGCTTCGACACCGACGCGTTCGAGGTGCCGCGCGCCACGATGTCGAAGGACTGCAGCAGCGGCACGCCGGCCTTCATCATCGTCGCCAGCTGGCGCGTGAACAGCGTGATGTCCTTCTCGCCGATGCGCTTGCCGCGCTTGTAGCGCCGCTTCGTCGCCTTCGTCATCGAGATGCCCTGGCGGCGCAGCGTCGTCTGCACGACGGTCGGCCCGCTCGCGCGCATCTCGCCGCGCAGCACCTTGCCGGCGCGGTCGCGCCCTTCCCACAGGTAGACGTGCTCCTTCGGCGGCGCGCGGCGCGCGGTCGAGGCGCGGGCGCCGCCCGCGGTGCCCGTGCGGGCTGCGCCGGCGCTGCCGGCGGTCGTACCGATCGTGCTCATCGAATCGCCCCTTCGTCCGAGTCGTCCCGGGCGCCTGCGCGCCCGGCCGCGGCGGTCGCTCGCGCGCCGCTCATTCGTTCGTCGCCCCGAGCACCTCCTCGATGCTCGTCATGCCCTGCATCACCTTGATCAGTCCCGAGCGGCGCAGGTCGCGCACGCCCTCGCGCTGCGCCTGCTCGGCGATCTGCAGCGCGTTGCCGTTGGCGAGGATGATCTTCTGCGTGTCCTCGGTGATCGGCATCACCTGGTAGATGCCGACGCGCCCCTTGTAGCCCGAGCCGCCGCAGCGCTCGCAGCCCACCGGCCGGAACGGCGTCCACTTGCCGTCGAGGTCGGATTCGAGGAAACCCACCTTCAGCAGCGCCCCGGCGTCGGCCTCCAGCGGCTGCTTGCACGTGCACAGCCGGCGCGCGAGGCGCTGCGCGGTGATCAGGATCACCGACGATGCGATGTTGAAGGGCGCCACGCCCATGTTCGCGAGCCGCGTCAGCGTCGTCGGCGCGTCGTTCGTGTGCAGCGTCGACAGCACCATGTGGCCGGTCTGCGCCGCCTTGATCGCGATGTCCGCCGTCTCCAGGTCGCGGATCTCGCCGACCATGATGACGTCCGGATCCTGGCGCAGGAACGCGCGCAGCGCCGCGGCGAAGGTCAGGCCCGCCTTCTCGTTGACGTTGACCTGGTTGATGCCGGGCAGGTTGATCTCGGCCGGGTCCTCGGCCGTGGAGATGTTGATGCCCGGCTCGTTCAGCAGGTTCAGGCAGGTGTAGAGCGAGACCGTCTTGCCCGATCCGGTCGGCCCGGTGACGAGGATCATCCCGTACGGGCGGCGGATCGCGTCGAGCAGGATCTCCTTCTGTTCGGGCTCGTAGCCGAGGGCGTCGATGCCCAGCTTGGCCGACGACGGATCGAGGATCCGCATCACGATCTTCTCGCCGAACAGCGTCGGCAGCGTCGAGACGCGGAAGTCGATCGTGCGCTGGCTCGACAGCACGATCTTCATGCGGCCGTCCTGCGGCACGCGGCGTTCGGAGATGTCGAGCCGCGAGATCACCTTGATGCGCGACGCGAGCTTCTCCTTGATCGCCAGCGGCGGCGTCACGACCTCGCGCAGCTCGCCGTCGACGCGCAGCCGGATCCGGTAGTACTTCTCGTAGGGCTCGAAGTGGATGTCCGAGGCGCCCGCCTTGATCGCATCGACGAGCACCTTCTGCAGGAAGCGCACGACCGGCGCGTCGTCGACGTCGCTGGTGTCGGGGGCCGGCGCCTGCTCTTCCGAAGTGACCGCGATGTCGTCGAGCGAATCGTCGACCAGGTCCTCGAGCTGCTCGGTCGTGCTCTGTCCCAGCCGCTCGACGAGCCGCACGAGACGGTCGTGCTCGACGACGATCGGGTCGAGAGCGGCCTGCGCCGAGAAGCGGATGCGGTCGAGCAGCTTCGAGTCGGTGGGGTCGGAGACGGCGATCGACAGCCGGCCGCCGCGCTTGCCGAGGGCGACGACGCGCAGTTCGTTGGCGAGCTTGCGGTCGAGCAGGTTCTCGGGCAGCGACGCCGGATCGATCGCCGACAGGTCGAGCAGCGGGTGGCCGCACAGCTCGGCGGCGAATTGCGCGAGCTGCCGTGCGGGCATGTGCCCGCCGCCGATCAGCTCGTCGACGAAGCCGACCTGCGCGGCGTCCGCCTTGCGCTGGATCGCGCCGGCCTGGTCCAGGCGCAGCAGCTGGTGCTGCACGAGCGCACGGCCCAGCCCCGACAGCGAGGTCGGTTCCTTCGTGCGGCCGGGGGCGGCAGCGGTGGCCATCGTCATGCGCTTCGGTGAGGCTCGCGTCGGGGCGGTCGGGCAATGATGCCCGCCGCGGCCCGCGCTGCGGCCCGGTCCACGACCCGCCTGCGACGAGCGCGTGCGCGGTCGCGACGAACGGTGCGGCGCCGTGTTCGCCGAGACGCGCGACCCGCCTTCCGCGACCCGCGCGGCGCAATCCCATGTTGCTGGCTTACCCGGATTGCTGCGCCGCGTGGCTTTGGCCATAATCCGCGCTCGACGGCGGGCCGTGCGGCAGCGCGGTCCACGAAAATGCAGGCGCGCGATGGCCGAGAACGAGTACATCCTGGAGACAAAGCGCCTCGTCAAGGAATTCAAGGGATTCGTCGCGGTCAATGACGTCGACCTGCGGGTGCGCCGCGGGCAGATCCACGCGCTGATCGGCCCGAACGGGGCCGGCAAGACGACGTTCTTCAACCTGCTGACGAAGTTCCTCATTCCCACGGCGGGGTCCATCCTCTTCAACGGGCAGGACATCACTGCCGAGAAGCCGGCGCAGGTCGCGCGCCGCGGCATCGTCCGTTCGTTCCAGATCTCCGCCACCTTCCCGAACCTGACGGTGCTCGAGAACGTGCGCATCGCACTGCAACGCAAGCTCGGCACGTCGTTCCATTTCTGGAAGCCCGAGCGCTCGCTCGACGTGCTCGACGACCGGGCGCTCGAGCTGCTCGAGACGGTCGGCCTGCGCGACTTCGCCGACTACGTCACCGTGGAGCTGCCGTACGGGCGCAAGCGCGCGCTCGAGATCGCCACCACGCTCGCCACCGAGCCGGAGCTGATGCTGCTCGACGAGCCCACCCAGGGCATGGGGCACGAGGACGTCGACCGCGTCACGCAGCTGATCAAGAAGGTCTCGGCGAACCGCACCGTGCTGATGGTCGAGCACAACATGAACGTCGTCGCCAACATCGCCGACACGATCAGCGTGCTGCAGCGCGGGCAGGTGATCGCCGAAGGCCCGTACGACGTCGTCTCGAGGAATCCGCAGGTGCTCGAGGCGTACATGGGCAGCGCAACCGAAGAGCTCGGGAGCCCGCATGGCCACTGATCGCGGCGTCGAGTTCCTGCGCATCTCCGACCTGCATGCCTTCTACGGCGAGTCCCATATCCTTCACGGCGTCGACCTCACCGTGAACCGCGGCGAGGTGGTCACGCTGCTCGGTCGCAACGGCGCCGGACGCACGACCACGCTGAAGTCGATCCTGGGGCTCGTCGGCCGGCGCACCGGCTCGATCATGATCAACGGCGTCGAGTCGGTGAACCTCGCGCCGCACGCGATCGCGCGCCTGGGCATCGGGTACTGCCCCGAGGAGCGCGGCATCTTCGCGAGCCTGTCGTGCGAGGAGAACCTGCTGCTGCCGCCGCAGGTCGGCTCCGGCGGCATGGGCCTGGACGAGATCTACGAGATGTTCCCCAACCTGGCCGAGCGGCGCGCAAGCCAGGGCACGCGGCTGTCGGGCGGCGAGCAGCAGATGCTGGCGGTGGCGCGCATCCTGCGCACCGGCGCGAAGATGCTGCTGCTCGACGAGATCTCCGAGGGCCTGGCGCCGGTCATCGTCCAGAGCCTGGCGCGGATGATCCGGATGCTGCGCGAAAAGGGGTTCACCATCGTCATGGTGGAGCAGAATTTCCGGTTCGCCGCGCCGCTCGCCGACCGGTTCTACGTCATGGAGCACGGCCGCATCGTCGAGAGCGTCGACGCGGCCGAGCTCGAGCAGAAGATGAGCGTGCTGCGCGAGTATCTCGGAGTGTGAGCGCGACCGTCGGTCGATGCATCTTCAACCGTGAAGGAGGCAGGTAGATGAAGGCGAAGCTTTCCACGATGGTGGCCGCGCTCGGGCTGGCGCTGGCCGGCGGGACCGCGCAGGCCGAGATTTCCGGTGGCGTGGTCAAGATCGGGGTCATGAACGACATGTCGGGCGTCTACGCCGACATCGGCGGGCCCGGTTCGGTAGAAGCGGCGAAGCTCGCGGTCGAAGACTTCAAGAAGATGGCCAATCCGAAGTTCGCCATCGAGATCGTCTCGGCCGACCACCAGAACAAGCCCGACGTCGGTTCGACGGTCGCGCGCCAGTGGTACGACACCGACGGCGTCGATGCGATCGCCGACGTGCCGACCTCGTCGGTGGCGCTCGCCATCAACCAGATCACGCGCGACAAGAACAAGGCGTTCCTCGCCACGGGCCCGGCCACCGCCGACCTCACCGGCAAGGCGTGCTCGCCGAACACCGTGCACTGGCTGTACGACACCTGGATGCTCGCCAACGGCACCGGCAAGGCCATCGTGCAGACCGGCGGCGACACCTGGTTCTTCCTGACGGCCGACTACGCCTTCGGCCACGCACTCGAGCGCGATACCGCGGCGGTCGTCGAGAAGAACGGCGGCAAGGTGGTCGGCAAGGTGCGCCATCCGCTCGCGACGCAGGACTTCTCCTCGTACCTGCTGCAGGCGCAGGCGTCGAAGGCGAAGATCATCGGCCTGGCCAACGCCGGCGGCGACACGATCAACTCGATCAAGCAGGCGGCCGAGTTCGGCATCGTCCGGGGCGGCCAGAACCTGGCCGGCCTGCTGGTGTTCCTCACCGACGTGCACGGCCTGGGCCTGAACACCGCGCAGGGCCTGATCCTCACCGAGACGTTCTATTGGGACCTGAACGACGACACGCGTGCATGGTCCAAGCGCTTCACGCCGCTGAACAACGGCAAGTACCCGTCGATGGACCACGCCGGCGTCTACGCGGTCGTCCTGCATTACCTGAAGGCGGTGCAGGCGGCGAACACCGACGAAGGCGCGAAGGTGGTCGCGAAGATGAAGGAACTGCCCACCGACGACCCGCTGTTCGGAAAAGGCACGATCCGCGTCGACGGCCGCAAGCTGCATCCGGCCTATCTGTTCGAAGTGAAGAAACCGGGCGAGTCGAAGGGTCCGTACGACTACTACAAGCTGCGTGCGACGATCCCTGCCGACCAGGCGTTCCGTCCGCTCGAAGAGGGCGGTTGCCCGCTGGTGAAGTAAGGCGGTCCGAAGCCGCGCCCGCTGAGCCGCGCCCGGTGCGGCCCGGCGGGCAATCTCGCATCCAGGGAATCGCAGACCGATGGACATCTTCGGCATTCCGACCCAGGCGCTGTTCGGACAGTTGCTGATCGGACTGATCAACGGCTCGTTCTACGCGCTGCTGTCGCTCGGCCTGGCGGTGATCTTCGGGCTGCTGAACATCATCAACTTCGCGCACGGGGCGCTGTACATGCTCGGTGCGTTCACCGCGTTCCTGCTCGCTTCGCGGCTGGGCATCGGCTACTGGTGGGCGCTGCTGATCGCGCCGATCATCGTCGGCGTCGTCGGCATGATCATCGAGCGCACGATGCTCTCGCGCCTGTACAAGCTCGACCACCTGTACGGGCTGCTGCTCACCTTCGGCCTGGCGCTGATCATCCAGGGGTTGTTCCGCAACTGGTTCGGCTCGTCGGGGCTGCCGTACCCGATTCCGACCGAGCTTGCCGGCGCGCGCAACCTCGGCTTCATGTTCCTGCCCAACTACCGGGCGTGGGTGATCTTCGCGTCGGTGCTCGTCTGCCTGGGCACCTGGTTCATGATCGAGCGCACGCGGCTGGGCGCGTACCTGCGCGCGGCCACCGAGAACCCGCAGCTGGTGCAGGCCTTCGGCATCAACGTGCCGCGGATGATCACGCTCACCTATGGCTTCGGCGTGGCGCTGGCCGGCTTCGGCGGCGTGATGGCCGCACCCATCTACCAGGTCAGCCCGCAGATGGGCGAGCACCTGATCATCGTCGTGTTCGCCGTCGTCGTCATCGGCGGCATGGGGTCGATCCTCGGCTCGATCGTCACCGGCTTCGGGCTGGGGCTGATCGAGGGGTTGACGAAGGTGTTCTACCCGGAAGCCTCGAACACGGTGATCTTCGTGATCATGGCGATCGTCCTGCTGATCAAGCCGGCCGGTCTGTTCGGTACGCAGAAGTAGGCCCGCTCGAATGGCGCACGACTCGACCACGCTCGCGGCGCCGGCCGCCGCCAAGACGAATCCGCACGTCCAGGCGGACACCGGCTACCAGCGCATCGCCTTCGTGCTGATGCTCGCCGCCTTCATCCTGCTGCCGCTCGCCGTCTACCCGGTGTTCCTGATGAAGGTGATGTGCTTCGCGTTGTTCGCGTGCGCATTCAACCTGCTCATCGGCTTCGGCGGGCTGCTGTCCTTCGGCCACGCGATGTTCCTCGGCACCGCCGGCTACGCGGCGGCGCACGCGGCCAAGGTATGGGGCTTCCCGCCCGAACTGGCCATCGTCTTCGCCACCGGCTGCTCTGCGCTGCTCGGCTGGGTCACGGGCCTGCTCGCGATCCGCCGCCAGGGCATCTACTTCGCGATGATCACGCTGGCGCTGGCGCAGATGGTGTACTTCTTCTATCTGCAGGCGCCGTTCACCGGCGGCGAGGACGGCATCCAGGCGGTGCCGCGCGGCAGGCTGTTCGGGGTCTTCGACCTGAACCAGCCGCTGGCGATGTACTCGCTCGTCGCCGTCCTGTTCTTCGCCGGCTTCCTGCTGATCTGGCGCATCGTGCATTCGCCGTTCGGCCAGGTGCTCAAGGCCATCCGCGAGAACGAGGCGCGCGCCACCTCGCTCGGCTACGACACCGACCGCTACAAGCTGGTCGCCTACATCCTGTCGGCCACGCTGTCGGGTCTGGCGGGTGCGGTGAAGGCGCTCGTGTTCCAGCTCGCCTCGCTCACCGACGTCTACTGGACGATGTCGGGGGAGGTCGTGCTGATGACGCTCGTCGGCGGGCTGGGCACGCTGTTCGGCCCGGTGGTCGGCGCCGCCGTCATCATCACGATGCAGAACTATCTCGCGCAGATCGGCGCCTGGGTCACCATCGTGCAGGGCGCGATCTTCGTCGTCTGCGTGCTGGCCTTCCGCCGCGGGATCGTCGGCGAGATCGCGCACTGGCTGCGCAAGCCGCTGTAGCCGCAAAGCGGCGCCAGATCGTGCTCGGTCGCCGGTTCAGTCGACGATCGTCCGCGATCGCTCGCGCAGGTACAGCGGCAGGTACCAGAACGAGCCGATCGCCTTGCCGGTGCTGCCGCTCGCCTTCC
>JBIQJM010000125.1:0-8043 GCA_044507525.1 Burkholderiales bacterium
GTGCATCACCTGCGGCTTGTACGGATGCCACTGCACGTCGCGCAGCAGCACCTGCACGCGCGACTCGCCGAGCTCCATCTCGAGGATCGACGAGTGGAACGCCTCGACGCGAAGCGAGTGGTACAGGGGGTTGTGCTCCATCGAGATCGGGACCGCATCGTCCTTGCCACCGTAGACGATTCCCGGCACCTGGCCGGCGCGGCGCAGGCGGCGGCTCGCACCCGAACCCTGCTCCTTGCGAACGCTTGCAACGACTTTCATCGTTTCTTCCTTGGCTGACGCTGCGCACCCGCGACCAGAATGCGCAGCTGGGTTCGCCGGCGATGCCGGCAGGAAAGCGAAGGGTGATGCCTTCACCCTTCACCGCATCCAGTCGTTCTCAATCCACGAAGAGGGAAGACACCGAATCCGCCCGGCTGATCCGCAGGATCGTCTCCGCGAGCAGCTGCGCGCACGACAGCACGCGGATGTGCGGGCATGCCTCGGCCTCGGGCGACAACGGGATCGTGTCGGTGACGATCAGCTCGTCGAGCGCCGAGTTCGCGATGCGCGAGACGGCGCCGCCGGAGAGCACCGCGTGCGTGCAGTAGGCGACCACGCGCCGCGCGCCCTGTTCCTTCAGTGCGACCGCCGCCTTCACCAGCGTGTTCGCGGTGTCGACGATGTCGTCCATGATCACGCAGGTGCGGCCCTCGACGTCGCCGATGATGTTCATCACCTCCGCGACGTTCGCCTTCGGGCGCCGCTTGTCGATGATCGCCAGGTCGGAGTCGAGCCGCTTGGCGAGCGCGCGCGCGCGAACGACGCCGCCCACGTCGGGCGAGACGACGATCGGGTCGGGGAACTGCTGCTTGTGCACGTCGGCGAGCAGCAGCGGCGCTGCGTAGACGTTGTCGACCGGAATGTCGAAGAAGCCCTGGATCTGCTCCGCGTGCAGGTCCATCGTGAGCAGGCGGTCGACGCCGGCCGTCTGCAGCATGTTGGCGACGAGCTTGGCGGTGATCGCGACGCGCATCGACCGCACGCGGCGATCCTGGCGCGCGTAGCCGAAATAGGGCAAGGCCGCGGTGATGCGGCCGGCCGAAGCGCGCCGCAGCGCGTCGACCATGACCAGCACTTCCATCAGCGTGTCGTTGCTCGGCGCGCAGGTGGGCTGGACCACGAAGACGTCCTTGCCGCGCACGTTCTCGAGGATCTCGACCATGATCTCGCCGTCGGAGAAGCGCCCGACGGTGGCCTTGCCGAGGTTGATGTACAGGTTGCGGGCGATGTCGGAAGCGAGCAGCGGGTTCGCGTTGCCCGTGAAGATCATCAAGCCGTCGGGGTCGAGGATGTCGGCGTTGCGGCGAAAGCCGTGCACGGTGCGTTTCCCGGATGGAGGATCTGGCTGGGGAGGAAGGATTCGAACCCTCGCATGCCGGAATCAAAATCCGGTGCCTTAACCAACTTGGCTACTCCCCAGTGGCCTGGCTCATTGACTTCTCAATGGGCATGGGGCCGACTCGCTGCACGCGCGAGACGTGCGAACGGTAGCTTACGACCTCGGTCGTTTCCCCTTCGGGGTGCACCCTCCGGCGAACGACCCATCGCGAAGCGGGTGCCGATCGAGCGACCGGACGACGAATACCCGTCCGATTCCCTGCTCGGTTCCCGCGTCGGCGGCGGTACGCCGCTCGAGCCGTTGCCGGATCGACTCGGCGACCGGTTCGTCTGCAACGGGACAGAACACGCAGCTGCCCGAACCGGTCAACCGCGCCAGGCGCCCTTCGGCACCCGCCTCGTCCGCGGCACGGCGCAAGGCCTGCAGCGCATCGGCCACGGCAGGCCAGGTGGCCAGCACGACCGGCTCGAGATCGTTCTTCCCGCGATAGACGGACCGCCCTCGCGAAAGACCGAAGATTTTGAGGGGTTTCGTATTTCGTGTCAATTCGCCGGAGCCGAAGACCAGCGCGGTCGGCACCTGGACCGGCGGGGCGACGATCACGTACCACGACGGATCCGGGTCGAGCGCGAACAGTTCCTCGCCCACTCCGCGGGCGAAGGCGCGTCGGCCGAAGACGAACACGGGGACGTCGGCGCCCAGCCGCAGCGCGAGCGCCTGCAGGCTGTCGCGCGACAGGCCGAGGCGCCAGAGCCGGTTCAACCCGAGCAGGACGGTCGCCGCGTTCGAGCTGCCGCCGCCCAGTCCACCGCCCACCGGAATCGACTTGCGTACCGAGATGTCGACGCCGAGCCTGCAGCCGGTGTGCCGCGCGAGCAGCCGCGCCGCGCGCACCGTCAGGTCGTCCTCCGGGTTCCAGTCGCCCGCAGCGCCGGCCGAGCGGATCTCTCCATCGTCGCGCAGGCGCAGGTCGATGCGGTCGTGGAGGTCGACGAACTCGAAGACGGTCTCGAGCAGGTGATAGCCGTCGGACCGGCGGCCGGTGACGTGCAGGAAGAGATTGAGTTTCGCCGGCGCCGGCAGGTTGCGCAGCTCCGCCGCGGGGGCGAGACCGCTCACTGCGGCGCGCCGCGGGCGACGCGGTCGGCGTTGTCGACGACGAGCTTCAGCTCCAGGCGGCGGGCGCCGTCGCCGGCCTCGGTGGGCCAGTCGAGCGAGAGCCGCCGCGGCCGTTCGCCGTCGAAGGCTTCGAAGCGCACCGACCAGCCGCCTTCGACACCGGCGACGACGCGGCCGTCCGCGCGCCGGGTCGGTTGGGCGACGCGTCCGGCGAGCCAGTGCGGCAGGTCGCCGATCGGAACGCGCCAGCCGAACACCTGCTCGGTCAGCGCCTCGCCCGATCGCGCACGGTACCGGCGGCCGTCGGACGCGACGAGCGTCGCTTCGCCGGAATCGAGCGTCACCTGCGCCATCGTCTGTCCGAGCGGCGACGAGAGTTCGAGCTCGCGCCGCTCGCCGTCGGCGAGCAGCGAGAATCGCCCGCTCGATCGTTCCTCGCGCGGCTGGTATCCGCCTTCGGTGTAGGTGACGGCGAAGCGGCCGCTCCAGAAATTCGGCTCGTCGGCGGGCGCCGGGGCGGCGATCGGCGGCGGCGTGGGCGTCGCGCAGCCGGCGGCGACGAGCGCCGCGCAGCAGGCGACGGCGAGCCTGCAGCCGCCCGTCATCGATCGGCCCGCAGCCGTGCGACCGTCTCCTTCAGCACGCGGTTGTCCGGGTCGTTCGCCGCAGCTTCGTTCCAGACGCGGCGCGCTTCCTCTGCGCGTCCGGCCTTCCACAGCGCCTCGCCGAGATGTGCGCCGATCTCGGCATCGGGCAGCAGGCGCCACGCCTTCTCGAGATACTCGATGGCCGCGTCGGTCCTGCCCTGCCGGAACAGCACCCAGCCCATGCTGTCGAGGACCTGCCCGTCGTCGGGCGCGAGCTCGAGCGCCTTCTCGATCAGCGTCTGCGCCTCGTCGAGGCGCATGCCGCGGTCGGCGAGCGTGTAGCCGAGCGCGTTGTAGGCATGCGCGTAGTCGGGACGCAGCGCGATCAGCTTGCGCAGGCTCGCCTCCATCAGCTCGACCCGGTCCAGCCTTTCGGCGGCCATCGCGTGGTCGTAGAGCAGCTCCGGATTCTCGGGCATGCGTTCGAGCGCCGCGGCGAGCACGTCGAAGGCCTCCTGTTCGCGGTCGGCTTCGCGCAGCACCATCGCCTCGGCGGCGGTGAGCTGCACGCGCTCGCGCGCACTCGGCACCGACGTGTTCCGCAGCAGCGCGCGCGCCTGCTCGACGCGTCCCGT
Source organism: Burkholderiales bacterium (assembly GCA_044507525.1). Classification (GTDB taxonomy): domain Bacteria; phylum Pseudomonadota; class Gammaproteobacteria; order Burkholderiales; family Burkholderiaceae_E; genus Zeimonas. The sequence goes on from JBIQJM010000125.1 coordinate 3,723, forward strand.
CTTCGCCATCAGCACCGCGCGCCGCGTCAGCGCGGGCAGGAACTGCTCGCCGCGCCCGACCTTCGCGTACCAGTCGATCGCCTCTTCCGTGCGACCGGCGTCCTCGGCGAGCTGGCCCATGAACAGCAGCGCCGGCGCGTCGTCGCGCTGCACCGTTTCGGGAAGCGCGAGATAGCGGCGCACGTAGTCTTCCGCCACTTCCGGCTGCTTCATCTGCCAGGCGAGCTGTGCGAGCGACAGCAGGATCGGCGGACTGTCGGGTTCCTGCTTCAACGCGATCTCGAACTGTTCGCGTGCCTCGTCGTGGCTGCCGCCCGCGCCGAGCAGGCGCGCGAGCGCGAAGCGTGCCTCGATGCCCTTCGGTTCGCGTTCGAGGTAGGCGCGCAGCAGTGCCGTGGCGCCGTCGATGCCGCGCGGAGTCTGCGCGACATAGCGTGCGGCGAGGATCGCCGCCTGCTCGTTCGCCGGATCGAGTTGCAGCGCCGCCTCGGCTTCGGCGGCTGCGCGGGAGACGTCGCCGGCCGCCTGCGCGACCGCTGCGAGCGCGAGCCGCGCAGCCGGGTCGTCGGCATCGGGTGCGGCGAGACGCTCGAGCATCGCGAGCGCGCCGTCGGCATCGGGCGAGCGCGCGAGCGTGCGTGCGATGCGGTCGTAGGTCTCCGGCAGCCGGCGCTCGGTGCGCGCGCGATCCAGGCGCGCGCGAAGCAAAGGCTCGGCCTCGGCGAAGCGGCCCGTCGTCATCCACAGGCTTTCGATCGTCTGCGAGGCGATCGGCGACTCGGGCGCCAGTTCGTGCCACAACTGCGCGGCGGGAAGCGCGTGGTCGAGCGAACGCTCGGCGAGCGCGAGTTCGGTGGCGCGGCGTGCGATACGCGGATCGCGCGTCTCGCGGGCGAGCGAGAGATAGGTTGCGGCGGCGCTCGCCACCTGGCCGCGCTGCGCGGCGATCTCGGAGGCGAGCAGCTGGTACATCAGCTTCGGCGTGAGTTCGTTCGCCGGAATCGGGTCGCCCGTGCGCGTGTGCCCGGCCGCAGCACCGGGGTCGGCGTCGCGCGCCGCCGCGGGCGTGCCGACGGGCGGCACTACGCGCGGGCCTGCGGACGGATCTGCCTCCGGAACCGCCGCGCAGCCGGATCCGAGCAATGCGGCGAACGCCAGCGCGCAGCCGGCGGTCGCACGGGCGAAGACGCGCGACGCGCCCGCTTGTCCGCGCGCCGGACTCGCGCCGTGTGAGCGGCACGTCGATGCTCCGTTCGTCGTGCACGGGCTCGCGCGGTGGGTGCGGTGCGCACGGAAGCTGCGCTGCCGCGGGTCGATCTTCGTCATCTGGGTGATACGCTCGGCGAGTCGAATTTCCAGAATACCCGATGCGCGCCGACGGGCGCCTCGAAGCCGACAGTCGATCGATCCCGATGCCCGAACTGCCTGAAGTCGAGGTCGTGCGCCGCGGACTCGAAGCGCGCGTGCTCGGCCGAAGCGTGCGTGCCGCGCACGTTCGCGAGCCGCGCCTTCGTTGGCCGGTGCCCGCGCTCGCCCGGCCGCTGGCCGGCGCCGCGCTGCACGCGGTCGGGCGCCGCGGCAAGTACCTGCTGCTCGATTTCGGCCACGGCACGCTGATCGTGCACCTGGGCATGTCGGGGAACTTCCGCTTCCTTGCCGGCGCGACCGTGGAAGCGCCGGGCCGACACGATCACGTCGACCTCGAGTTCGAGCACGGCACGCTGCGCTATCGCGACCCGCGGCGCTTCGGCGCGATGCTCTGGCACGACGCGCGCGCGGGTCCGGTGCTCGCGCACCCGCTGCTCGCCTCGCTCGGCGCCGAACCGCTGTCCGACGCCTTCGACGGCGCGCTGCTGCATCGCGCCACGCGTGCGCGCAGCGGCGCGATCAAGACGGTGCTGCTCGGCGGCGACGTCGTCGTCGGCGTCGGCAACATCTACGCTTCCGAGAGCCTGTTCCGCGCGGGAATACGGCCGACGACCGCGGCGCGGCGCATCGCGCTGCAGCGCTGCGAGCGACTGGCGTCGTCGATTCGCGAAACGTTGAACGAGGCGATCGAACGCGGCGGCAGCACGCTGCGCGATTTCGTCGCCAGCGACGGTGCAGCCGGCTGCTACCAGACGGCAAGCCTCGTCTACGGCCGCGCCGGCGAGCCGTGCCGCGTTTGCGGCGAACCGGTGCGCATGCTGCGACTGCAGCAGCGCTCCACCTTCTACTGCCCGCGTTGCCAGCGCTGAACGGCGGCACGCGGGCGCCGCCCGCCCCCCGGAATCGGCCACAGGGCGGGCGGGCGCGGCGAGCGAACACGGCGCCGCGCTCGCGCGCGATCCGGCGTGCTATAGATTCTGCCGCACCGGTTTCGGCTATCGAAGGAACGCGATGGGATCCCTGGGAGAGCGCATCGCCGAGTACGGCGGCTGGCGACGATCGCTGGCGGACGCCGTGCTGCGCTATGCGCAGTGGCTCGACGAAGCCGAACTGTCCGACGCGGCGCTGCTCTCGCGCGTCGAGCGCATCGTCGAACGGCTCGGCAAGGAGCGCGTCTCCATCGCCTTCGTCGCCGAGTTCTCGCGGGGCAAGTCCGAACTGATCAACGCGATCTTCTTCTCGCGCTTCGGCCGTCGCATCGTGCCCTCGGGCGCCGGGCGCACGACGATGTGCCCGACCGAGCTCCTGTACGAGGCCGACCGCCCGAGCGGGATCCGGCTGCTGCCGATCGAGACGCGACTGCTCGATGCGCCGGTCTCCGAGCTGCGCGGCGACGAGTCGCGCTGGGAACTGCGCGCCATCGATCCGGAGTTGCCCGACAGCCTGCGCCGCGCCTTCGAGAGCGTGCAGGAGACGGTGTGGGTCGACGCGAGCCAGGCGGCGCTGCTCGGCTTCTACGAGGAGGACGACCCCGCCTCGCCGGTGCGGCCCGACGAGCAGGGGCGCATCGAGGTTCCGCGCTGGCGGCACGCGATCGTCAACTGGCCGCACCCGCTGCTCGAGCAGGGGCTCGTCGTGCTCGACACGCCGGGCCTGAACGCGATCGGCGCCGAACCCGAACTCACGCTGCGGCTCATCCCCGGATGCGACGCCGTGCTCTTCGTGCTGGCCGCCGATGCGGGCGTGACGATGAGCGATCTCACCGTCTGGCGCGAGCACATCTCGACGAAGCACGGTGCGGGCCGCTACGTCGTGCTCAACAAGATCGATTCGCTGTGGGACGGACTGAAGGACGAGGTGCAGATCCAGATCGAGATCGCGCGCCAGGTCGGGTCGGTCTCGAAGACGCTGCAGGTGCCGAACGACCGGGTCTATCCCGTTTCGGCGCAGAAGGCGCTGCTCGCGCGCGTCAACGGCGACGCGTCGCTGCTCAAGCGCAGCCGGATCTCCGACCTCGAGTACGCGCTCGGGCGAGAACTCGTGCCGCAGCATCGCGACATCGTGCGCGAGCACGTCGAGCGCGAATTCGGCGAACTGCACTCGGTCGTCGCCTCGTCGCTGGCGGCGCGCCGGCGAAACCTCGTCGAGCAGCAGTTCGAGCTGAACGGCCTGCGCGGAAAGAACCGCGGCGTGATGGATCACATGGCCGCGCGCATCCGCAACGAGCGCGAGGATTTCGAGAAGAGCCTGCGGCACCTGCAGGCGCTGCGTTCGGTCTTCTCGAAGCATGCGCAGTCGATCCACGAGACGATGGGCGGGCATTCGCTGAAGCGCCACGTGCGGATCGCGCGCGAGTCGATGCGCCGGAGCAATTTCTCGAGCGGCTTGCGCGAAGGCATGAGTTCGCTGCTCACCGCAGCGCGCGTCGACCTCGACGAGACGACGCGCCTCGTCGGCGAGGTGGCGACGCTGATGAGCGCGATGTACCGCACCTTCAGCGCCGAGCACGGTCTTGCGCTCGGCAATCCGGCGCTGTTCTCCACGCAGCGGTACTACGCCGAGCTCGAGAGGCTCGAGCAGGTGCAGCGCCGGCAGTTCGGCGCGGTCACGCTTGCGACGACGTCGCAGTTCGCGTTGATGCGCCGCTTCTTCGAGTCGGTCGCCGCGCGGCTGCGCGAGATCTACGAGGTCGCCGACCGCGAGCTGCAGTCGTGGCTGCGCGCGGTGATGGCGCCGATCGAGAGCCAGGTGCGCGAATACCAGGGGCAGCTCAAGCGCCGCCTCGAGACCGTCCGGCGCGTGCTCGACGCGAACGAGACGCTCGAATCGCGCCTGGCGGAGATCGAGCGCGAACGCTCGGCGGTCGAGCAGCGCATCGGCATGGCCGGCGAGTACGCCAGGCGCGTCACCTCGCTGCTCGCGGCGAACGCGGAGACGCTGGTCGACGCCTGAG
>JBIQJM010000126.1:0-8020 GCA_044507525.1 Burkholderiales bacterium
AATTGACATTCATTGGTTTCCCAATGGATGTTTACCGTGTGAGCGTTTGATTTTTCGAGAACCGCCCCGGACGAATCCGGGAACGGAACCGGCTTCCGGTCGCGACGGTTGCCCGTTGCGGCCGTAGGCTTGGCGCGTTCGCCCAAACACCCACACTTATCGGCTGTTGATTTTTAAAGATCGGCGATCGCGCTTCGATGTCGGCGGTGCATTTGCACCGGGCCGACTCGCGATCAGCAGAGAAGCGGAATTATGACTGCTTTCGAGAAGCGTGTCAAACGAGCCTGCTTTCGCTGCTCCCGGGGCGCCTTTGCACCGCCGGAACCTCGGCGACGAGACGCTCGTCGTTGAGGAACCAGCGACTATAGCAGCGTCGAACGAAAGGTGCAACTCGGCGGGGGCCCAGACTGCGCCGCCCCGGGAGACGGGGCGCTGCACGGCGCCCTCGCTGCAGAGTCGACGCCGAAGCGGGTGCCGCAACCGCCGCAAGCCTTCAGCGGTGCTGGAAGGCGGGCTTGCGCTTCTCCACGAACGCCGCCATGCCTTCCTTCTGGTCATCGGTGGCGAACAGCGAGTGGAACAGCCGCCGCTCGAACAGCAGTCCTTCGGCGAGAGGCGATTCGTAGGCGCGATTGATCGCTTCCTTGAGCATCATCAGCGACGGCAACGAGAAGCCGGCGATCGTCGTGGCGACCTCGAGCGCCTCGTCGAGCAGGCGGTCGGCAGGCACCACGCGCGAGACCAGCCCTGCGCGCTCGGCCTCCTGCGCGTCCATGTTGCGGGCGGTGAGGCAGAGATCCATCGCCTTCGCCTTCGAGATGGCGCGCGGCAGCCGCTGCGTGCCGCCCGCGCCCGGGATCACGCCCAGCCGGATCTCCGGCTGGCCGAACTTCGCAGTGTCGGCGGCGATGATGATGTCGCACATCATCGCGAGCTCGCATCCTCCGCCGAGCGCATAGCCGGCGACCGCGGCGATCACCGGCTTGCGCACGCGACGGATCGTCTCCCAGTTCCGCGTGATGTACTCGTTGCGGTAGACGTCCATGTAGCTCCAGCCGGCCATCGCCCCGATGTCGGCGCCGGCGGCGAAGGCCTTCTCGCTGCCGGTGAGCACGATCACCCCGATGCTCTCGTCGGCATCGAAGTCGACGAGCGCCGCACCGAGCTCGTCCATCAGCGCGTCGTTCAGCGCATTGAGCTGCTTCGGGCGGTTCAGCGTGACGAGGCCGACGCGGCCGCGGGATTCGACGAGGATGTGCTGGTAGGTGGTCTGGGACATTGAAGGCTCCGCGGTCCGATCGACGAAGCTGCGATTCTGCACGCGACTATTGCCGGATGGCACCGAACGACGCGACGCCCACGATGCCGTTGCTGGCGGTGAAGCGAAAGCGACCCGCGATCTCCTGCCCGTGTTGGCCGGCGATGCCGAAGTAGCGCGCCTCGTAGCTCCCGGAGCTGATCGATGCGTCGCCGGCCTGGCCGCCGGTCGTCGATGTCACCGCGCCGGTCATCAACCCGGGAGGCGCCGTGGACGGGTCGAAGACCACGGGGTGCAGCGCGAGTTCTTCGACGACCAGGGTCCCGCCGACGGGCTGCGAAGAGATGGTCAGTTCTCCGAGTTGGGCGCTGGAGATCTGGCCGCCGGGTGCCACCTGCAGCGTGATCGGCGCACTGAATCCGAAGCGCCCGGGAATCGCCTTCGGTTCGCCCGGGCCGGAGCCGACGAGGCCGGAGACCCGGCCGAGATAGGTACCGGCGAGCGTGGGCGGATGGAACTCGATGGCACCGGGGCGCTGCGCGTACCAGATGCCCAGGTAGCCTTCGTTGAACCCCGCCTGTCCCGAACCCGCGAACTTCTCCCACGTGCCGAAGCTCGCGAACTGCAGGCTCTCCAACGGCGTGTTGGTCTCGAAATTGCTCGCCTGGAAGAAGTCGGTGATCGCGACGTAGGGCGGATTGATGTTGGCGCCCTGCGCCGGACTCTCGTAGGCCTGCCCCTCGAGGACGCCGATGATGTTGCGCAATGCGGTCGGCGGCTTGTGCGCGGCGGTGAAGTCGGTCGTACCGCCCAGCCCGGCAAGGTCGCCGGGAAACACGAGCGTCAGCCGGTAGGCATCGACGCCGCTGACGACCACGGTGGTCTCGATCGGCTGGAAGACGTTCGTCGAGGTCGCGGCGCAGGAGCCCAGCGCGAATCCGTCGCCTCCTCCGCGCGGCGTCTCCGAGTCGCAGGGCTGCGCGGGCGCCCGCCCGCCGCCGCCGCCTCCTCCGCCACCCCCGCAGGCCGCGAGCACCGCGGCGAACGCCACCGCCGGCAACGTTCGACCGAGGAACCGGATGACACGGGCGCCCGGGGACTTCTTCGTATTCGATTCCACTCGCGATGCTCCGAAAGGGGTTGCGGCGATCGTAACCGAGCCGAACGGCGCCCGGGCATAGCAAGGGACGCGCCAGGGGATTAGGCGAGCAACGTCCGCTGCTTGCGCAAGGACCACCGAATCTACGCGAGCCGGCTCGGGCCCTCGTGTGACGAAATCGACGTCTTGCCGCAGATCGGCTAGCCTGCCGTCGATGATTCCCCGGCCGGAGATGACGATGTTCGATGCGCTGTACCTCGAGAAAACCGACGCGGGCTTTTCGGCGACGCGCCGAAGCCTGTCGCTCGACGAGCTGGCGAACGCGACGCCCGACGCCGACGTCGCGGTGCGCCTCGAGTACTCGGCGCTGAACTACAAGGACGCGCTCGCACTGACGAACCGTTCGCCGGTCGTGCGGCGCTGGCCGATGGTGCCGGGCATCGACGGCGCCGGCGTCGTCGAGGAGAGCTCGCATCCGGGCTTCGCGGCCGGCGATCGCGTGATCCTCAACGGCTGGGGCGTCGGCGAGACGCACTGGGGCTGCCTCGGGCAGCGTGCGCGACTGCGCGGAGACTGGCTCGTGCGCATGCCCGAGTCGCTCGATGCACGGCGCGCGATGGCGATCGGCACCGCCGGGTACACCGCGATGCTGTGCGTGATGATGCTCGAGCGGCAGGGCGTCACGAAGGAGCAGGGCGAGATCCTCGTCACCGGCGCGGCCGGCGGCGTGGGCAGCGTCGCCATCGCGCTGCTCGCGAAGCAAGGCTTTCGCGTCGTCGCGTCGACCGGGCGCGCGTCGGAGGAGTCGTACCTGCGCGAGCTCGGTGCGGCGGAGATCATCGATCGCGGCACCTTGTCGGCGCCGGGCAAGCCGCTGCAGAAGGAGCGCTGGGCGGGCGTCGTCGACGCGGTCGGGTCGCACACGCTGGCGAACGCGTGCGCGCAGACGCGCTATCGCGGCACGGTCGCGGCCTGCGGACTCGCGCAGGGAATGGACCTTCCCGCTTCGGTGGCGCCCTTCATCCTGCGCGGCGTCAAGCTGATCGGCGTCGACTCCGTGATGTGCCCGATCGAGGACCGGCGCGAGGCATGGACGCGACTGGCGGACACGCTCGATCGCGACGCGCTCGAGCGGATCACCCGGGTCGTCGGCCTCGACGACGCGCTGCGCCTGGCGCCCGAGATGCTCGCCGGCCAGGTGCGCGGCCGCACCGCGGTCGACGTGAACCGGTGAGGCGCGACGACGCCTTGCGCGCCGAACCGTCGGGAGCCACCGCGTTCGGCGAACGCACGCCGGCGGCGCCGATCCGCTACCGCGTCCGGCCGATCGACCCGAACGCGCACCGTTTCGAGGTCGAACTCGAGATCTCCGATCCCGATCCGCTGGGCCAGCGCGTCGCGATGCCCGCGTGGACGCCGGGCAGCTACATGATCCGCGAGTTCGCGCGCAACGTCGTCGCGATCGACGCGACCGGGGCGTCGGGTCGGCGCGTCGCGCTGCGCAAGATCGACAAGGCGACGTGGCAGGCGGCGCGCTGCGACGAAGCGCTGCGGATCCGCTACGAGGTCTTCGCCTGGGATCTCTCCGTGCGTGCGGCGCATCTCGACTCCACGCACGGCTTCTTCAACGGTTCGAGCCTGTTCCTGCGCGCGGTCGGGCGTGAATCGCAGCCCTGCGGGCTGCGGCTCGAAGCGCCCGAGGGCGACGACTACGCCGACTGGCGCGTGGCGACGACGATGCCGAGCGCGGGCGCCGCCGCGCACGGCTTCGGGGCGTATCGCGCACGCGACTACGAGGAACTGATCGACCACCCGGTCGAAATGGGCCGATTCACGCTCGCGGACTTCGAGGTCGGCGGTGCGAAGCACGAGATCGCGATCACCGGCCGCCACGACGCGGATCTCGATCGCCTTCGGCGCGACCTGCGGCGCATCTGCCTCGAGCACATCCGGCTCTTCGAGCCGCGCCGCCCGCGCGCGCCCTTCGATCGGTACCTGTTCCAGGTGTTCGCGCTGGGCAACGGCTACGGCGGGCTCGAGCACCGCTCGAGCACTTCGCTGATCTGCTCGCGCAACGAACTGCCGCACGCGGGCGAGCCGCGCGAGCCCTCGGAGGGATACCGGTCGTTCCTCGGCCTGGCGAGCCACGAGTACTTCCATGCCTGGAACGTGAAGCGGATCCGGCCCGCCGCCTTCGTCGGACACGACCCGCAGAGCGAGAGCTACACGCGGCTGCTGTGGATCTTCGAGGGCTTCACGTCGTACTACGACGACCTGATGCTGGTGCGCTCGGGTGTCGTCGGACGCGACGCATACCTCGGGATCCTGGCGAAGACGATCTCGAACGTGCAGCGCGGTCCCGGCCGGCGCACGCAGAGCGTCGCGGAATCGAGCTTCGATGCGTGGATCAAGTTCTACCGCCAGGACGAGAACGCGCCGAACGCGATCGTCAGCTACTACGCGAAGGGATCGCTGGTCGCGCTCGCGCTCGACCTGGCGATCCGGGCGCGGACGCGCGGTCGAAGGTCGCTCGACGACGTCCTGCGCCTGATGTGGGTGCGCTACGGACGAAGCGCCTTCCAGGACGACGTCGGTCTCGGCGAGGACGACTTCGCGCGGCTGCTCGCGGAGGCGGTCGGCCTTCGGCTCGACGCGCAGATCCGCGCCTGGGCGTATGGAACGGCCGAACTGCCGCTCGCCGCGCTGCTGCGCCCCTTCGGGCTGCGCCTGGAGTGGGGCGCGGGCGACCAGGGGCCGGTGTCGATCGGCGCACGGATGGCGATGCGCGACGGGCAGTTGTCGATCGTGAGCGCCTACAACGGGCAGCCCGCGGAACGCGCCGGGCTCGCGCCGGGCGACCTCATCGTCGCCTTCGACGGGCTGCGCATCGGCGACGAGGCTGCGTGCAAGGCGGCGCTCGCGCGTCGTCGGCCCGGCGATCGCCTGCGCGTGCACGCGTTCCGGCGAGACGAGCTGATCGAACGCGAGATCGAGCTCGAAGCGCCGCCGAAGACCGAGGCGAAGCTCGCCGCTGCCGAGCGTCCGGGCGCGGCTGCGAAGCGGCTGCTCGACGGGTGGCTCGACGCGGGGCCTGCGAAAGCCGGCCGGGGCGAGCGGACCTCGTGAAACCGCGCAGACCGGTGGCGAATGCGCGCAACCGGAGAACCCGGGGTGGATATCAGAAGAGCAGCGCCCCCAGCGCCTCGCCCGGCTCGGCCGCGCGCATGAACGCCTCCCCGACCAGGAAGGCGTTCACGCCGGCGGCGCGCATCCGCGCGACGTCGTCGCGCGAGCGGATCCCGCTTTCGGTCACGACGAGCCGGTCGGGCGGCACCAGCGGCAGCAGCGACAGCGTCGTGTCGAGCGACACGTCGAAGCTGCGCAGGTTGCGGTTGTTGATGCCGACGAGCGCGGTGTCGAGCTTCAGTGCGCGCTCGAGCTCGTCGGCGGCGTGCACCTCGACGAGCACGTCCATGCCCAGCTCGCGCGCGATCGCCGCGAAGTCGGCGAGCTGCGCGTCGTCGAGCACGGCGACGATCAGCAGGATCGCGTCGGCGCCGTTCGTGCGCGCCTCGTAGACCTGGTACGCGTCGACGAGGAAGTCCTTGCGCAGTGCGGGCAGCGCGCACGCGCTGCGCGCGGCGCGCAGGTCTCCCAGCGCTCCGCGGAAGAAGGTCTCGTCGGTGAGCACCGACAGGCAGGCCGCGCCATGGTGCTCGTAGCTGGCGGCGATCGCCGGCGGGTCGAAACGCTCGCGCAGCACGCCCTTGCTCGGGCTCGCCTGCTTGATCTCGGCGATCACGGCCGCCGAGCCCTGCGCGATCCGTTCGCGCATCGCGCGCTCGAAGCCGCGCGGCGGATCGGCGCGGGCCGCGCGTTCGGCCTTGCGGCGCGCGGCGATGAAGGGCCGCTCGCGCTTGCACGCGACGACCTCTTCGCGCTTGATCGCGATGATCCGCTCCAGGATGTCGGTGCTCATCGGTGCATTCTGCGCTGCGGATCCGATCCGGGTGGGATTGCCGCTGCGGTGCGCGGCACGGCGACCGTGCTCCATCAGGCGGCCTGCGAACGCCCGGCGCGCTGCGTGAAGCGCACGAAGGCATCGAGCCGCTCGCGCGCGGCGCCGCTGGCGATGGTCTCCCGCGCGCGTTCGATGCCGGCCGGAATCGAGTCGACGAGGTCCGCCGCGTAGAGCGCGGTGCCGGCGTTCAGGGTGACGATCTCGCGCGGCGTTCCCGGCCGGTTCTGGAGCGCCTCGAGCACCATGTCCTTCGACTCCAGCGCGTCCGCCACGCGCAGCCCGCGATTGCTGATCATCGACAGGCCGAAGTCCTCGGGATGGATCTCGTACTCGTGCACGCGTCCGTCGCGCAGTTCGCCGACCATCGTTGCCGCTCCGAGCGATACCTCGTCCATGCCGTCCTTCCCCCAGACCACCAGTGCGTGCTTCGCTCCCAGATTCTGCATCACGCGTACCTGGATCCCGACCAGATCGGGATGGAATACGCCCATCAGGATGTTGGGGGCGTCGGCCGGATTCGTCAGCGGCCCCAGGATGTTGAAGATCGTGCGCACGCCCAGCTCGCGCCGGATCGGCGCCACGTTCTTCATCGCCGGATGGTGATTCGGCGCGAACATGAAGCCGACGCCGGTCTCCCGGATGCAGTCGGCGACCTGCGCGGGGGTCAGCATGATGTTCGCGCCGAGCGCCTCGAGCGCGTCGGCCGAGCCCGATTTCGACGACACGCCGCGGTTGCCGTGCTTCGCGACCGTCGCGCCGGCCGCAGCGGCGACGAAGGCCGACGCCGTCGAGATGTTGAAGGTATGCGAGCCGTCGCCGCCGGTGCCGACGATGTCGACGAAGTGCGGACCGCCGTCGACCTCCACCTTGTGGGCGAACTCGCGCATGACCTGCGCGGCGGCGGCGATCTCGCCCACCGTCTCCTTCTTCACCCGCAGTCCCGTCAGGATCGCCGCCATCATCGGCGCCGGCATCTCCCCGCTCATGATCATCCGCATCAGCGAGAGCATCTCGTCGTGGAAGATCTCGCGGTGCTCGATGCAGCGCGTGAGCGCCTCTTGTGCCGTGATCGTCATTTCAGTTCTCCAGGAAGTTGCGCAGCAGCGCGTGGCCGTGTTCGGTGAGCAGCGACTCCGGATGGAACTGCACGCCCTCGATCGGGTACTCGCGGTGGCGCAGGCCCATCAGCTCGCCGTCGTCGCTGAAGGCGGTCGGCTCGAGGAGATCGGGAAGGCTCGCCAGCTCGACGGCGAGCGAGTGGTAGCGCACCGCCGTGTAGCAGTCGGGCAGCGAGCGGAACACGCCGGCGCCGTCGTGCGAGATCGTCGTCGTGTGGCCGTGGATCAGCCGGCGCGCGCGCACGATGCGGGCACCGAAGGCCGCGGCGATCGCCTGGTGGCCGAGGCACACGCCGAGAATGGGGATGCGACCGGCGAAGCGGCGCACGAGCGAAACGGAGATCCCCGCTTCGTTCGGCGAGCACGGGCCGGGCGAGATCACGATGCGCTCGGGGGCGAGCGCTTCGATCTCGTCGAGCCCGATCGCATCGTTGCGCACGGTGCGCACCTCCTCGCGCAGCTCGGCGAAGTACTGCACGAGGTTGTAGGTGAAGCTGTCGTAGTTGTCGATCATCAGCAGCATG
>JBIQJM010000014.1:0-25650 GCA_044507525.1 Burkholderiales bacterium
CGCGTGCGCGCCGGCTCGTTCCGAGCAGCGCGACACGGCGAGCACGCAGGCGCAGGCGACGACGAGCAGCGCCGCCGAGCCGAGCAGCAGCAGGCTCGTCGCGAAGCGTCCGGCGAGCAGCGCCGTCGACGACGACCCGACGATCGCGCCCAGCGTCGCCCCGGCGGCGAGCAGCCCGAACAGGCGCTTGCCCTGCTCGCTGTCGAATACGTCGACCATCAGCGCCCAGAACAGCGAGACGACGAACACGTTGAAGACCGACGTCCAGACGAAGAAGACGCGCCCGATCCACGGCTCGTGCACCTGCGGCAACCAGCGAAAGGCGGCGGCGAACGCGAGCAGGTTCGCGGCGAAGAAGAGGTAGGCGAGCGGAACGAAGCGCTCGCGCGGCATCCGGCGCACCAGCGCCGAGAACGCCGGGTTCAGCACGAGCATCGCGACCAGGGTCGCGGTGAACAGCCACTGCAGGTTCTCGACGCCGCCGAGCACGCCCATCTCGTCGCGGATCGGCCGGATCACGTAGTACGACGACAGCAGCGAGAACACGAGCAGCAGCGACCAGCCGAGCAGTGCCCGCTCGCCGGGCCGCACGTCGGCGAGTCGGAAGCGCGCGCCGCGCGAAGGCGGCGCGCGCTCAGAGCGCATCGACGAAGCGTTCCATGCGCCGGCGCTCGGCGGCATCGGGCAGCGCGCCCCGGGCGGCCGCCGCGTTGTCGATCGCGTGCTCGGGCTTCGCGGTGCCCGGGATCGCGCAGACGACCGCTTCGTGCGCGACGATGTACTTGAGGAAGAACTGCGCCCAGCTCGTGCAGCCGAAGTCCGCCGCCCATTCGGGCAGTTCCTTGCCCTGCACGGCGCGGAAGAGCCGGCCGCGCCCGAACGGCAGGTTGATCATCGCCGCCATCTCGCGCTCGAACGCGAGGGGCAGGATGCGCTCGCCCGCGCCCCGGTTGTCGAGCGCGTAGTCGACCTGGATGAAGTCGAGCCGCTCGCGTTTCATCACGCGCTCGAAGTCGGCGTACTGCGCGTCGAAGGAGGTGGTGATGCCGACGTAGCGGATGCGGCCCTCGTCCTTCAGCGCGCGCAGCGTCGCCAGCTGCGTGTCGACGTCGCGCAGGTTGTGCACGGCGATGAGATCGATGCGCGCGGTGCGCAACCGGCGGAACGACGCCTCGATCTGCGCACGTCCTTCCTCGCGATCGTCGGCGCCGACCTTCGTCGCGAGGAACAGCGACGACAGCAGGCCGGCACCGTCCGCGAGCTCGCCGACGACCGCCTCGGCGTTGCCGTACGACGGCGCGGTGTCGACCACGCGCCCGCCCGCGGCGGTGAAGCGCTCGAGCGTCTCGCGCAGCGCCGGCGACGCGGCGCCGTAGCGCCGCGCGGTGCCGAGTCCGATGACCGGCAGCATCTCGCCGCTGGACGGAACGGGCTTGTGCAGCGGCCGCGCGTCGGCGCCCTCGGCAAGCCGCTCGGCGGCGATGCGTTCGACCGGCAGGGCCTGCGGCACGAAGGCGGCTGCCTGCGCGAGCGCGCCGCGCGCCGGCAGCAGCGACGCCGACGCCGCGGCGAGCATCCATCGTCGGCGATCGGGTCGCATCGCTTCCTCCTGGTTCAGCCGTCGGGCGGGACGGCGCCCACCAGCTCGGTGATCGCCGGACCGTAGGCTTCGAGCTTGCGCGCCCCCACCCCGGCGATGCCGGAGAGCGCCTGCGGGGAGTGCGGGCGTTCGCGGGCGATCTCGCGCAGGGTCGCGTCGTGGAAGATCACGTACGGCGGCACGCCGCGTTCGGCGGCGACCCCGCGACGCCATTCGCGCAGCCGCTCGAACAGCGCTTCGTCGCGCGGATCGACCCCCGTGCGCGCCGACGCGGCCGCGTCGCTGCCGGACGAAGCGCGCCGCGTGCGCTTCGTTCTCGTGCGCTCGGGCGCCTGCGGCCTGCGCATCTCGAGCGTGCGCTCGCCGCGCAGCAGCGCGCGGCTGGCGTCGGTGAGCACGAGCACCTGGTGTCTCGCGTGGTCGACCGAGACCAGCCCCTGCGCGACCAGCTGGCGAAGCACGGCGCGCCAGGCCGCTTCGTCGAGGTCGGCACCGATGCCGAAGGTGCTGAGCGCGTCGTGCCCGTGCTGCACGACGCGCGGGGTGGCCACGCCGCGCAGGATCGAAACGATGTGCTGCGCGCCGAAGCCGAAGCCGCTCGCCTGGCGGACGCGATAGATGCACGACAGCAGCTTGCGCGCCGGCTCGGTCGCGTCCCACGGCTGCGGCGGCTCGAGGCAGTTGTCGCAGTTGCCGCAGGCGTCGCTCGCCTCGCCGAAGTAGCCGAGCAGCTGCACGCGCCGGCAGCCGATCGTCTCGGCGAGCGCGAGCATCGCGTCGAGCTTGCCGGTGGCGACGCGCTTGTGCGCATCGTCGGCTTCGGACTGGTCGATGAAGCGGCGCTGCTGGACGACGTCGGCCAGGCCGTAGGCCATCCAGGCGTCGGCGGGCAGGCCGTCGCGCCCGGCGCGCCCGGTTTCCTGGTAGTAGCCCTCGACGCTGCGCGGCATGTCGAGGTGCGCGACGAAGCGCACGTCGGGTTTGTCGATGCCCATGCCGAAGGCGATCGTCGCCACCATCACGACGCCGTCTTCGCGCAGGAAACGCATCTGGTTCGCGCTGCGCGCCGCGGCGTCCATGCCCGCGTGGTAGGCGAGCGCGTCGACGCCGTGCTCGACGAGCCACTGCGCGGTGTCGTCGACCTTCGCACGGGTGGCGCAGTAGACGATGCCGGCCTCGCCCTCGCGCGCGCCGAGGAAGGCGAGCAGCTGGCGGCGCGCGTCGCCCTTCTCGACGATGCGGTAGCGGATGTTCGGCCGGTCGAAGCTCGAGACGAAGCTGCGCGCCGATTCGAGCGCGAGGCGCTCGACGATCTCGCGGCGGGTGAGCGCGTCCGCGGTGGCGGTGAGCGCGATGCGCGGCACCTGCGCGAAGCGCTCGTGCAGCACGGCGAGCTGCAGGTACTCGGGACGGAAGTCGTGGCCCCACTGCGAGACGCAGTGCGCTTCGTCGATCGCGAACAGCGCAATGCGCGCGCGCTCGAGGAGCTCGAGGCAGCGCTGCGTCAGCAGCCGCTCGGGCGCGACGTAGAGCAGGTCGAGCGCGCCGGCGACGAGCGCGCGCTCGACGGCGCCGGCTTCGCGCGCACCGAGCGACGAGTTGAGGAAGGCCGCGCGAACGCCCAGCTCGCGCAGCGCGTCGACCTGGTCCTGCATCAGCGCGATCAGCGGCGACACCACGACGCCGACGCCGTCGCGCACGAGGGCGGGGATCTGGTAGCACAGCGACTTGCCGGCGCCGGTGGGCATCAGCACGAGCGCATCGCCGCCGGCGACGACGTGATCGACGATCGTCGCCTGTTCGCCGCGGAAGGCGTCGTAGCCGAAAACGCCGCGCAGCACCTCCACCGGAGAGCGACGCTGCGCGACGTCGAGGAGGAGGGAGTCGGTCGACATCGTTCGTCGAGTGTACCGGCGCCCGGCGGTACGCGCGACCGCAGGCCGATCTAGGAGCACGGGCGGCCGCGTGCCGCGACGCTCAATCCTTCGGATCGACCGGATGGGCGTCGCGGATCGCCGTCCGCGCGGCGGGCTGCGCAGCCGCGCCGCGCTCGCCGCACACCGTGCAGGCCGGGTCGCGCGGAACGCGCACCTCGTGCCATTGCATCGCGAGCGCGTCGATCATCAGCAACCGGCCGACCGCCGGCGTGCCGAAGCCGCCGACGATCTTCAGCGCCTCGGCGGCCTGCATCGTCCCGACGATGCCGGTGAGCGGCGCGAACACACCCATCGTCGCGCACAGCACCGGCTCGACTTCCTCGCCCTCGGGAAAGAGGCAGTGGTAGCACGGCGAGTCGTCGCGCCGCGTGTCGTAGACGCCGACCTGCCCGTCGAAGCGGATCGCCGCACCCGAGACGAGCGGCACGCCGTGCGCGACGCAGGCCCGGTTGATCGCCTGGCGCGTCGGGAAGTTGTCGCAGCAGTCGAGCACGATGTCGGCGCGCGCGGCGAGCGCGTCGAGCGCTTCGTCGTCGAGGCGGCGCACGATCGCTTCGACCTCGATCCCCGGATTGAGCTCGAGCATCGTGCGCCGTCCGGACTGCGCCTTCGGCTCGCCGACGCGGTCCTGCCGATGCAGGATCTGGCGCTGCAGGTTCGTCAGGTCGACCGCATCGTCGTCGACGAGCACGATGCGCCCGATTCCGGCGGCCGCCAGGTACAGCCCGGCCGGCGAGCCGAGCCCGCCGGCGCCGACGACGAGCGCGGTGGCCTCGAGCAGGCGCTGCTGCGCCTCGACGCCGATCTCGTCGAGCAGGATGTGCCGGCTGTATCGAAGCAGTTGCTCGTCGTTCATCGCGATGGCGAAAGAAAAAGGCCGCGCGGTGCGCGGCCTTGGGTGCAGGGAGCCGGCCGCCGCGCGTGGCTCAGTGCGTGCTCTCTTTCTGCACGGCTGCCGCGGCGACCGCGTCGTCCTGGCGCGCGACGACGACCTCGACGCCGCGCAGGAAGTTCAGCGCCTGCTGCAGCTGGTAGTCGTCGGACGAGCCGAACTCGACCGGCTTGCGGTCCTTCTGGCCGGCGATGTCGGCCGGCGTGGGGATCGTCGAGCGGATCTCGCTGTCCTTGTCGTTGCTCAGGTGCTTGTTCAGGTCGGCCTCGCGCAGGCGGAACGCGTTCAGGTCGCCTTCGGGCGTTTCCTCGACGAGGTAGTCGGGGGTGATGCCCTTGGCCTGGATCGAGCGTCCGTTCGGCGTGTAGTAGCGCGCCGTCGTCAGCTTGATCGCCGTGGTGCTCGACAGCGGCAGGATCGACTGCACCGAACCCTTGCCGAAGGTCTGCGTGCCGAGCACGACCGCGCGCTTGTGGTCCTGCAGCGCACCGGCGACGATCTCGGAGGCCGAGGCCGAGCCGGCGTTCACGAGCACGACCATCGGCGCCGTCTTGGTGGCGGCCGGCAGCTTCGCGATGATGTCCTCGCGCATGCCGCGCAGGTAGTCCTCGGGGCTGGCGATGTACTTGCGCCGCGCGTCCTCGGTGCGGCCGTCGGTGGTGACGACGGTGGTCTTCGGCGGCAGGAAGGCGGCCGAAACGCCGACCGCGCCGTGCAGCAGGCCGCCCGGGTCGTTGCGCAGGTCGAGCACGATGCCCTTGAGCGAGTCCTTCGCGGCGAGCGTCTGCAGGTGGCGGGCGAGGTTCTCGACCGTGTGCTCCTGGAACTGCGTGATGCGCACGTAGCCGACGCCGTCCTCGAGTTCCTTCGACTTCACCGACTGCACGCGGATGACGTCGCGCACGATCGGGACGATCAGCGGCTGGTTCTCGCCCTTGCGCGACAGCGTCAGCGTGATCGTCGTCTGCGGCTTGCCGCGCATCATCTTGACCGCTTCGTTCAGCGACAGTCCTTTCGTCGGCTTGTCGTCGATGCGCACGATCAGGTCGCCGGCCTTGACGCCGGCGCGGGCCGCCGGGGTGTCCTCGATCGGGGCCACCACCTTGACGAAGCCGTCCTCGGTGCCCACCTCGATGCCGAGCCCGCCGAACTCGCCCTGCGTGCCTACCTGCAGTTCCTTGAACGCCTCGGCGTCGAGGTACGCCGAATGCGGATCGAGGCCCGACAGCATGCCGCCGATCGCCTCGGTGATCAGGCGCTTGTCCTCCACGGACTCGACGTAGTTCGCCTTGATCGCGCCGAACACGTCGCTGAACTGGCGCAGCTCGTCGAGCGGCAGCGCGGCCAGCGGCTCGCGCTGCGCGGCGGCCGTCAGTCCGAGGCTGATGAGCACGCCGGCGATCGCACCGGCGGAGAGCAGACCGAGAGGCTTGAGCGTACCCTTCATTGGATTCCCTTCGGACAGACCGGCCGGCGCAAGAATCACGCCACGTAAAAACGCCGTCTGTGACCGCGGACGAGTATAAACCGCACCCGTCTCGCAGCAGGCGTTTTTTTCCTCAGGTTCTCCCGGAGGGTTGCGCGCGATCAGCGTGCCTTGCCCTGCGCCGCGACGGCGGCCATCGCCGCCTCGATCTCGGCCTGGTCGCCCAGGTAACGACGAGCGATCGGTCGCAGCGCGTCGTCGAGCTCGTAGACGAGCGGGCGGCCGGTGGGGATGTTCATGCTGACGATCTCGTCATCGCTGATTTCGTCGAGGTACTTGACGAGCGCGCGCAGCGAATTTCCGTGCGCGACGATCAGCACCTGCCGTCCGCTGCGCACCGCAGGGGCGATCGTCTCGTTCCAGTAGGGAACGACGCGGGCGACGGTGTCGCGCAGGCACTCGGTGCGCGGGATCTGCCCCGGCGCGAGCGAGGCGTAGCGCGGGTCGTTCTCCGCCAGCCGCGGGTCGCCGTCGGGCAGCGGATCGGGGGCGATCGCGTACGCCCGGCGCCAGATCAGCACCTGCTCGTCGCCGAAGCGGGCGGCGGTCTCGGCCTTGTCGAGACCCTGCAGCGCACCGTAGTGGCGCTCGTTGAGCCGCCAGTCGGGCACGACCGGGACCCACATGCGATCCATCGTGTCGAGCACGATCCACAGCGTGCGGATCGCGCGGCGCAGCACCGACGTGAAGGCCAGGTCGAAATCGAAGCCCTCGGCCTGCAGCAGTTCGCCGGCGCGGCGGGCCTCGCGGCGGCCGGTGTCGGTGAGGTCGACGTCGGTCCAGCCGGTGAAGCGGTTTTCGAGGTTCCACTGGCTTTCGCCATGGCGAAGGAGAACGATCCGGTGCGTCACGGGCGGTCGGCAGGCAAAGGGAGGAAGACCGCTATTCTATAATCCGGCGCTTTCGGTCCGCGCCGCTGGCTCGGCCCGCGCCTCCGACCGGGTTTCGCGTGGATTTCGTCCTCGACAACATCGTCCTGATCATCATCGCCGTCGTCTCGGGCGCCATGCTGCTGTGGCCGCTCGTCACGCGCGGCGCCTCGGGCCCGGCCCTCGACACGCTCGGGGCGACGCGCCTGATCAACGACTCCGGCGCGATCGTGCTCGACGTGCGGGCGCCCGCCGAGTTCGCCGCCGGGCACCTGCCGAACGCGCGCAACATCCCGTTGGCCGAGCTGGAGAAGCGCGCCGGCGAGCTGCCTGCGAACAAGCCGGTCCTGGTCTGCTGCACCTCCGGGATCACCTCGTCGCGGGCAGCCGGCGTGCTGAAGAAGGCGGGGCGCAACGACGTCTTCAACCTGTCCGGGGGCCTCGACGGCTGGCGTCAGGCGGGGTTGCCGGTCGTCAAGTAGGCTGCGGCCGCGCGGCGGCCGGGCGAAGGGAGCATCATGAGCGTCAAAGTGGTGATGTACAGCACCGCGGTCTGTCCGTATTGCCAGCGAGCCGAGCAGCTGCTCAAGGCGCGCGGCGTCGAGAGCATCGAGAAGGTGCGCATCGACCAGGATCCGGAGCAGCGTGCGGCGATGATCGAGCGCACCGGCCGGCGAACGGTGCCGCAGATCTTCATCGGCGACGAGCACGTCGGCGGCTACGACGACCTGGCGGCGCTCGACCGCGCCGGCAAGCTGGTGCCGATGCTGCAGGGCTGACGTCGCCGGCACGCCCGGGCCGCCGGCGGCTGCTCGCCCGGGCCCGTGCGGGACGACTTCCGCGGAACACCCACCCGACCGGCCGTCGCGCCGGCGCTTCGAGGACCACCCATGACCGACCAGGCGCAAGCCCCCGTCTTCGCCATCCAGCGCGTGTACCTGAAGGATCTCTCGGTCGAGATTCCGCATGCGCCGCGGATCTTTCTCGAGACGCAGCAGCCGAGCGTCGAGATCCAGATGGACGTCGGCAGCGAGCAGGTAGCCGACGGCATCTACGAATCGACGGTCACCATCACGATCACGACGAAGGTCGGCGACAAGGTCGCGTTCCTGGTCGAGGCCAAGCAGGGCGGCATCTTCGAGATCCGCAACGTCCCCGACGAGCAGATGCCGCTGCTGATCAACGTCGTCTGCCCGAACATCGTCTATCCGTACCTGCGCTCGAACGTCGCCGACACCGTCCAGCGCACCGGATTTCCGCCGATCCACCTCGCCGAGATCAACTTCGAGGGGCTGTACCAGCAGCGGCTCGCGCAGATGCAGGCCGAACAGGCCCAGGCCGGCGCCGCTGCGGGCGGCGAGGGCGCGGGCAACGGGAACGGCGCGGCCAACGGCAACGGCGCGGGCAACGGCGCCGGCCGCTGAGTGGCAGGCATGCGCCGATCGGGGCT
Source organism: Burkholderiales bacterium (assembly GCA_044507525.1). GTDB lineage: Bacteria > Pseudomonadota > Gammaproteobacteria > Burkholderiales > Burkholderiaceae_E > Zeimonas. The sequence continues at coordinate 8,235 of JBIQJM010000014.1, forward strand.
TCGCGCGCGCCTCTCGGCCGCCCGGCCGGGGCGGCGCGCACTCGCTGCGGCGGCCGCGGTCGCCGCGGCCGCCGTCCTGGCGGCGCCGTCGGGCGACGCGCACGCAGCCGAGTTCCGCGAGGTGACGAGCGCGGCGGGCGTGCTGTACGACGGGCCGTCGGAGCGCGCACGCAAGCTGTTCCTCGTGCCGCGCGGCACGCCGCTCGAGGTCGTCTCGTCGGTCGCCGGCTGGGTGAAGGTGCGCGATCTCTCGGGCGACGTGCTGTGGATCGAGGGCGGTGCGCTCGGGGACGCGCGCCACGTCATCGCCAGCTCGCTCGCCGCCGTGCGGCGCGCGCCGCAGCGTAGCGCCGAGCTCGTCGTGCAGGTCGAGCGCGGCGTGCTTCTCGAAGTCGTCGACCGCGAAGCGCCCGCCGGATGGCTCCACGTCCGGCACCGCGACGGGCCGGCCGGTTACGTCGAGGCCCTCGAGGTGTGGGGACCGTAGTGTCCTTTCGCGCCATGCGCATCGCGATCTTCGGTGCCGGCGCCTGGGGAACGGCACTCGCGTGCCACGCCGCCCTGCGTCACGAGGTGCGGCTGTGGGCGCGCGACCCCGCGCTCGTCGAGTCGATCACGCGCGATCGGCGCAACGAACGCTACCTGCCCGGTGTCGAACTCGACGCGCGCATCGGGGCCAGCGCCGATCTCGACGAGAGCTGCCGCTGGCTCGGGGAGGCCGCGTCGTCGCTGGCCGTCGTCGCGACCTCGGTGGCCGGACTGCGGCCGACGCTGGCTGCGCTCGAACCGAGGCTCGCGGGCCTTCGCTCCTGCGCCGGCGTCGTCTGGTTGTGCAAGGGGCTCGAGTCCGACAGCGGGCTGCTGCCGCACGCGGTGGCCGGGCGCACGCTGCGCGCAACGGCGGGCGGCGTGCTGTCGGGGCCGAGCTTCGCGCAGGAAGTCGCCGCCGGCCTGCCGGTGGCGCTGACGGTCGCTTCCGCCTCCGACGCGCTGCAGGCGGCGACCGTGCAGGCGCTGCATCACGGCGCTGCCCGCATCTATCGCAGCGACGACGTCGTCGGCGTGGAGCTGGGCGGCGCACTCAAGAACGTGATGGCGATCGCCGCCGGCATCGGCGACGGCCTGTCGCTCGGGCAGAACGCCCGCGCCGCGCTGATCACGCGCGGGATCGCCGAGATCGCGCGGCTCGGCGCGGCGTTGGGCGCCCGCCCCGAGACCTTCATGGGGCTGACGGGGCTGGGCGACCTGGTCCTCACCTGCACCGGCGACCTCTCGCGCAACCGGCGCGTCGGGCTCGCGCTGGCCTCGGGCGAGCCGCTCGCCGGGATCGTCGCGCGCCTGGGGCACGTCGCCGAGGGCGTCGCCTGCGCCGCGGCCGCCGATTCGCTCGCTGCGCAGCACTCGGTGGACATGCCGATCGTCTCGGCGGTCAACGCGGTGCTGCGCGGCGAATCGGGTCCGCGCGACGCGGTGGTCTCGCTGCTCGCGCGAGAGCCGAAGCCCGAGGCGCGCTGAGGGCGCGTACACCTGCCGCCCGCGACGGGCGCGGCCGGTCCGGAGGGCCGCTCGTGCCCGTCCCGCGCCGATTCATGCCGCGCCTTCGAAGCCGAACTGTCGCCAGGCCTCGAACACCGCCACCGCCACCGCGTTCGACAGATTGAGGCTGCGGTTGTTCGGTCGCATCGGCAGGCGCAGCCGGCGCTCGGCCGCGAAGGCCTCGAGCACCTGCGCGGGCAGTCCGCTCGACTCGCCGCCGAACACGAGATGATCGCCGCGCTCGAAGCGCACTTCGTGCGGCGCCGTACGCGCCGAGGTGGTGAACGCGTACAGGCGCGACGGCGCGGCCGCCTCGACGAAGTCGCCCCACGAGCGGTGCACGCGGATCGTCGCGTATTCCCCGTAGTCGAGGCCTGCGCGGCGCAGCTTCGCCGAGTCGAGCGCGAAGCCGAGCGGCTCGACCAGGTGCAGCCGGGCACCGGTGTTGGCGCACAGCCGGATCACGTTGCCGGTGTTGGGCGCGATTTCGGGATGGACGAGGACGACGTGGATCATCGGGCGGGCGTGCGGGCGACGACGCAGTTGACCACGGATGCGGCGCCGGCGCGCACCAGCGCCTCGGCGACCGCCTCCAGCGTCGCGCCGGTGGTCATCACGTCGTCGACGACGACGACGATACGCCCGTCGACGCGCTGCGGCGCGTCGAACGCGGCTCGCAGCGCCTGCCGCCGCTCCCGCGCATGCAGGGTGGACGCCGGCGCGCTCTCGCGCGTGCGTGCGAGCAGGCGGCCTTCGAGCGCGAGCGAGCCGCTGCGTGCGAAGGCGCGTGCGATCTCGAGCGACTGGTTGAACCCGCGCTCGGCCAGGCGCTTCGTCGACAGCGGCACCGCGGTGACGACGAGCGCCGCGTCGGCGGCGAGCGCCTGCGCGCGAAGCCCGGCGATCGCCGCTTCGGCACGCCGCGCGAGCGCGCGTCCGAGCGGCCCCGCGATCGAGGCGTCGCGGCCGAACTTCAGTGCGTGCACGACGCGGTCGAGCGGCGCGGCGTAGTCGGCGAGCACGATCGTGCGCGCGAAGGCGGCCACGGGGGCGATGCACGAAGCGCAGCCGGCGGCCGGGGCGGCGAGTCGGATTCCGCAGCGTGCGCAGCGCGCGCTCGCTGCGCCCGGCAGGTCGTGCAGGCAGCCCGCGCACAGTCCCGAGGCGTCTTCGCAGCCGCAGACGACGCAGGTCGCCGGCAGCCAGGCGTCGGCGAGCAGCGCCAGGCGGCGCAAGCACGCGCGCAGCGCCCCCGGCGCTTGCCACGGCGGGGTGGGCTTCGAAAGCGACATATCCCGCATTGGATTCGACCGGCGCCTATACTGGAACGCATGCTTAGCCCACCGGACATAGATCCGTCGGCGGTCCGTCGCCAGTTCGCGCGTCGCGCGAAGCAGGCGCCGCGCGCGGATTTCCTGCTGCGCGAAGTCGAGTCGCGCATGCTCGAGCGCCTGTCGCTCGTGCGCCTGGAGCCGCGAACCATCGTCGACGTAGGATGCGGACGCGGCGAGGGAATCCTCGCGCTGAAGCGGCAATACCCGCAGGCGCGCCTCGTCGGCGTGGACGCCTCGCCCGGGGTCGTGCAGGCCGCCCGACAGGCGCTGGCGCCGCCGTCGCGCGGCTTCTTCGCGCGCATGCGCCGCAAGGAAGGAGACCCGATCGCCGCGCTCGTCGCCGGCGACGCGCACGCGCTTCCGCTCGCGAACGCCAGCGTCGACCTCGTCTGGTCGAACCTGGCGCTGCACTGGTTCCGGTCGCCGCAGAAGGCGATCGAGGAGTGGTATCGCGTGATGCGGCCGGGCGCGCTGCTCGACTTCTCGTTCTTCGGCGTCGACACGCTCGCCGAACTGCGCGCGCTCGGCGCCCGCACGATGTCCTTCCACGACATGCACGACATCGGCGACGTGCTGCTCGCCGCGGGCTTCTCCGAGCCCGTCATGGACATGCAGCGGCTCACGCTCACGTGGCAGACGCCTCGCGCGCTGCTCGACGACGTTCGCTCGCTCGGCGGGAACGCGTTGCGCAGTCGTTTCCGCGGCCTGCTCGGCCGGCGCGCGCAGCAGGAATGGTTGCGCGCGATCGAATCGATGCGCGACGACGACGGGCTCATCCGCTGCAGTGCCGAGCTCGTGTTCGGGCACGCCTGGTGCCCCGAGCGCAAGCGCCGCGCCGACGGTCTCGCATCGATCGAATTCCATCCGCGGCCCCGCCATGCGGACGGAGGCTGATTTGCCGGCCTTCGGGTGCACTCCTATAATGCGGGCCGCCGATGGGCGCCATGATCTCGATTAAGGAAATGGCGCATGGGTTACCGTTGGACCTATGTCGCCGACGCCGGTCGACATCAATGGTTGCTCAAGCGGAATTGTGCTCTGCGCCCGTCGCAACTCGCCGCGTGGTTCGTCACGATCGCGCTCGCCTCGCTGGCGATCGCTCTCGTGTGTGCCGCGGGCGGGGCCTGGATCGTGGTTCCGTTCGCACTCGCCGAGGCGATCGCGTTGACCGTGGCCTTCATGGCCTACGCGCGTCACGCGGCCGACTACGAGCGGATCGAGGCGACGCGCGACCGGCTCGTGGTCGAGTGCGGCCGCGGCCCGCGCGTGGAGCGTCTCGAGCGCGACGTTCGTCCGGTCCGGGTCGAGTACGACCCGCAGGCGCGCGAGCCGATCCGGCTCGTCGCGGGCGGTGAGGAGATCGCGGTCGGACGGTTCGTTCCGGACGACCGCAAGGCGGAACTGGTTCGGCAGTTGCGGGGAGCGCTCGGTGTCGGGCAATGGGCCTGAAGCGCCGGGCGACATACGAAGAACGGTACGGAGCGGACGGATGAAACTCGAACGTGCGGCGGGCATTCTGGCGTCTGGCTGGCTGGGCGCCTGGTCAACGGCCGCGGTCGCGATCGAAGACCTGCCCGGCGGGCCGCGGCGCTGGGGGCTGAACCTGCAGGATCCGGTCACGTCGCTCGCCCGCGACCAGCACTGGATCCACTGGTTCGTGATGTGGGTCTGCGTGGCGATCTTCATCGTCGTGTTCGGCGTGATGCTCTGGTCGATCGTCTACCACCGCAAGTCGAAGGGGCACCGCGCGGCTGAGTTCCACGAGAGCACCGCGATCGAGGTCGCGTGGACCATCGTCCCGTTCCTGATCATCGTCGGCCTCGCGGTCCCGGCCACGCGCATGGTCATCGAGCAGAAGGACACCGGCAGCGCCGACGTCACCGTCAAGGCCACCGGCTACCAGTGGAAATGGGGCTACGACTACCTGCACGGCGAGGGCGAGGGCATCTCCTTCCTGTCCACGCTGACCACGCCGCGCGACCAGATCGACGATCGGGCGTATCCCGGCGCCAGCGAGCGGCGCGCCGCGAATCCCGAGTACCTGCTCGAGGTCGACAACCCGCTCGTCGTGCCGGTGGACAAGAAGGTGCGCGTGGTCATCACGGCCAACGACGTCATCCACGCGTGGATGGTGCCGGCCTTCGGCGTCAAGCAGGACGCGATTCCCGGCTTCGTTCGCGACAGCTGGTTCCGCGCCGAGAAGGTGGGCGTCTACCGCGGGCAGTGCGCCGAGCTGTGCGGCAAGGACCACGCGTTCATGCCGATCGTCGTCGACGTGCGCTCGCAGGAAGACTACGCGAAGTGGGTCGAGGAGAAGAAGGCCGAGATGCTCGCGAAGGCCGACGACCCGAACAAGGTCTGGGAAGTCGCGGAACTGCAGGCGCGCGGCGAGCAGGTCTACGCCGCGAACTGCGTCGCGTGCCACCAGGCCGACGGCAAGGGCGTGCCGCCGGCCTTCCCCCCGCTCGAGGGATCGAAGGTCGTGCTCGGCGAGCAGGACGCGCAGATCGACATCGTCCTGCACGGCAAGCCCGGAACCGCGATGGCGCCGTTCAAGCAGCTTTCCGACGTCGAGCTCGCGGCGGTGATCACCTATACGCGCCACGCCTGGAGCAACGACGCGAAGGACGGAATCGTGCAGCCGGCGGAAGTCGCCGCGGCGCGCAAGTGATCCGCCTCGACGGACGAGAACCCGGCCAGGCAACGACGGATGCAGGCATCGACCCGGCCGGTGCCGGCAACGGAACACAGCGAGTCAGGAGACCATTGAAATGAGTGCAGTCCTCGGTCACGGCGACGCCGCACACGATCACTCGCACGACCACCCGCACGGCTGGCGCCGGTGGCTGTTCGCGACGAACCACAAGGACATCGGCACGATGTACCTGTGGTTCTCGTTCACGATGCTCCTCGTCGGCGGGATCAACGCGCTGGTGCTTCGCACCGAGCTGTTCGAGCCGGGGCTGCAGATCACCGATCCCGAGTTCTTCAACCAGCTCACGACGATGCACGGGCTGATCATGATCTTCGGGGCGATCATGCCGGCCTTCGTCGGGTTCGCGAACTGGCAGATCCCGATGATGATCGGCGCCTCCGACATGGCCTTCGCGCGGATGAACAACTTCAGCTTCTGGCTGCTGCCGGTGGGCGCGCTGCTGCTGATCAGTTCCTACTTCGTGCCGGGCGGCGCGAACGCGGCCGGCTGGACGATGTACGCGCCGCTGTCGGTACAGATGGGCCCCGGGCTCGACCTGTCGATCTTCGCGGTGCACATCCTGGGCGCGAGCTCGATCATGGGCGCGATCAACATCATCACGACCATCCTGAACATGCGCGCGCCCGGCATGTCGCTGATGAAGATGCCGATGTTCTGCTGGACGTGGCTGATCACCGCGTACCTGCTGCTGGCGGTGATGCCGGTGCTCGCCGGCGCGGTGACGATGGTGCTCACCGACCGGCACTTCGGCACGTCGTTCTTCAACGCGGCCGGCGGCGGCGACCCGGTGATGTACCAGCACATCTTCTGGTTCTTCGGGCACCCCGAGGTCTACATCATGATCCTGCCGGCGTTCGGGATCGTGAGCGAGGTGATCCCCACCTTCGCGCGCAAGAAGCTGTTCGGCTACAGCTCGATGGTCTACGCCACCGCGTCGATCGCGATCCTGTCGTTCATCGTCTGGGCGCACCACATGTTCACGACCGGCATGCCGGTGACCGGGCAGCTGTTCTTCATGTACGCCACGATGCTGATCGCCGTGCCGACCGGCGTGAAGGTGTTCAACTGGACGGCGACGATGTGGCGCGGGTCGCTGACCTTCGAGACGCCGATGCTGTGGGCCGTCGGCTTCATCTTCGTGTTCGTCATCGGGGGCTTCACCGGCGTCATCGTCGCCATCGCCCCGCTCGACCTGCAACTGCACGACACCTACTACGTCGTCGCGCACTTCCACTACGTGCTCGTCGCCGGGTCGCTGTTCGCGCTCTTCTCCGGCGCCTACTACTGGCTGCCGAAGTGGACGGGTCGCATGTACGACGAGAAGCTCGGCAAGTGGCATTTCTGGCTGTCGATGATCTTCTTCAACATGACCTTCTTCCCGATGCACTTCCTCGGGCTGGCCGGGATGCCGCGCCGCTATGCCGACTACCCGATGCAGTTCGCCGATTTCAACGCGATCGTCACCGTCGGCGCCTTCGGCTTCGGCATCGCGCAGCTGATCCTGCCGTGGGTGGTGATCAAGTGCCTGCGCGGCCAGGGGGAGAAGGCCACCGATCGCGTCTGGGAAGGCTCGCACGGGCTGGAGTGGACGCTGCCGAGCCCGGCGCCGTTCCACACCTTCGATACGCCGCCGGTGGTGAAGTGAGCAGGCACGGCAACCTGCGCACGGCGCTGATCCTGTTGTCGATCGCGCTCGTGTTCTTCTTCGGCGTGATCGTCAACCGCTGGCTGTTCGGAGGCTGAACTGGACGAGCGCGAATCAGGCGTGCGAAGCGCGGCGCAGGACGGCTCCGCGCCCGCGCGTGCGGCGACGGGCAACCGGCGGATGGTGGGCAAGCTGCTCGTCTTCTGCGCGGTGATGTTCGCCTTCGGTTTCGCGCTCATTCCGCTGTACGACGTGTTCTGCGAGGTCACCGGGATCAACAACCTCGTGAAGGCCGACAGCGGCGCCGCCTCCTTCGCCCGCAACACGCAGGTCGATCGCACGCGCACGATCCTCGTCGAGTTCGATGCGAACGGGCGCGGGGCCTGGCGGTTCAAGCCCGAGGTCAACGTGCTCGAGGTGCATCCGGGCGAGCTCGTCACCGTCGTCTACGACCTCGTCAACACGCGCGACGTCGAGACGACCGGCCAGGCGGTGCCGAGCTACGCACCGCAGCAGTCGGCGCCGTATTTTCGAAAGCTCGAGTGCTTCTGCTTCGAGCAGCAGGCGCTCGGCGCGCACGAGCAGAAGAAGTTCCCGGTCGTCTTCGTCATCGACCCGAAGCTGCCGAAGGACGTGCATACGATCACGCTGTCGTATACGTTCTTCGAGGTGGCCGGTCGCGGCAAGACGGCGGGCGCGGCGGGTGGAAGCGGTGGCGGCAACGGGTAGGGCGGGCGGCGCGGCGATTCAGCGGGAAAGGCGGATGGACGACGGGCAGGGCGCGCCCCGCAAGGGGCGCTTCGTCGACACGCTGAAGGCGGTGGGCTGGGCGTTCTTCGGCGTGCGCAAGGGGCGCTCGCACGAGCACGACATGCGCCACCTGAACCCGCTGCACGTCATCCTCGTCGGCGCACTGCTCGCGGCGGTGTTCATCGTCGTGCTGGTGATGGTGGCCCGGTTCGCCGCGGGCTGACCGAAAAGGCACGACGGCAGGACGACAGCGGAACAACGGATCTTCATCGGGAGACAGGAAATGGCTTCGGGTGTGCGAACGCAGGCGCCTTACTACTTCATACCGAGCCCGTCGAAGTGGCCGGCGGTGGGCGCGCTCGCGCTCGCATTCTTCGGTTTCGGCCTGGCGAGCTGGTTCAACGGCGCGCCCTTCGGTCCGTACCTGTTCTGGATTTTCGTGGCGATCATGGCCTACATGCTCGTCGGCTGGTTCACGACCGTGGCGCGCGAATCGGAGCGCGGCCTGTACAGCGAACGCGTCGACACGTCGTTCCGCTGGTCGATGAGCTGGTTCATCTTCTCCGAGGTGATGTTCTTCGGCGCCTTCTTCGGCGCGCTGTTCTACGCCCGGGCGATCACGATGCCCTGGCTGGGCGACCTCGACCACAAGATGATCCTGTGGCCCGACTTCCAGGCGGTCTGGCCGCACGCCGGGCCGGCGGGTACGGTCGAGCCCTTCGAGACGATCGGCCCGTGGCCGATTCCCACGATCAACACGGCCCTGCTGCTGACGTCGGGCGTCACGCTGACGATCGCGCACCACGCGCTGAAGGATGCGCGGCGAGCGTCGACGATCTTCTGGCTCGCGATCACCGTGCTGCTCGGCTTCACGTTCCTCGGCTTCCAGATCTACGAATACGCGCATGCATACCGCGACCTGAACCTGAGGCTGTCGTCGGGCATCTTCGGCTCCACGTTCTTCATGCTGACCGGGTTCCACGGCTTTCACGTGACCGTCGGCGCGGTCGCGCTGTCGGCCGTGCTGTTCCGGCTGATCCGCGGACACTTCACGCCCGAGCGCCACTTCGCCTTCGAGGGCGCCGCGTGGTACTGGCACTTCGTCGACGTCGTCTGGCTCGGGCTGTACGTCGTCGTCTACTGGCTGTAGCGGGCGGGCTCGTCCCTTCCCGCCCGGGTCGCCGGTGGCGCTTCAGGGTCCGGGCCCGATCGGTACGCCGGTCGGGTGGATCCAGCCCATGTACTGGGCGAACAGGATGAACGCGAAGAGCGCCACCGAGAACCCGACGCGGAAGCCGAGCGCGCGCATCGTGTTCCGCGTGCGACCGCGGTCACGAACCAGGAAGAACAGCGCGGAAGCGAGGCTTCCGATGATCAGCACGAAGGCGAATGCGATGATCCACTTCACGGACGAAGGCTCCGCAGGCCGATGTCCGATTCTAGTGGAGCTCGATCGCGGGCTCGCGGCGCGAGCGGGGCGGCGCGTCGTGCGCGGGCGTCGCGCGCGCATCTGCGCACGAGGCGCGTCGACGTGAGTTCCTCGCGGGTGCGCCTGCGCGCCTGGGTGCCGACGCTCGCCGCACTCGCCGTCGTCTTGGTCACCGTCTCGCTCGGCAACTGGCAGTGGCGGCGCGCCGACGAGAAGCGCGCGCTGCAGGCGCAGCGCGACGCGGCCGGGCACGATGCGCCCATCGAGGTCGCCGCCTCCGGCGTCGACGCCGTTGCCCTGGCGGGACGGCGTGTACGGGCGCGCGGGCGCTTCGTGTCAAAATTCGACGTCTTCGTCGACAACCGGACGTACCGCGGCGTCGCAGGCTTTCACGTGCTGTCGCCGCTGCGTCTGGCGGGCTCCGATTCGCACGTGCTCGTGCTGCGCGGCTGGACGCCTTCCGATCCGCGCGACCGGTGGCGGGTGCCGCCGGTGCCGGCACCCGAGGACGAAGTCGAGGTGGAGGGCGTCGCGCTGCTCGCGCTGGCGCGCACGCTGGAGCTGGGCAAAACGCCGCAGCCGGGCCCCGACGACCGGATCTGGCTGAACGTCGACCTCGATCGATATCGGCGCTGGTCGGGGCTGGTCGTGCAGTTGCCGATCGTGCGCGAGCTCGAGCCGCCGCGCACGGCCGCCGGCCCGTTCGACGACGGACTGGTGCGCGACTGGCCGCGTCCCGGCAGCGACGTGCAGATGCACGTCGGCTACGCGTTCCAGTGGTATTCGATGGCGGCGCTCGCCGCGGGGCTTTGGGTATGGTTCGTCGCGCTCGCGCCGTGGCGCGCGCGGGCGGGGCGGGGAGAAGGGCGCTAGCGGCGCGGGGCAGCGAAGACAGGACGACGTGACGGATTCGACGATCTCGCAGGAACGCACGACCGCCGAGGGCGGGCAGGCGCGGCGCGGACGCGGGCGGCTGAAGCTGTTCGCGCTGCTGCTCGTGCTCGCCACGCCGGTCGTCGCGTCGTACTACGCCTACTACGTGGCGCGCCCGGAGGGCCGGACGAACTACGGCACGCTCGTCGAGCAGCGTCCGGTCGACTCGCTCGGCGGAATCCCGGTGGCCGGCGAGGCGCGAACGCTGGGCGAGCTGCGCGGGCGCTGGGTGATGCTCGTCGTCGCGGCCTCCGACTGCGACGACGCCTGTCGAGAGCGCCTGTACCAGGTTCGTCAAGTCCGCTTGACCACGGGCAAGGACCGCGACCGCGTCGAGCGCGTATGGTTGCTGCCGGACGCGGGAACGCCGGATCCGAAGCTGCTCGCCGAACACGAGGGGCTGCTCGTCATCCGTGCTCCCGGGCAGGCGATCGCGGCGAGCCTGCCGGCCACCGAGACCACCGACGTTTCGGACCACATCTGGTTGATCGATCCGCTGGGGCACCTGATGATGCGCTTTCCGCGCGATGCCGACCCCAGCCGGATCAAGAAGGACGTGGCGAAGCTGTTGCGTGCATCCCAGGTCGGATGACGCATCCGTCGCCGAGTGAAGCAGAGAGTTCGAGTCCAGACGATGAGCGCAACGATCGAGAGTCCTTCCCTGCTGCGCGAGCGCACCCCTGCCCGGACGGCGCGGCGCTACCGCCGCCTGATCGGCCTCACGCTCGTGCTCACCTTCGCGCTGATCATGCTCGGCGCCTACGTGCGCCTGACCGACGCGGGGCTCGGCTGCCCCGACTGGCCGGGCTGCTACGGAACGCTCAGCCCGTTCCACGCGAAGGACGACATCGCCCGCGCGGTGGCCGAGCAGGGCGGTGAGCACGGGCCCGTGTCGATGGGCAAGGCCTGGCGCGAGATGATCCACCGCTACTTCGCGAAGCTGCTGGGCCTGCTCTCGATCGGCATCGCGATCGTCGCGTGGCGCAAGCGCCACGAACTGCGCCAGTCGCCGGCGCTGCCGATCTCGCTCGTCGGCGTCGTCGTGCTGCAGGGCATCTTCGGCATGTGGACGGTGACCCTGCTGCTCAAGCCGGCGATCGTCACAGGGCACCTGATCGGCGGGCTGCTCACCTTCTCGCTGCTGCTGTGGCTGTGGCTGCGACAGACCGCGCGGCCCCGCTACGTCGACGCCGAACCGGTCGCGGCCCTGCACGTGCCGGCGATCCTCGCCGTGCTGCTCGTCTGCACGCAGATCTTCCTCGGCGGCTGGACGAGCACGAACTACGCCGCGCTCGCCTGCACCGACCTCCCCACCTGCCGCGGCCAGTGGTGGCCGGCAATGGACTTCGCCAACGCGTTCCATTTCGTGCGCGAGCTGGGCTACACCGGGGACGGCGAGCTGCTGTCGCACGAGGCGCTGACGGCCATCCACGTGATGCACCGCCTGGGCGCCGTCGTCGTCGCGCTGTACGTCGGCTGGCTCGCCTGGCGCGCGCGCAGCACCGACGGATTGCGCGCGCTCGGCACGGCGCTGCTCGTCGTGCTCGCCGCACAGTGGCTGCTCGGGCTGTCCAACGTATATTTCAGCCTGCCGCTGGCGGTGGCGGTCGCGCACAACGGCGGTGCGGCGCTGTTGCTGGGCCTGGTCGTCATGCTGCTGTTCCGCGCGCGACAGGCTCGCTCGATCGTCTGAAGAACCGGGGCCCGAACACGATGGACATGCCCGCTGTCCGACCTGCAGGCTGGCGCCTGGCCGTTTCGCAGTACGTGACGGTGACGAAGCCGCGAATCGTGCTGCTCGCGGCCTTCTGCGCGCTGATCGGCATGCTGCTCGCCAGCGAGGAGCAGGTTCCGCTGGAAATCCTGGTGTCCGGCACGCTCGGCATCTCGCTGCTCGCGGGGGCCGGCTTCGCGTTCAACTGCCTGATCGAACGCCACATCGACGCGCGCATGGCGCGAACGCGCGGGCGGCCGTCGGCCAGCGGCGAGGTCGGCGTTCCGGGTCATGCGCTCTTCGCCACCGTGCTCGCCGCGGCCGGTGCCTTCGTGCTGTACCGCTTCGTCAATCCGCTGACGATGTGGCTCACGCTGGCGACCTTCGTCGGCTACGCCGGCATCTACACGGTGCTGCTCAAGCCGGCCACGCCGCAGAACATCGTGATCGGCGGCGCTTCGGGGGCGATGCCGCCGGTGCTCGGCTGGGCCGCGGTCGTCAACGAGGTGAGCGCGGCGCCGCTCGTGCTCTTCCTCATCATCTTCGTCTGGACGCCGCCGCACTTCTGGTCGCTCGCGCTGTATCGCATCGACGACTATCGGAAGTCGGGCCTGCCGATGCTGCCGGTCACGCACGGCCCCGAGTTCACCCGGCTGAGCATCCTGCTCTACACGGTGCTGCTGGCCGCGGCGTCGGTGCTGCCCTTTCTGATCCAGATGAGCGGCGTGCTGTATCTTGCCTGCGCGCTCGTGCTCGACGCGGTCTTCCTCGCGTATGCATGGCGCCTGTGGCGCGACTACTCCGACGAGCTCGCGCGCCGCACCTTCGGCTACTCGATCTTCTACCTGGCGGCGCTTTTCGGTGCGCTGCTGGTCGACCACTTCATGAGCTGACATCCGCGGAGGATCTTCTCGATGGTGAATCTCGACGTGCCCGCGCCGCGGTCCGGGCGCTGGACGCGCCGGGCTGCACTGGCTGCAATGCTCTCGGGCGCCTTCTGGCTGGCAGGGTGCCAGTCCAGGCCGGAATTCCGGAACACCGACGTCACCGGCGCCGATTTCGCAGGCGACTTCCATCTGACGGGACACGACGGCAGGCAGTACTCGCTCGCCGATTTCCGCGGCAAGGCCGTCGTGATCTTCTTCGGCTACACGCAGTGTCCCGACGTCTGCCCGAGCACGATGTCCGAGCTCTCGCAGGTGATGCAGACGCTCGGCCCCGACGCCGAGCGCGTGCAGGTGCTCTTCGTCACCGTCGATCCGGAGCGCGACACCCCGGAACTCCTTGCGAGCTACGTGCCGGCCTTCGACCCGCGTTTCATCGGGCTGTACGGCGATGCGCAGGCCACCGAGCGAACGGCGAAGACCTTTCGCGTCTTCTACCAGAAGGTGCCGGGCACGACGCCGGGCAGCTACACCGTCGATCACACTGCGGGCAGCTACGTCTACGATCCGGACGGCAAGCTGCGGCTGTTCATCAAGCACGGCACCGGGCCGGAGCCGATCGCGCACGACCTGCGGGTGCTGCTCGAGGGCTGAGCTCAGTCGCCGCGCAGTGCCCCGCTGCGCGCCCGCACGGCGGGCGGCGCACGCGGCGCCCGCGCGACGAGCACGGTGGCGGCCAGGATGAGCACGCCGCCGGCGACGGTGCGCGCGCTCAGCGCTTCGCCGCCGAGCGCCATCGACGATACCGCCGCGAACAGCACTTCGCTGAGCATCACGATCGCCGTCACGGCGGCGGGAACGCGTGCGACGCCGTACTGCAGCGCGAAGTTGCCCGCGAGCAGCGCGAGCGCCAGTGCGATCGTTCCCGAGATCCAGAGCCAGTGCGGCGCGGGCGGAAACGCGATGGCGCCGCTTTCCGACATCACCCAGGCCATCGCGCAGGCGACGACGAAGCCGCCGACGAACATCGCCAGCGCACGCACGTCGTCCGGCGCGTCCCGGTTGCGCCGCACGAGCACGTTGACGACGGCGAAGCAGACTCCGCCGGCCACCCCCAGCCAGTCCGCCAGCGACGACGGCAGCGGAACGCCGGCGCCCGGATGCCACAGCACGATGCCCGCTCCGCAGAGCGCGAGCACGATGCGTGCGAGCGCGGCCCGCGTGATCGGCTCGTCGAGCAGCCAGCGCGCGAGCAGCAGCGACCAGACCGGCATCAGGTAGAAGAGCAGGACGACGCGGACGACCTCGCCGATCATCACGCCCCAGTTGAACGCGACGTTGGTCGCGCCGGCGGCGAGGACGAGCCACGCCAGCTGCGGCCGGCGCAGGAGCCCCGCCCACGCGCGCGGACGCCAGACGCTGATGACGATCGTCGAGAACAGGAACGCGAAGCCCGTCGCCCAGACGCTGTGCAGGCCCAGCGCGTTCAGCTGGCGGAACGGCCACCAGGAAACGCCCCAGACGAAGGCGTTGAACAGCAGGCAGGCGAGGGCTGCGGCAGGCAAGTACGGCGGTCGCGCGAAGGGGAGCGGCCCGGCGATGCGGGCGAGGGCGGAGCGCGCCGCGGCGCGCCCCGGGTCAGGCGTACTCGGCGAGCGCCCCTTTCATCTTCTGCAGCGCCTTCGCCTCGATCTGGCGGATGCGCTCGGCCGAGACGCCGAATTCGTCGGCCAGTTGATGCAGCGTGAGCGTGCCGCCCTCCGACTCGTCCTTCAGCCAGCGCGTCTCGATGATGCGACGGCTGCGCGCGTCGAGCGCGGCGAGCGCGTGGGCGATGCCTTCGCTCTGCAGCCGATCGCGGTCGCGGGACTCGAGCACCTGCGTGGGCTCGGCCGCCGGCGCGGCGAGCCACGCGCTCGGCGCGAAGCTTTCCTCGCCGTCGTCGAACGACGCGTCGAGCGCGATGTCCTGGCCGCCGAGGCGGGTCTCCATCTCGACGACGTCCTTCTCGCGAACGTTCAGGTCGCGCGCGATCGCCTCGACCTCGGCCGTGGTGAGCGCCTGCGGTCCGCTCTTGCGCGAGCGCAGGTTGAAGAACAGCTTGCGCTGCGCTTTCGTCGTGGCCACCTTCACCGTGCGCCAGTTCTTCAGCACGTATTCGTGGATCTCGGCGCGGATCCAGTGCAGCGCGAACGAGACGAGGCGAACGCCGCGATCGGGGTCGAAGCGCTTGACGGCCTTCATCAGGCCGATATTGCCTTCCTGGATCAGGTCGGCGTGCGGCAGCCCGTAGCCGAGATACTGGCGAGCGATCGAAACGACGAGGCGCAGGTGCGACAGCACCATCTCGCGTGCGGCATCGAGGTCTCCGGTCGCGCGGTAGCGGCGCGACAATTCCGTCTCCTGCTCGGCGGTGAGCATCGGCAGGCGGTGAACCGCGGCAATATACGCATCGAGATTCCCGACCGCCGGCAGCGCCAGCATCGCGTTCGGCGAAGCAGGCACGAGTGCGGTGGAACTTCCCTTCGTCATCCGTTTCCTCCTTGCTGAGGCGATAGATTAGCACTCTCGAGCCGAGAGTGCCAGCAGCGGACGACAATCGACAGTCTTGACAGGTTTCGAGGGTTCCGATGCTCCAGCTCTACACGTACTTTCGCAGTTCCGCCTCGTTCCGGGTCCGTATCGCCTTGAATCTCAAGGGTTTGCCGTGGGAGTCGACGGTCGTCTGGCTTCCCTCCGGCGAGCAACGCGGCGACCCGTTCCGGGCGGCGAATCCGCAGGGGCTGGTGCCGCTGCTGGTCGACGGCGAGACCCGGATCGCACAATCGCTGGCAATCATCGAGTACCTCGACGAGACGAAGCCGGGGCGCAAGCTGCTGCCGGCCGACGCGACCGGACGCGCCCGCGTGCGCTCGCTGTCGATGCTCGTCGCCGCCGAGATCCACCCGCTGAACAACCTGCGCGTGCTGGACCATCTGCGCGACACCCTCGGCCTCGACGTCGACGCGATCGGCCGCTGGTACCGCCACTGGTGCGACGAGGGCCTGGCGGCCCTCGAACGCGAACTCGCCGACCCGCGGACCGGCCGCTTCTGCCACGGCGACGAACCGACGATGGCCGACGCCTGCCTCGTTCCGCAGATCTTCAACGCGCGCCGCTACCAGACGCAGGTCGAGCGCTACGAGCGCACGATGCGGATCTTCGACGAATGCATGACGCTCGATGCCTTCCGCGACGCGCAGCCGTCGGCGCAACCCGAGGCGGCCCGCGCCGGCTGAACCCGGTGGTGCGCCTGCGCCGACCGGCGGAACGCCTCCCCCGACTGGCGGATGGCGCCGCGGCAACGCTGCGGCCTACATTGGAGGGGTCACGCCGACGCCGTCTGCACGGCTGAGTACGGCTTCCCCAACGCCGACTGCAGGTGCACCGATGCCGACCGAAATCGCCGTTGCCGCCACCGTTACCGTCCGCGTCGCGCGCAGCGACGGCGACCGCTCCCGCGTGTTCGCACTGCGTGCGCGCAGCCGCCCCGAGCGGGGCGACGAGGCGGCGTCCGACGCCTACGACCGGCTGCCGAACACCACGCTGCTGCTCGCCGAATCGGCCTGCGATGGCGAGGTGCTGGGCAGCCTGCGCATCCTCGCCGGCGATCGCGGCCCGCTGATGATCGACGGGCTGCTCGAGTTGCCGGCGTCGCTGAAGCACCAGTCGGTCGCCGAGGGTTCCCGGCTCGTCGTTCGCGAGGGCTGCAATGCAAGGCACGTGCGGCTGATGCTGTGGAAGGCCTTCCACCGGTACTGCCTCGCCTCGCAGGTCCAGACGATCGTCGTCGCCGCCGGCGAAGCCGCCGCGCTCGAATACGAATGGCTGGGCTTTCGCGACGTGTTCGCCGACGGAAAGCGCTTCGCGCCGCGGGGCCGCGACGTCGCCACGCACCGGTTGATGCGGCTGGACGTCTTCGAGGCGCACGGCGCGATGTTGCGAAGCGGCCATCCGCTGCTCGAGTTCTTCTTCGTCGACCGCCATCCGGAGATCGACCTGCTCGGTCCGGCGGTCGCGAGCCACTCGCGTGCGGCTCGCGTCGTTCCCGAGCAGCTTCGCCTCGCGGCAGCGCTGGCCGAGGTGGCGATCGTCTAGGGGCGATCGAGGATCGTCTCGCCGCGCGTCGCCGAGCCCTTCGTCGACCGGATCGCCGTGCAATGCGGCGCTTCAGCCCGGCGGACATTGCCACGACCGAAGCCCGGGGTTGACCGCGTTGCCGCGGACAGCGGCGTCCTGGTCGTCAGGCCGATCAAGTGCCGAGGCGCATCATCGCCAAGCCGAGGGCGTCCAGCGCCGTCGTGTGGGTCGAGAAGTGCCGAATCTCGGCACTTCTGCTGCGGGTCGTGAATTGCATGGGTGAAAGCGCCCGCTTTTCGGGGCTCGCTTCGCGGTACGCGGAATGTCCCGAATAACGGGAGCTTTCGCAGCACATG
>JBIQJM010000014.1:25750-48188 GCA_044507525.1 Burkholderiales bacterium
GCTCGCTTCGCGGTACGCGGAATGTCCCGAATAACGGGAGCTTTCGCAGCACATGTCTCGTCGTCGCGCCGACGCAGCGCAGCGCGGCGCCGGCGGCCCGAAGTCCGCCACGGCGCAAGCCGTCACAGGCAAAGTCGCCGCCCGGAGCGCCGCACGGCACGGAGTCGACGACCC
This sequence comes from Burkholderiales bacterium, assembly GCA_044507525.1. Classification (GTDB taxonomy): domain Bacteria; phylum Pseudomonadota; class Gammaproteobacteria; order Burkholderiales; family Burkholderiaceae_E; genus Zeimonas. The sequence continues at coordinate 25,925 of JBIQJM010000014.1, forward strand.
CCTGCGCCTACCCCAGCAGCGCGGCGGCGAACTCCTCGGCCGAGAACGCCTGCAGGTCGTCGATCTTCTCGCCGACGCCGATGAAGTAGACCGGAATGGGACGCTCGCGGCGGGTGAACGCCAGCGCGGCGAGCGCACCGCCTTTCGCCGTCCCGTCGAGCTTGGTCACGACGAGCCCGCTCAGCGGCACGGCTTCGTCGAAGGCCTTGACCTGCGCCAGCATGTTCTGGCCGGTATTGCCGTCGAGCACGAGCAGCGTCTCGTGCGGTGCGCCGTCCATCGCCTTGCCGGCCACGCGCCGGATCTTGCGCAGTTCCTCCATCAGGTGCGTCTGCGTCGGCAGTCGTCCGGCCGTGTCGATGATGACGACGCCGCTGCGGCGCGCGCGCCCCGCCTGCACCGCGTCGAAGGCGACCGCCGCCGGGTCGCCGCCCTGCTGCGAGATGACGTCGACCCGGTTTCGCGATCCCCACTCGGCGAGCTGCTCGCGCGCGGCCGCCCGGAACGTGTCGCCGGCCGCGAGCAGGATCGACTTGCCTTCGCGCTGCAGGTGATGCGCGAGCTTGCCGATCGACGTCGTCTTGCCGGCGCCGTTGACGCCGGCGATCATCATCACGAGCGGCTCGGCCGCGTCGATGTCCATCGGTTTCTCGAGCGGCATCAGCAGCTCGACGAGCAGCGCGCGCAGCGCCAGGCGCACCTGCTCCGGGTCGACCAGCCGTTCGCGGCGGACCCGCTCCTGCAGCCGCTGCATCAGCCACTGCGTCGTTGCGACGCCTGCGTCGCTCGCGATGAGCGCGCTCTCGAGGTCCTCGAACAACGCGTCGTCGACCTGCACGTTCGAGAAGAGGCCCGCCAGGTTTCCGCGCGTGCGCGACATGCCGTCGCGCAGGCGATTGACCCAGTTGCGCCGCTCCTCTTCGGGCAGCGTGACCACCGCGTCGCCGGACGGCAGCACGATGGCTTGCGGGCGTGCAAGAACGTCCTGCGAGTAGAGGCTGCCGTAGAAGCCTTCCCTCGCCGGAAGCCCGCTCGATGGCTCCGCGGCCGGCGCGGCCCCGGTCGACCATTCGCCGGTGGCCGCCGGCGCGGCGGCCCCGGTCGACGATTCCCCGGCCTCCGGCCGCGGCTCGTTGGCCGACGCCGGGGCGTGCGTTGGCGGTTCGGCAGCCGGGTCCCCGGCGCGCCTGGGCGGCTCGGTGGCGGACTCCCGGACCGGCGGCGGCTCGGTTTCCGATTCCTCGTCGTACGGCCGCGGTGCCGTCGACGGCTCCCCGGCGAGCGGCGGTGCTGCGCTCGACGGCTTGTCGGCGGGTCGGGGCCCTTCGGCGAGCGCGTCCGCCTGCGGACCTTCTACGGGAGGACCTTCGTCGACCGTCGCCGTGCTTTCGGGCTTCTCCGACGGCCGCAGCACCTCGGCCGGGTAGAGCATCTCCGCCGGATAGAGGCTCTGCGTCGGCATGCCGATGCCGACGCGCGCAGCCTCCGGCTGCGCCGTCGAGGCGCCGGAGGACGCGGGATCGTCGGGGGTGGGGGAGCTGTCGGCCGGGACAGGCCTTTTGCGACGCAGGAATCCGAACATGGCTACACTCGGTTTCGATTCTACCCGCCCCGCCCATGCCGTTTTCCCTGCTTCTCCGCATCGCCCGGTCGTTGCTCGCGATCGCCGCCGCCTGTGCGGTCGCGCCGGCCCTGAACGCGCAGACCGCGCCGCCGCCCAGTGCCGCACTGCCCGCCGCGCCGGCCGACGCCGTCACCGCGACGACCGAGCGCACGCTGTCGAACGGTCTGAAATTGATCGTGCGCGAAGACCATCGCGCGCCCACCGCGGTGCACCTGGTCCTCTACCGCGTCGGTTCGGTCGACGAACCGAACGGCCGCACCGGCATCTCGCACGTGCTCGAGCACCTGATGTTCAAGGGGACCGAGGCCTTTCCGGCGGGCGAGTTCTCGCGTCGGGTCGCCGAACTCGGCGGGCGGGAGAACGCGTTCACGACGAACGACTACACGGGCTACTTCCAGCAGATCGGCGCCGGGCACCTGGCCGAGGTGATGAAGCTCGAGGCCGACCGCATGTCGAACCTCGTGCTCGGCCAGGAGGATTTCGAGCAGGAGCTGCGCGTCGTCATGGAGGAGCGCCGGCTGCGCACCGAAGACCGCGCGCAGTCGCTCGTCTACGAGCAGTTCCGCGCGCAGGCCTTCATCGCCTCGCCGGTGCGCCAGCCGGTGATCGGCTGGTTCAGCGACCTGGAGGCACTGCAGCTCGACGACCTGCGCAACTGGTACCGCGACTGGTACACGCCGTCGAACGCGATCGTCGTCGTCGTCGGCGACGTTTCCGCCGAAGAGGTCTACCGGCTCGCGGAACGCACCTACGGCCGGGTGCAGACGCGAGCGCTGCCCGCGCGCAAGCCGCTCGACGAACCCGAGCAGCGCGGGCCGCGCCGGGCCTGGGTCAAGGCGCCGGCGGAGAATCCGTACGTGCTGCTGGGCTTCAAGGTTCCCCGCCTGCAGGACATCGAGGCCGATTCCGAGCCCTACGCGCTCGAGGTGCTGGCAGCCGTTCTCGACGCCGACGAGAACGGGCGCCTGACGCGCAACGTCGTGCGCGGCTCGCGCGCCGCCAACCAGGTGGGTGCCGGCTACGATTCGGTCTCGCGCGGGCCGTCGCTGTTCGTGCTCGACGGCACGCCGGCCGAAGGGCGCACGACGGCCGACGTCGAACAGGCGCTGCGCGAGGAGATCGCGAAGATCGCGAAGGACGGCGTTTCCGCGTCGGAGCTCGAGCGCATCAAGACGCAGTACGTCGCCGGCGAGATCTACAAGCGCGACTCGATCATGGCGCAGGCGATGGAGATCGGAGGGCTGGAGATGACCGGCTTCTCGCATCGCGACGCCGACCGCATCCTCGCGCGCGTCGCCGCCGTCACGGCCGAGGAGGTGCAGGCGGTGGCGAGGAAGTACTTCGCTTCGGACGACGCGCTCACGGTGGCGACGCTGCTGCCGCAGCCGATCGCCGAAGGCGAGCGGCGCGCCGGGCAGCCGGAGGACGACGCGAAAGGAGGGCCGATCCGATGACCGCGTCGCCCTTCATCGCGCTGCGGCTGCTGGTCGCCGTCCTGTTCGCGCTGGTCGTGACGAGCGTGCAGGCCGCGCTGCCGATCGAGCACTGGACCACCTCGAACGGTGCGCGGGTCTACTTCGTGCGCGCCGACACGATCCCGATGCTCGACCTGCGCATCGACTTCGACGCGGGTGCGCGACTCGACCCGCCGGGCAGGACGGGTCTCGCTTCCCTGACGGCGGCGATGCTCGCGCGCGGCGTCGACGGTGCCGACGAGACGCAGATCTCCGAGGCTTTCGCGCGCATCGGCGCGCTGCGCAGCGCCGGCGCGGGCGACGACCGCGCGAACGTCTCGCTGCGCACGCTGGTCGGCGAGCAGCAGGCCGACGAGGCCGTCGATCTGCTCGCGGCGATCGTGTCGCGGCCGACCTTCCCCGAATCGGTGCTCGAGCGGGAACGTCAGCGCGTGATCCAGGCGATCCGCGAGGCGGAGACGAAGCCGGGAACGATCGCGCAGAAGAACTTCGACGCGATGCTCTACGGTTCTCATCCGTACGGCGCGCATGCCACGGTGCAAACCGTGGCCGACATCACGCGCGACGACCTCGTCGCGTTCCACCGCGCGCACTACGGCGCGCGCGATGCCGTCGTCTCGATGATCGGTGCGATCGACCGCGCGCGCGCCGAACGCATCGCCGAGCGCCTCGTGCGCGAGCTCCCCGCCGGAGAAGCGCGCGCGGAGGTTCCCGACGTGGCCCCGCTCGCGCGCGCCGAGGAGCGCCGGATCGAGCATCCGGCCTCGCAGAGCCACATTCTCGTCGGCCAGCCGGCGATCGCGCGCGGCGACCCCGACTACTTCCCGCTGCTCGTCGGCAACTACGTGCTCGGCGGCGGCGGCTTCGTCTCCCGGCTGTACGAGGAAGTGCGCGAGAAACGCGGGCTCGCCTACAGCGTGTACTCGTATTTCTCGCCGATGCTGCAGCCCGGCCCGTTCACGATCGGGCTGCAGACGCAGAAGGAGCAGACCGACGTCGCGCTCGGCGTGGTGCGCGACACGCTCAACAGGTTCCTCGCCGAGGGTCCTGCCGAGGACGAGCTGAAGGCGGCCAAGGCGAACCTGGTCGGCGGATTCGCGCTGCGCATCGACTCGAATGCGAAGATCCTCGAGAACCTCGCGGTGATCGGCTTCTACCGGCTCGAGCTCGACTACCTCGACCGCTGGACCGAGCGCGTCGAGGCGGTGACGCTCGCGCAGGTGCGCGAGGCCTTCGCGCGCACGCTCGATGCGCGGCGCATGGCGACGGTCGTCGTCGGCGCCGGCGCGTCGGCTCGATGAGGCGGCCGGCGGGCACCGCCTCCGCAGCGCCGGGGAACTCCGCGCACCGGCTCCGCATCGTCGGCGGGCAGTGGAAGCGCACGCCGATCCACGTCCCCGACGTCGCCGGCTTGCGTCCGACGCCCGACCGCGTGCGCGAGACGCTCTTCAACTGGCTCGGCCAGCGGCTCGACGGCCTGCATTGCCTCGATCTCTTCGCGGGGACGGGCGCGCTCGGCTTCGAGGCCGCTTCGCGCGGGGCGGCGCGCGTCGTGTTCGTCGAGCGCGACCGCCGCGCGTGCGCGGCGATCGCCGCCACGATCGAGCGCCTGGGCGGCCGGCAACTGGAGCTCGTCGCCGGCGACGCCTTCGACGCGCTGCATCGTCTCGCGCAGTCGGGGCAACGCTTCGACGTCGTCTTCGTCGATCCTCCGTTCGGCGAGACGCTGCATGCGCGCGCGATCGAGGCGCTGCCGCCGGTGCTGGCGCCCGCTGCGCTCGTCTACGTCGAGTCGGGCGAGCGCCTCGAGGCGCCGCCGGGCTGGCGCGTCGAACGCGAGGGCCGGGCGGGGCAGGTCCGCTATCATCTGCTGAGCAGGGCAGCGGACGTACTTGCGGACAACGAGCCATGACGCGCGCCATCTATCCCGGCACTTTCGACCCGCTCACGCACGGTCACGAAGACCTCGTGCGACGCGCGTCGAAGCTGTTCGGCACCGTCGTCGTCGCCGTCGCCGCGAGCCGCGGCAAGAACCCGATCTTCGACGTCGACGAGCGGCTCGCGATCGCACGCGAGGTGCTCGGGCATCATTCGAACGTCGAGGTCACGAGCTTCTCGGGCCTGCTCGTGAACTTCGTCAAGCAGCAGAACGCCGACGTCGTCGTGCGCGGCCTGCGCGCCGTCACCGACTTCGAGTACGAGTTCCAGATGGCCGGCATGAACCGCCACCTGATGCCCGACGTCGAAACGATCTTCCTCACGCCCACCGACAAGTACCAGTTCATCTCGGGCACGCTGGTGCGCGAGATCGCGCTGCTCGGCGGCGACGTCTCGCAATTCGTCGCGCCGTCCGTGATGCGCTGGCTCGGGCACAAGCTCGCGCAACTGCGCGCCGAAGCGCAGCGGAGCCCTGAGGCGCAGCGGAGCCCCGACATGCCGGCGAGGCCCTGACGCGGGAGCCGCGATGGCGCTGATCATCACCGACGAGTGCATCAACTGCGACGTCTGCGAGGCCGAGTGCCCCAACGGGGCGATCTCGATGGGCGAGGAGATCTACGTGATCGACCCGCTTCGCTGCACCGAATGCGTCGGGCACTTCGACGAGCCCCAGTGCCGGCAGGTGTGCCCGGTCGACTGCATTCCGCGCGACCCTTCGTGGATCGAGACGCCGCAGCAGCTGATGGACAAGTATCGGCGGTTGCAGGGCGAGACGGCCGAGCCGGAGGACCCGACGGTCCGGCAGGCGCACGCGCGCGGCTGACATCGGCCCGTCGCGCCTCGGGCGCTCGCGGCGGAACGAAGCCGCGCGTCCGCCCGGGCACGCGAGGCATTCATCCCGCGCGTCGGAGCCGGGCGGCTTCGGCCCCTGGTCCGATCGTCCGGTAGTCGAAGCGCTCGAAGATCCCCGCCTCGGACCACGCCCTGGCCTCGGCGACGAGGCTCTGGTGCGACAGCGGGAAACGCGTCGCCCACTGGCTCGTCGTCTCGAGCCGCAGCGAGCCCTTCGACAGGAACAGCGCCGGCGTGGGCACCTCGAGCGCCTCTCGCCTGCGGTGCAGGATCGTCGCGACGCGCAACGCGAGCACCGCGAGCCATCCCGTCTCTGCGTCGACGAGATGACGCAGCTTCTCCAGGCCGCCGCGCTGCGCGAGTGCCAGCAGCGCGAGATGATCCTGCTCGCGTTGCGAGAAGCCGGGCATCTCGGAGTGCGCGAGAACGTAGGCGGAGTGCTTGTGGAAGTCCTCGTGCGACACCGAACAGCCGATCTCGGCGAGTTCGGCCGCCCAGGCCAGCAGCTGGCGGCGCGGCTGCAGCGTCTCGCGCGCGCCGCGCGCACCCTGGTCGAAGAGCGCGAGCGCGGTGTCGCGAACGCGCTGCGCGTGCGCGCGGTCGACTCCGTGCCGGCGCAACATCTGCTCGATCGTGATCGCCCGCACGTCGCGGCCTTCGTCGCGACCGAGCAGGTCGTGGATCACCCCCTGCCGCAACGCGCCGTCGCAATAGCGCAGCGACTCGATGCCCAGCTCGTCGAAGACCGCCATCATCACCGCCAGGCCGCCGGCGAGCACCGGCCTGCGATCGGGCTTCAGCCCGGCCAGGTGTACCGATTCGATGCCGCCTGCCTTCAGCAGCGCTTCGTGCGTGCGCGCGAGCGATTCGCGGTCGAGCGCGTCGGCGCCCCACTGCATGCGGGCGACCTGCCACAGCGATTTCGCGGTGCCGGAGGTTCCGACCGCGTACTGCCAGCGATGCGCGCCGAACGAACCGGAGATCTGCGCGAAGACCGCGCGTGCCTCGTAGTAGGCGGTCTCGAAGCTGCCGGCGTCGACGCGTCCGCCGATGAAATGCCGGTTCGACAGCACGACGCAGCCGACCGATGCCGATTCGAGCGTCGCCGGTTGCGCGTCCACGCCGATGATGCATTCGGTCGAGCCGCCGCCGATGTCGACGACCAGGCGCGACTTGCCGTCGGCGGGCAGCGAATGCGCGGCCCCGAGATAGATGAGGCGTGCTTCCTCGAGACCCGAGACGACCTCGATGGGAAAGCCGAGCGCCGCTTCGGCCGTCCGCAGGAAACGGCCGGCGTTGCGCGCGACGCGCAACGTGCTCGTCGCGACCGCACGGACGGTGTCGGGCGCGAAGGAGCGCAGCCGTTCGCCGAAGCCGGCGAGGGCGTCCAGCGCGCGCCGACGCGATTCGTCGTCGAGCGTGCCGTCCGGGCGCAAGCCGCTGGCGAGGCGCACCGTCTGCTTGAGGCTGTCGAGCGGCACCGCGAGCTCGCCGAGCGGCGAGGCCTCGACGCGGCAGATCAGCAGGCGGAAGCTGTTCGAGCCGAGGTCGACGGCGGCCAGCAGGCGGTTTCCGGGCATCGATTCGGATGGGGTCGAAGGCATCGCGACGAAGTATCGCAAAGCCGGCGACCGCGTCGCAGCCCGGACCGGGCCTTCGCGCCTCGAGGAAGCGGGCGCGCACGTCGTCCACGGCGTCGTCGGGCGCGGGACGCAGGCGAGACCTCAGGGTTTGCGCGCGACGACGATGTGTGCAGGCGCGGCGAAGGCGACTTCGCCGCCGGTCGTCGCCAGATCCGGCATCTCGCGCGCGGCCGCTTCGATCAGCTGCTGCAGTTGCGTGTCGCTGACGAGCGCGGAGAACGCCCAGCCGCGCACGTTCGTGTGGATCCACGATTCGAGCGACGGGAAGCGCGCGGTTCCGCCGGTCGTCGAGGTCCGTACCTCGGGCATGCCGGCGCGCTCGAAGAGCGCATGCAACGTGTCGACGTCGCCGAGCGAGAAGGGCGCGCGAAGCGCGTCGCCGGCCTCGCGACCGACGACGCGGTCGAGCATCGCAGCGAGCGCGGCGAAGCCGGGCGAGTGCGCCATCGAATCCCAGACGGCGACGGCGAGCCGGCCGCCCGGGCGAAGAACGCGCAGCATCTCGCGCAGACCCGCTTCCCGATCCTCGAAGAACATCAGGCCGAACTGGCACACCACGGCATCGAAGCTCGCATCGTCGAAGCCGATGCGCTCGGCGCGTCCTTCGCGCCAGTCGATGTCCGGCGCGCATTCGGCTGCGACGGCGAGCATGCCCCGGTTCGGATCGACGCCGACGACGCGCTCCGGCTCGCCGATTCGTGCAGCGGCGGCGCGCGCGAGCACGCCGGTGCCGCAGGCCAGATCGAGCACCCGTTGCGTTGCGCTTCCGACGGCAGCGGCGTCGAGCACCGCGCCGGTCCATTGCGCGAACAGCGCCGGCACGAAGAATCGCTCGTACAGGACGGCCGCGTCGCGGCTCACCTGGCCGCTGGCTGCCGCGTCCGGCGCCGTGGCTGCCGGCTTCGTCGAATCGACGATCGACCTTTCGCTCATCTCGCTTCTCCTCGACGATCCCACTGGTGCTCGCCTGCGGAGTTATGATCGACCGGGTCGTGAGCGGCTTCCATGACCGGGATTCCGGATCGCATGCCGCAACGTCCGCCGCAGCGCTCCGGACCACCCGCGGCACCGTTGCGCGGGGCGCGTCCGCGCCCGACGACGGCATCGATCTGCTGTCCGACCTGCTTCGCTGCGTGCGTCTCAGCGCGTCGATGCTTTTCCTGGTCGACGCGTCGGCGCCGTGGGCCGTGTCCGCGCCGCACGCCTCGCGCTTCGCCTCGGCGGCGCTGCCCGGCGCGCGACACGTCGTTTCGTACCACGTCGTCGTGCGCGGCGGCTGCTGGGCCGGGCTCGAAGGTGCGAACTCCCAGCGGCTCGGGCCAGGCGACGTGTTCGTCGTTCCGCACGGTCATCCCTACTTCCTCGCCGAGCCGCAGCGCTCGCTCGCCCGCTGCGGCGGCGCCGATTCCGTCGAGTTCTTCCGTCGCATGTCCGCCGGCGCGTTGCCGCCCGTCGTCGTCCACGACGGCGGCGGCGCCGCCACCGAGCTGCTGTGCGGGTTCCTCGGCTGCGATGCGGATCCGTTCAATCCGCTGCTCGAGTCGTTGCCGGCGACGGTTCGCATTCCCGACGCGCTGCGGGCCAGTGCGCGCATGGCGCTGCTGGTCGATCTCGCCCGCTTCGAGTTGCACGATCGCCGACCGGGCGCGCGGGATGCGTTGCGGCGCGTCGCCGAGCAGATGTTCGTCGAGCTGTTGCGCGGGCGAATCGACATCGGCGGCGGCGCTGCCACCGGTTGGCTCGCCGCGCTCGGCGATCCGCTCGTCTCGCGTGCGCTGGCGAAGCTGCATGCACGGCCGCAGCAGGCATGGACGCTCGCATCGCTCGCCGACGAAGTCGACGCTTCGCGCTCCGTGCTCGCCGAGCGCTTCTCGCGACTGCTCGGCCGTCCGCCGATGCGCTACCTGGCCGCCTGGCGAATGCAGCTCGCTGCCGGCATGCTGTGCGAACCGGCCGCGCGCGTGAAGCGCGTTGCCGCGTCGGTGGGGTACGAATCGGAGGCGGCGTTCAGCCGCGCCTTCAAGCGCTCGACCGGCGTGGCACCTGCCGACTGGCGCGCGCGCCGGACGGCGCCGCTATAGGCGCTTCATCCATCCGAGCAGCGTGCGCGCCAACGGGCCGTAGGGCGGCGCGAACAGGTTCATCAGGTGCCAGCGCGACTGCACGAAGACCGGCGTGAGCTTGCTGAACGAGTCGAATCCCCAGCGCCCGTGGTAATGGCCCATGCCCGAGGCGCCGATGCCGCCGAAGGGCAGGCCTTCCTGCGCGACGTGCATCAGCGTGTCGTTGATGCAGGCGCCTCCCACGTGCGTGCGTTCGATGGCCTCCTGCGCGCGCCTGCGATCGTCGTCGAACCAGTACAGCGCGAGCGGCCTCGGCATCGACTCGATGAATGCCACCGCGTCCTCGATGCGGTCGTAGGGCAGCACGGGAAGGATCGGCCCGAAGATCTCCTCGCGCATCACGGCGAGCGACGAGGGAGGTTCGACGAGCAGCACCGGCGCGAGACGATGCGCTTCGTCGTTGCGCTGGATGTCGCCGAACAGCTCGACGCGGCGCACGCCTGCGCCTTCGGCTTCGCCGAGGCCGCGCAGCAGCCGCGCGTACTGGCGCTCGTCGACGATGCTGCAGTAGTCGGGATCGTCGAGCCCGCGCGGGTGCATCGCGCGCGCGTGCACACGAGCGGCCTCGGCGAAGGCGTCGACCCGGTCGCGCGGCACCAGCACGTAGTCGGGAGCGACGCAGGTCTGGCCCGCGTTCACCAGCTTGCCGTGCAGGATCCTCGGCACCGCGCGTTCGAGGGCGAAGCCCGGCGCGATCACCGCCGGCGACTTGCCGCCGAGCTCGAGCGTGAGCGGAGTCAGGTTCTCGGCGGCCGCGCGCATGACCTTGCGGCCCACCGCGGTCGATCCGGTGAACACCAGGTGATCGAAAGGAAGCGCGGTGAATGCCGCGCCCGTCTCGGGGCCGCCGGTGACGACGGTGATCTCCTCGGGGGCGAAGCGTTCGGCGACGAGGCGCGCGAGCAGCGCGGCGAAGGCAGGCGTGTGCTCGGAGGGCTTGACCATGGCCCGGTTGCCGGCGGCGAGGACGTCGACGAGCGGGCCGATCGCCAGGTACAGCGGGTAGTTCCACGGGACGACGATGCCGACGACGCCGAGCGGACGGGGCACGATCTCGGCACGCGCGGGCAGGAACCACCGGGTGACCGGCGCCCGCCGGCGGCGCATCCAGCGCCGGCCCGAGCGCAGCGCCGTGCGGATCGCCGCCACCGAAGGGAAGATCTCGACGATCTGCGTTTCCATTCGCGGGCGACCGGCAAAGTCGGCGTCGATCGCGTGCTCGATCGCAGCCTCGTTGTCGAGCACGAGCCGGAGCAGGCGCTGCAGGCGCGCGCGGCGCGTCCGCCAGTCGGGAAAGGGCTCCGAGCGGTGCGCCTGCCGTTGTGCGGCGAAGGGCGCGTCGAGTTCGGTCATGCCTTCGGCGAGCTTCATCGAGCGGTTTCCGGCCGGCTTTCCGGCTGCGTCCACGATACCCGATCAGAATAGCGGCATCCCGACTCCAGGAGGCAGGCGATGCCCCACGTGCTGGCGCTCGATCAGGGCACTTCGAGTTCGCGCGCGATCGTCTTCGACGAGCGAGGCACGATCCGTTCGGTCGCACAGCGCGAGTTCCGACAGATCTTTCCGCAGCCGGGCTGGGTCGAGCACGATCCCTTCGAGATCCGCGACACGCAGTTCGCCACCGCACGCGAGGCGATCGCGTCGGCAGGCCTCGACGCGGGCGCGATCGCGGCGGTGGGCGTCGCCAACCAGCGCGAGACGACGATCGTCTGGGAGCGCGCCACCGGGCGGCCGATCCACAATGCGATCGTCTGGCAGGACCGGCGAACCGAACCGATCTGCGAGTCGATCCGCGCGCGCGGGCTCGCGCCGCTGGTCGCGCAGCGCACCGGGCTCGTCGTCGACGCGTATTTCGCCGCGAGCAAGATCCGCTGGCTCCTCGAGCAGGTGCCGGGGGCGCGCGCGAAGGCGGCGCGCGGAGAGCTCGCCTTCGGCACCGTCGACACCTGGCTCGTCTGGCAACTCACCGGCGGAGCGGTCCACGCCACCGACGTGAGCAACGCCTCGCGCACGATGCTCTACGACATCGGCCGCGGCCGCTGGGACGACGAACTGCTCGACGCCTTCGACGTTCCGCCTTCGCTGCTCCCGACGGTGCATCCGTCGAGCTATGTCTACGCGACGAGCGATGCGCGCGCCATCGGGGGCGAATGGCCGATCGCCGGCATCGCGGGCGACCAGCAGGCGGCGCTGTTCGGGCAGGCCTGCTTCCGCGCGGGAATGGCGAAGAACACCTACGGCACCGGATGCTTCCTGCTCATGCACACGGGCGAGCGATTCGAGCCTTCGCGCAACGGACTCGTCGCGACGGCGGCGGCGCAGGCCGACGAGGTTCGTCGCTACGCGCTCGAGGGCAGCGTCTTCATCGCCGGCGCGGTCGTGCAGTGGCTGCGCGACGGGCTGCGGGCATTCGAGCGCTCCTCCGACGTCGAAGCGCTCGCCGCGTCGGTTCCCGACGCCGGGGGCGTGACCTTCGTGCCGGCCTTCACCGGACTGGGCGCGCCGTACTGGAGGCCCGATGCGCGCGGCACGATCACCGGACTGACGCGCGGCACGACGGTGGCCCACGTGGCGCGCGCCGCGCTCGACTCGATCGCCTTCCAGAGTGCCGCGCTGCTCGACGCGATGGGCCGCGATGCGGGCGCGCCGATCGCCGAGTTGCGCGCCGACGGCGGGGCGGCGGCCAACGACCTGCTGATGCAGTTCCAGGCCGACCTGCTCGGCATTCCGGTGGTGCGACCGGCGATCACCGAGACGACGGCGCTCGGTGCGGCGTACCTCGCCGGGCTCGCCACCGGCGTGTGGCGCGACACCGACGAGCTCGCCCGCCTGTGGCGCGCCGATCGCCGCTTCGATCCCACGATGAGCCGCGATCGGGCGGCGTCGCTGATGAACGACTGGGAGCATGCGGTGCGGCGCACCATCGCCGCTTGAAGGGCGCCGTCGCGCGCGGCGAGGCTTCGGCCGCGGCGGCACCTGATCCATAATCCTGCGGCCCGCGTGCGTTCCGCGCTCTTCGTCCGCCCACCGCCATGCCCGTCGTCACCTGCATCGAGGACCTGCGCAGAATCGCGCGCCGCCGCGTGCCGCGGATGTTCTACGACTACGCCGATTCGGGCGCCTGGACCGAGACGACGTACCGTGAGAACGAGAGCGACTTCACGAAGATCAAGCTGCGCCAGCGGGTCGCCGTCGACATCGACCGGCGCTCGCTGGTGAGCACGATGATCGGCCAGCCGGTGGCGATGCCGATCGCGCTCGCGCCCACCGGGCTCACCGGAATGCTGCACGCCGACGGCGAGATCCTCGCCGCGCGCGCGGCGTCGAAGGCCGGCGTGCCGTTCACGCTGTCGACGATGAGCATCTGCTCGATCGAGGACGTCGCGGAGAACACCGACGCGCCGTTCTGGTTCCAGCTCTACGTGATGCGCGATCGCGACTTCATCCGTCGGCTGATCGATCGGGCGAAGGCGGCCGAATGCAGCGCGCTCGTCCTCACGCTCGACCTGCAGGTGATGGGGCAGCGGCACAAGGACATCCGCAACGGGCTGACGGCGCCGCCGCGCATGACGATCGCGAACCTGGCGAATCTCGCGACGAAGCCGCGCTGGTGCATGAACATGATGCGCACGCAGCGGCGCACCTTCCGCAACATCGCCGGCCACGCGCAGGGCGTCGACGACCTGCGTGCGCTTTCGTCCTGGACGAGCCAGCAGTTCGACCCGACGCTGTGCTGGGACGACGTGAAGTGGATCCGCGATCGCTGGGGCGGCAAGCTGATCCTGAAAGGCATCCTCGACGCCGACGACGTCGAGCCGGCGATCGCCACCGGCGCCGATGCGATCATCGTGTCGAACCATGGCGGCCGCCAGCTCGATGGCGCGCTGTCGTCGATCCGCGCGCTGCCGGCGATCGTCGACGCCGCGGGCGGTCGCACCGAGGTGCATTTCGACGGCGGCATCCGCTCCGGCCAGGATGCGCTCAAGGCGATCGCGCTCGGCGCGCGCGGCGTCTACGTCGGGCGCGCCTTTCTCTACGGGCTGGGCGCGATGGGCGAGGCCGGCGTCACGCTGGCCCTCGAGATCCTGCGCAAGGAACTCGACGTCACCATGGGCTTCTGCGGCGTGCGCGACATCAAGAAGGTCGACCGCGCGATCCTCGTTCCGGGAACCTTCTTCACTTGACCAGTGCCACGCTGCCGTGCACCGACAAGGTCACCGTCGTGCGGCCCTCGGCGCCCGGCAACGGCACCGACTCGGCCGCGTCCGCCGCGCGCGCCATCATCATCGTCTTCGGTACCGGCTGCGGAATGATCGGGCCCGAGCCGCCGATCGAGACCTCGCGCAGCTCGTAGCCGCGAAAGCCGAGCGCGCGCGCGGCGACCTCGGCCCTCGCGTGGAAGGCCTGCACCGCCTCCTCGATCAACTCGTGTTCGACCGCCTGGTGCGCCTCGCGGCTCAGGTGGTAGGACACCGACTGCACGTTCAGCGAGGTCGCGAGCTCGCCGACCAGCGCATTGAACGCTTCCGAGGGCTTGCTCGTGAGCTTCAGCGCGCCGCGCGTGCGCCAGCCCACGACCCGGCTCTGCTGCCAGACCGGGTCGGTGCGGAAGCCGGCGCTTTCCACCTCGACTTCGGGCGTGGTCTTCAGTCGTTCGAGCGCCGGCGCGAGCATCCGGCTCACCTGCGCCTGGCCGTCGGCCGGTTCGGGAGATTCGCGCTCGGCGTACAGGACGACGACGACGCGGTCCTGGACGACCTCGCGCCAGGCCGACGCGTCGAGGTTCACCCGCGGGCGCAGGTCGACCGCGGGGCCGTGGAAGGCGCCGCCCGGTTGCGACAGCGCGGGCGCGAGCGGAACGAGCGTGAAGGCGGCCGCGGCCAGCGCGGCGAAGAGGGGCGCTTTCATCGTGCGCTCCCCGGCGGCACGCTGCCCGGCGCGACGATCACCGGCCGGGGCGCCGAAGGCGCGGGCGCGACCGGGGACCGCATCACCGGCGTCGCCGGTGGGCTGACCTGCAGCGAGGCGGGCGGCGAGCCGGCGCCGGGCGCGCCCGACATGCCGCTGCCCGCCGCGGGGGAGGCCGGTACGGCCGGCGACGCGGGCGCCGCGCGCCCGGGAACGACCGGCTGCACCGGCGTGAAGGTCGGGCGGCCCGGACCTCCGACCGCAGGTCCGGCGGGCCCGCCTGCCGACCCGGGCGCGACGACCGTCGGCGGCGCCGTCGTCGACGGCATGACCGTGGTTCCCGGCGCGGTGGACGGAACGGCGGAGGACGGAGCGGGCGCGGCCGACGGCGCCGGCATGTCCGCCTGCGATGCCGGCACCTGGATGCGAAGCTCGCGGAACAGGCCGCCTTCCTCGACGCTGCCGGTCACGGTTCCGGCGCCCTTGACGCGCATCTGGCAGGCCTCGCGTTGCCCGCCGGGAGGCAGCGGTTCGCAGCGCGCGAGTGCGTTTCGACGAAAGCTCTCTTCATCGTGCGTGAGGGCGCCCTGGCGAGCGGCCTGCGCGGCGGCTCCGGCTTCGCGCCGGCAGTTCCGCAGCCGCTCCTCGTCGGTATGCCGCGCCTCGCACGCGGCGCGATCGGCCAGCAACTGTTGCCGGATCTCGGCCTCGCTGCGGGTCTGGGCTTGCGCCTGCGCGGGCCCCGCAGGGACCAGGAGCGCGCTCGCCAGTGCGACGGCGGCTGCCGCGGCGAGCGACGATACGGGTGCTTTCATCGTGCTTCTCCTCGGTCGGATTGGGGGAGGAAACCTGCAGCAAGTCGCGTTCCGCCCTCCGGCAGGCGGTGCGCGGCGGCACCCGCCTGCGTCGTGCGCGGTCTCGGCGGCCGCCCCAGCAACCGCTGCACGGCGAGCGTACGCTCCTCGGGTTGCGGCGTCTGCAGCCATTCGATGCGATCGCCTGCGCGGGTCGCGAAGGGCAAGCCGTCCCGATAGAGCACCCGCGCTCCGGGTACCCGGGGTACGCGCGCGCCGGCCAGTATGCCGCCCAGCAGGTTCGCCGGATCGGCTGCCGAAACGCAGACCCATTCGGTGCCGGCAGCCGGCCGACGCCGCGACTGCCGCAGCAGCGCGACCGCTTCGGGCAGCGCGAACTGTTCGCCGGAAAGGCCGGCGATGAAGCGCCCGCCGCGGATCTCGCCGCGCGCCTCGAGCCGCTGATAGACGCGGATCAGGTCACGCCACGGCGGCAGCCACGGCGCCTCGCGCTCGAGCAGCCGCCAGCAGACGACGCCGTAGCGGCGCAGCAGGATGCGGGCGACGTGCTCGACGTCGCCCGGCTTCGGCGCCTCTTCGCTTCGGCCGGCGAGCGTCCAGCGGCCGGCATCCTCGATGCCGGACAGCGAGGCGTGTCGGTGCGCCCGTCCCGATGCGCCCGCGCGCCGCGAAGGCGGCAGGAGCAGTGCCCGCAGGCCCGCATAGCTGTCGCAGCGCACGAGTCCGTGCATCGCGAGTTCGCCGAGCGCGTCCTCGAGCTCGCTGCGCAGCAGCCGTGCGGCGTCGCCGATCTCGTCGACGAAAGAGGCGCCCTGCGTCTCGAGCAGGCGCAGCACACGCTCTGCACGCGCGCTCAGCCTGCGTTCGGCGCCCGGCCGCGGCGCGAGCCGCGTCCACGTCGCGATCGTCGGCCGCGGCAGCAGCAGCACCGGGGCCGCGCGCAGCGAAGCGCCCGCCGCGGGGCGGCCGTCGTCGGTTGCCGGCGGACGCAGCCGCGCCCAGGCGATGCGTCCCGAGCGGCACAGCTCGTCGAGCCAGCTCATCTCGTAGTCGTCGACGCGCGCCGGGAGCAGGTCGCTCTCCCAGGCGGCGGCGGGCGCCTCGAAGCCCTCGAGCTGCGCGACGATCGCGGCGAGTGCCTGCGCGCCGCTGACTCGCGTTTCCTCGGACAGGTGCTGCCACGCGAACAGGAAGCGGGCGAAGTCGCGCGGCGCGACCGGCTCGATCTCGCGTCGCAGGCGCTGCAGCGTGTAGCGATGGATGCGCGCGAGCAGGTGGCGTTCGCACCACTGCTCGCGTTCGCTGCCGGGCATGAAGCGGCCGCGCAGCACGCTGCCCTCCGCCTGCAGCGCCTCGAGCGCGGCCTGCATCTCGTCGTGCGACAGCCCGAGGGGCGCGGCGATCTCGTCGACCGTCTGCGGCCCGTGCGCGCCGAGTCGGCCGCGGACGAGCTCGCGCACGGCGTCTTCGCGGCTCCACGCCTGCCGTGCGTATTCGGCGGGCACCTCGAGCGCCGGTTCCGGCCTGCACTCGGGATGCACCGCGCGCATCAGCGGCAGGCGTTCGGCGGCCGTCCACAAGCCGAGTGAGCGGCCGGCCCGGGGCACGACGAGCCGGGTTGCGCGCCGCGTCGCGACCAGCTCGTCGAGCCAGCGCTTCCAGTCGGGATCGCGCCGCGTTTCCTCGTCGTCGAGCGCGACCGCGGTGACGAGCGCCTCGTGCACTTCGTCGGCGCTGCGCGCCTGCGGCCAGGCCTCGAGCCGCACCGCCTCGATCGCCTCGGCGTCGAGCCGGCCCAGGTCGCCGGCGGTCTCGGGATCCACGTGGCGCCGGCTGCGCACCGCCTGCGTGCGCCGTTCCTCGAGCGGAGCGTCGTCGAGGAACGCATAGACGCGTGCGGCGATCGCCTCGGAGGCGAACGGCGAGGGCTCGACGACGTCGCGTGCGAGCACCTCGACGCGTCCGCGCTCGATCGCGTGCAGCAGCCGCAGCCATCCCGGCGCGTCCATCGCGTCGTTCAGGCAGTCGGCCAGCGTCTGCGCGACCAGCGGGTGCTCGGGAATCTCTCGCTCGCCGGCGAGGTTCTCCGCACAGGCGAGCTGGTCGGGGAAGACGGCGGCGAGCAGGTCCTCCGACTTCATCCGCTGCAGCGGCGGTGGAACCTTGCGCCCGCCGACGAAGCGCGGCAACGCGAGGGCGGTGGTCGCGTTCCAGCGCCATCGTGCGCCGAACAAGGGCGCGGTGAGCAGCGCCTGCACGAGTACGCCGAGGGCGCTGCTCGAATGCAGGTAGCGTGCGACCTCCTCCAGCGCGAAGCTGTGGCTGGTCGACAGCGACAGCACGATCGCATCCTCGGTGGCAGCGGCCTGCAGCTCGAAATTGAACCTGCGGCAGAAGCGCTTGCGCAGCGCCAGGCCCCATGCGCGATTGATCCGGCTGCCGTACGGCGAGTGCACGACCAGTTGCGCGCCTCCCGATTCGTCGAGGAAGCGCTCGAGCACGATGCGCCGCTGCGTGGGCAGTGCTCCGAGGCCGACGCGCGTGCGATGCAGGTAGTCGACGATCTGCCTCGCGGCCGCGTCGTCCAGGCCCACGCACGAGACCAGCCAGCGCAGCGCCGCCTGCCGGCCGGGACCCGGCGGCGCGTCGCCTCGGGCCGGACCGGCTTCGCCGCCTCCGGCGATCCCGTCGTCCCGCACGAGCCGTCGCTCGATCTCGGTGCGCAGGCGCGAAACGCCCTCCGACAGCTCGTCGCTGCGTCCCGGCGCCTCGCCGAGCCAGAACGGGATGCTCGGCGGCGCGCCCTTCGCATCCTCGACGCGCACGCGCCCGGGTTCGATGCGCAGGATCCGGTAGCTCGTGTTGCCGAGCTGGAAGACGTCGCCGGCCAGGCTCTCGACGGCGAAGTCCTCGTTGACGCTGCCGACGACGAGCGCCTCGGGCTCGAGCACGACGACGTAGTCGCCGGTGTCGGGGATCGTGCCGCCCGAGGTGAGCGCCACGAGGCGGGCGCCTCGACGCGCCCGCAGCCGTCGATGCACGGCGTCGCGGTGCAGCCACGCCGAACGCGGCCCCTGTCGCGTCGTGAAGCCCTCGGAGAGCATGCGCACGATCGCGGCGAAGTCCTCCGCTGCGAGCGCCGCGTACGGCCATGCCCGGCGCACCAGTTCGAAGAGTTCGTCCTCGCCGCATTCGCCGCCGGCGACCTCGGCGACGATCTGCTGCGCGAGAACGTCGAGCGGCGCCTGCGGGATGCGCAATGCGTCGAGCTCGCCGCGACGGACGCAGTCGAGCAGCGCCGCGCATTCGACGAGCTCGTCGCGCGTGCCGGGGAACAGCCGCGCCTTCGGCGTGCCGCCGACCGAATGCCCGGATCGGCCGGCGCGTTGCAGGAAGGTCGAGATCGCGCGCGGCGAGCCCAGTTGGCAGACGAGGTCGACGTCGCCGATGTCCAGGCCGAGCTCGAGCGAGGCGGTGGCGACGAGCACCTGCAGGCGGCCGCTCTTGAGCCGGCGCTCGGCGTCCAGGCGCGTCTCGCGCGCGAGGCTTCCGTGGTGGGCGGCGACGCGGTCGTCGCCGAGCCGTTCGGCCAGGTGGCGGGCGGCGCGTTCGGCCATCCGGCGCGTGTTGACGAAGACGAGCGTCGTGCGGTGCGCGGCGGCGAGCGCGCCGAGCTGGTCGTAGACCTGCTCCCACTGGTCGTTCGACGCGACCGCCGACAACGGCGTCGGCGGGACGACGAGCGCGAGATCGCGTTTCCTCGCGTAGCCGATGTCGACGATCTCGCAATCGGCGCGGCCGTCGATCACCGCGCGCGCGCCGACCAGGAAGCGGGCGATCTCGTCGATCGGCTTCTGCGTCGCGGACAAGCCGATGCGGACCGGACGCGCGCCGTGCGCGGCCCGCGCGAGCTGCTCCAGGCGCTCGAGCGACAGCGCCAGGTGACTGCCGCGCTTCGACGACGCGACCGCGTGGATCTCGTCGACGATCACCGTGCGGGTCGTGCGCAGCATCGCGCGCCCGCCGTCGGAGCCGAGCAGCACGTACAGCGACTCGGGCGTCGTCACCAGCACGTGCGGCGGCTTGCGGCGCGCGAGCAGCCGTTCGTGCTGCGGCGTGTCGCCCGTGCGCACCGCGGTGCGGATCTCCACGTCGGGCAGGCCGAGCGCCTGCAGTTCCTCGCGGATTCCGGCGAGCGGCGCTTCGAGATTGACGTGGATGTCGTTCGACAGCGCCTTCAGCGGCGAGACGTAGACGACCGAGGTCTCGTCGGCGAGCCCTTCGCTGCGCAGCCCGTGGCGCACGAGCGCGTCGAGCGCCATCAGGAAGGCGGTGAGCGTCTTGCCCGAGCCGGTCGGTGCCGCGACGAGCGTGTTGCGTCCGGCGGCGATCGCGGGCCAGGCGGCGCGCTGCGCCTCGGTCGGACCGCCGGGGAACGCACGCGCGAACCACCGGGCGACGGCGGGGTGAAGCGGATCCATCGCGCTATCTTGACCGAAGGCGGGCCGGGGGCACGCCCGGCCCCGGTCCGGCGGCGCCCCCGCCCGGGCGCCATTCTCCGGCCGCCCGCTACACGTTGAACCGGAAGTGCAGGACGTCGCCGTCGCGCACGACGTAGTCCTTGCCTTCCAGTCGCATCTTCCCTTTTTCCTTCGCGCCGGCCTCGCCGCCGTAGGTGACGAAGTCGTCGTAGGAGATCGTCTCGGCGCGGATGAAGCCGCGCTCGAAGTCGGTGTGGATCACCGCCGCCGCCTGCGGAGCGGTCGCGCCCACGCGCACCGTCCAGGCCCGCACTTCCTTGACGCCGGCGGTGAAGTAGGTCTGCAGCCCGAGCAGCGTGAAGGCCGCGCGGATGACGCGATCCAGGCCCGGCTCGTCCATCCCCATGTCGGCGAGGAAGACCGCCTTGTCCTCGTCGGCCATGTCGGCGATCTCGGCCTCGATCGCGGCGCACACCGGCACGACGATCGACTGCTCGCGCTCGGCGTGCGCGCGCACCGTATCCAGGTACGGGTTGTTCTCGAAGCCGTCCTCGCGCACGTTGGCGACGTACATCGTCGGCTTCGCGGTGAGCAGGAAGAGCGGCCGGATCAGCGCCTTCTCTTCCTCGTACAGGTCGAGCGAGCGCACCGGACGCGCCTGGTCGAGCGCCTCGCGGCACTTCTCGAGCACGGCGACCAGCCGCGCGGCCTCCTTGTCGCCGCCCGCGCGGGCGACCTTCGACCAGCGCGCGAGCGCCTTGTCGACGGTGGCGAGGTCGGCGAGCGCCAGTTCGGTGTCGATGACCTCGATGTCGTGCAGCGGGTCGATGCGGCCGCTCACGTGCACGACGTTCGGGTCTTCGAAGCAGCGAACGACGTGCGCGATCGCGTCGGTCTCGCGGATGTGCGCGAGGAACTGGTTGCCGAGTCCTTCGCCTTTCGAGGCACCCTCGACGAGGCCGGCGATGTCGACGAATTCCATCACCGCGGGCACCGTGCGCTGCGGCTTGACGATCTCCGCGAGCGTCGCGAGCCGGGGATCGGGCACCTCGACGATGCCCACGTTCGGCTCGATCGTGCAGAAGGGGTAGTTCTCGGCGGCGATGCCGGCCTTGGTCAGTGCGTTGAAGAGCGTCGACTTGCCGACGTTCGGCAGGCCGACGATGCCGCAGCGAAGGCTCATGGGCGGTAATTCCTCGGGAACGGAGCGCGCCTTGCAGGAGATCCGGCCGGCACGCGAAGGAGGCTGCGTGCCCGGCGCGGCGCGGGTGCGCACGGAGCCGCATTGCAGCGAAGACGGCATTTTACCCGGCAGCCGCAAGGCCGATTTGCGTCGGCCGCGTCGACTGCCTACGCTTCGCAGTCATGCCCGTCACGCTCGATGGAAAGCTCGTCGTCGCGATCTCCTCGCGCGCCGTCTTCGATTTCGAGGAGGAGAACCTCGTCTTCGAACGCGACGACGACGCCGCGTACATGGCGCTGCAGCGCGAGCGGCTCGACGTCTGCGCGCGCCCCGGCGTCGCCGGCGCGCTCGTGCGCAAGCTGCTGCGCTTCGATCCGCCCGACCGGCGCGAGGCGCAGCGGCGCATCGAGGTCGTCGTCGTCTCGCGCAACGATCCGGTGAGCGGCCTGCGGGTCTTCCGCTCCGCGCAGCAGGCCGGGCTGCGGCTCGAGCGCGGCGTCTTCACGCGCGGTCGCGCCCCGTGGCGCTACCTGGCGCCGCTGAAGGCGAACCTCTTCCTGTCGGCCAACGCCGACGACGTCGCCGCCGCGCTCGAAGCCGGCATTCCGGCGGCGCGCGTCTTTCCGCAGTCGGTGCTCGCCTCCGAGTCGCACCCGGACGAGATCCGCATCGCGTTCGACGGCGACGCGGTGCTCTTCTCCGACGAATCCGAGCGCGTCTTCCAGCAGGGCGGGCTCGAGGCCTTCCATCGCCACGAAACCGAGCACGTGACGCGGCCGTTGCCGCCGGGGCCGTTCAAGCCGCTGCTCGAGGCGCTGCACCGGCTGCAGCGCGAGGACGCGCCGTCGGAGAGCGAGACGGGCGATGCGTCGCAGCCCTCGGCGCGTGCGCCGGTCCGCATCCGCACCGCGCTGGTGACCGCGCGCAGTGCGCCGGCGCACGAGCGGGCGATCCGCACGCTGATGGGCTGGGGAATCGAGGTCGACGAGGCGATGTTCCTCGGTGGGCTGGAGAAGGGGCCGTTCCTGCACGAGTTCGAACCCGACTTCTTCTTCGACGACCAGACGGGGCACTGCGAATCGGCCGCGCGCTTCGGTCCGGCCGGGCACGTACCCGCCGGCATCGCCAATGCGCGCTGAGCGCCGCATCGCATGAGACCGGCGCCTTTCGTCGTGCACCGCGGCATCGTCGCGCCGCTCGACGTCGCCAACGTCGACACCGA
>JBIQJM010000127.1:0-7879 GCA_044507525.1 Burkholderiales bacterium
GTACTGCACGAGGTTGTAGGTGAAGCTGTCGTAGTTGTCGATCATCAGCAGCATGGCGCCTCTCCCCCGATCGTGAGTCCGTCCTCGGCGAGTTCGGCCGCGCGCAGCACCGCGCGGATCTTGTTCTCGGTCTCCTGCCATTCGTGGACGGGCACCGAATCGGCGACGATGCCGGCCGCGGCCTGCGCGTAGAGCACTCCGTCGCGCACGATCGCGGTGCGGATCGCGATCGCCATGTCGACGTCGCCGGCGAAGGACAGGTAGCCGCAGGCGCCCCCGTACAGGCCGCGGCGGGTCGGCTCCAGCTCGTCGATGATCTGCATCGCGCGAACCTTCGGCGCTCCTGCCAGCGTGCCCGCCGGGAAGGTGGCGCGCAGCACGTCGATCGCGTCGACGTCCGGCGCGAGGCGGCCCTCGACGTTCGAGACGATGTGCATCACGTGCGAGTACTTCTCGATCGCGAACTGCTCGGTGACGCGAACGGTGCCGGGACGCGCGATGCGACCGATGTCGTTGCGCGCGAGGTCGATCAGCATCAGGTGCTCGGCACGCTCCTTGCGGTCGGCGAGCAGCTCCTCGGCGAGCGCTTCGTCTTCCTCGGGCGTCGCGCCGCGCCGGCGCGTGCCGGCGAGCGGCCGCACGGTGATGCGGTCGCCGTCGTCGAGGCGATCCTGGCGCACGAGGATCTCCGGCGACGCGCCGACGACGTGGAAATCGCCGAAGTCGTAGTAGTACATGTACGGCGACGGGTTGATCGAGCGAAGCGCGCGATACAGCGCGAGCGGATGCGCGCCGAAGGGCTTCTCGATCAGCTGGCCGATCTGGATCTGCATCGCGTCGCCGGCCGCGATGTACTCCTTCGCGCGCGCGACGGCCGCGAGATAGTCGTCGCGGGCGAAGACACGGCGTTCCGCCGTGCGCTGCGCAGGAGGCGACGCGGGCAGCGCGATCGGGCCCGCCAGGCGTTCGCGCAGCCGATGCAGCCGTTCGACGCCGCGCGCCCACGCGTCGGGCTGCTCGGGATCGGCGTAGACGACGAGGTAGATGCGGCCGGCGACGTTGTCGACGACGGCGAGTTCCTCGGTGAGTAGCAGCAGCAGGTCGGGCACGCCGACGGGGTCGGGCTTCTCGCGACGAAGCACGCTGCGCTCGATGTGGCGAACCGTGTCGTAGCCGAAGTATCCGGCGAGGCCTCCGCACGACCGCGGCAGCGCCGCGCACGGCGCGACGCGAAAGCCCCGCAGGTAGGTGTCGACGAAATCGAGCGCGTTGCACTGCCGGCTCTCGACGATCGCGCCGTCGCGCAGGAGTTCGACACGATCCGCCGTCGAGCGAAGCATCGTGCGCGCGGGCAGTCCGATGAACGAATAGCGTGCCGAGCGTTCGCCGCCGACGACCGACTCGAGCAGGAAGCTGAACGGTGCCTCGGCGAGCTTGCAGTACAGCGACAGCGGCGTGTCGAGGTCGGCGAGACACTCGAGCACGAGCGGAATGCGGTTGTAGCCGCGGGCAGCGAGTGCCCGGAATCCGGATTCGGTCATGACGTCCGTTCCATCGCGGAGCAGCGGCTCCGCAGGAGCGCCCTGAGGCGCGGTTCTATCGGGGGTTCAGCAGCGCGAGCGCACGGCGCGGCGGCCGGCGCACGGCAGTGCGGCGATCAGCGCCAGCACCACCAATGCCAGCGACGCCAGGGGCGCAGCGGCTGAAGCTCCCGAAGAGGACGCATGAATTCGAAGAAAGACGGGTCGAAACGTGTCGGTTGCCGACTATAGCATCCGGATCCGCGCGGCGGCCTGCGACAGGTCGTCCACGTGGGCATCGGCGTCGAGCGTCGACGCCGGTCGCCCCTCGTTGTATCCGTACGGAACGACGATGACCGCCATGCCGGCGGCACGCGCCGCCTGCACGTCGTTCAGCGAGTCGCCGATCGCTACCGCGTGCGCGGGCGCGACGCCCAGCTGCGCACAGGCGTGCAGCAGCGGCGCGGGATCGGGCTTGCGCGCGATGCCGGGGCCGGCGCCGACCGTGACCGCGAAGAACGGTGCGAGCCCCGCCCGCTCGAGCAGCGCATCGGCGAAGGCCTGCGGCTTGTTCGTGACGCAGGCGAGACGCAGGCCCTTGTCGCGCAAGGCGGCCAGGCCTTCGACGACCTTCGGATACAGCCCGGCGCTCGAGCCGTTCTCGCGTTCGTAGTGACGCTCGAAGATCGGCATCGCCGCGTCGACGGCCACCTCGTCGAAGGGCGCATCGAGCGAGCCCGCGAGCGAGCGCCGCACGAGCACGCGCGCGCCCTTTCCCACGTAGGTTCGCACCGCCGACTCGCCGACCGGCGCGCGGCCGAGCTCGACGAGCATCGCGTCGACGGCTGCAGCGAGATCGGCGACCGTGTCGAGCAGCGTTCCGTCGAGGTCGAGCAGGACGGCGCGCGCACGCAAGTGGCCCGCGGGCTCGCGGGAGGGCCCCGCGTTCACGTCCCGGACAGGGCCGCGCGAAAGGCCTCGACGATGCCGCGATAGCCGCCGTCGGCGTCGGGCGCGCCGAACACGGCCGAGCCGGCGACGAAGGTGTCGGCGCCCGCGCGCGCGCAGTCGGCGATGTTGTCGACCTTCACGCCGCCGTCGATCTCCAGGCGGATCGGCCGGCCGCCTGCGGCGACGTGCGCGTCGATGCGCGCGCGCACCGCGCGCAGCTTCGGCAACGCCGAAGCGATGAATCGCTGGCCGCCGAAGCCCGGGTTCACCGACATCAGCAGGACGAGGTCGATGCGATCCATCAGGTGATCGAGCCAGTCCAGCGGCGTGGCGGGATTGAAGACGAGCCCCGCCTTGCAGCCCTGGTCGCGAATCAGCTCGAGCGTACGGTCCACGTGTCGCGTGGCTTCCGGGTGAAAGCTGATCCAGTTCGCGCCGGCCTTCGCGAAGTCGCCGACGATGCGGTCGACCGGTTCGACCATCAGGTGCACGTCGATCGGCACCTGCACGTGCGGGCGCAACGCCTGGCAGACCATCGGGCCGATGCTCAGGTTCGGCACGTAGTGGTTGTCCATCACGTCGAAGTGGATCCAGTCGGCGCCGGCGGACTGCACCGCGCGCACCTCCTCGCCGAGGCGCGCGAAGTCGGCGGACAGGATGCTGGGGGCGAGGAGGAAGTCGGAGGTCATCGGAAGGGCTTGGCCATCGCGCGCGATGCGGGTGTCTACAATTGTAGCCAGCCCCCGACCCGTGCCTGCCGTGCCCGATCTCGAGAAGCGATACGACTTCCGTATCGAAGTGCAGACCTCGTACCTTCCGGAACAATCGAAGCCGGACGATTCGCGCTATTCGTTCGCCTACACGGTCCGCATCACGAATCGCGGCAACGTGGCGGCGCAGCTGATCAGCCGCCACTGGTTCATCCGCGACGACGACGGGCGCATGATCGAGGTCAAGGGCCTCGGCGTCGTCGGGCACCAGCCGCTGCTCAAGCCCGGCGAGCGCTTCGAGTACACGAGCGGCAGCCAGCTGGCCACACCCACCGGCGAGATGCGCGGCAGCTATTTCTTCGTCGCCGAGGACGGCGAGCGCTTCGACGTGGAGATCCCGCAGTTCGCGCTCAGCATGCCGCGAACGCTGCATTGAACGGCGCTCCCGTTCGCAGGGCGTCGCGCGCGGATGCGGCGCGCGCGGCCGGCTTCGCCGCGGCTTGCATGGCGCTCGCGACGATCGTCGGTTGCGGTCCGATGCGCGGCGATGCGACGCCGCCGGCGACTCCGACGACCGGCGCTTCCGCCGCCGTTGCGCGTCCCGTCGCGACGCTGCCCGGGTGGAACGACGACGACCTGCACGACCTGCACCGGGCGCTCGCGCGCCAGTGCGCGCTCGCGCGTCCGCCGCATCCGTGGCCGGCACTGTGCCCGCAACTGCCGGGCGCGGACGGCCTGAGGCAATGGGTCTCGACGCGTTTCGACGCGTGGCCGCTGGCCGGTGCCGACGGCGCGCGCGACGGGCTGCTCACCGGCTACTACGAACCGATCCTGCACGGCACGCGCACGCGCGTCGACGCCACGCAGGTTCCGCTGTACGCGCGGCCCGCCGACCTCGTCGCGCTGGCCGATGGATCGCGCCGCCGGCTGCGCGACGGCGTGCCCGCCGAGGCCTATCCGTCGCGCGCGCAGATCGAGAACGAAGGGCTGCCCGCCGCCGAGGCGCTGCTGTGGATCGACGACCCGATCGAGGCGTTCTTCCTGCACGTGCAGGGCTCGGGGCGCGTTCGCCTGCCGGACGGCGCCGTCGTACGCGTCGGCTTCGCCGACCACAACGGGCACGCGTACCGTGCGATCGGACGCGAGCTGGTCGAGCGCGGTGCCATGAAGGCCGCGCAGGTAAACGCCGCGTCGATCCGCGCGTGGCTGCGCGCGAACCCCGCGCAGGCACGCGCCGTCCTGCACGCCAACCCGCGCTACATCTTCTTTCGCGAGCTGCCCGCGTCGACGGAGCCGGCAGATGCGGCGGGCCCGCCCGGCTCGCTCGGCGTCGCGCTCACGCCGATGCGGTCGGTCGCGACGGACCCCGCGTTCGTTCCGCCCGGCGCCTTGCTCTTCGTCGACGGCTCGCACCCGGAAAGCGGCGCGCCCCTGCGCCGTGCGGTCGTCTCGCAGGATCGCGGCGCGGCGATCGTCGGCGCGGTGCGCGCCGACCTCTTCTGGGGTTCGGGCGACGAAGCGGGCCGGCTCGCCGGACTCGCGCAACAGCCGATGCGGATGTGGCTGCTCTGGCCGAGAGGCGCGCGACCGCCGGGGCGCTGAGCGCGCCCTGCCGCTTCAGCCCTTCGAATGGGCCGAAAGCATCCGGCCGAAGTGATCGGGCGGCGCGTAGCCGGTGAGCCGGCGCCCGTTCGCGAAGAACACGACCGGCGTGCCCGAGATGCCCAGCTTCTTCGCGAGCTCCTGCACCTGCTGCAGCGACGTCTCGCAGGTGCCGGCGTTGCCGGGGACGCGATTGGCGAGCAGCAGGTCGTTCCACGCACGAACGGGATCGGCGGCGCACAGGGCCTTGCGCGCCTTGGTCTCGGAGTCCGCGGCGAGAAAGGCCAACGGGAAGGTGTAGATCGTCAGGTCGTCGAGCTTGACGAGGTCGGCGCGCAGCCTCTTGCAGTACCCGCAGTTCGCGTCCTCGAAGACCGCGATGACGCGCTTGCCGTTGCCGTTGACCTGCTTGATCGCCAGGTCGAGCGGCAGCGCGCCGAAATCGATCGTCTCCAGCTCCTCGACGCGCTCCTGCGTGAGGTTGCGCTGCGACTGCAGGTCGATCAGGTCGCCGTCGAGGAACATGTACTTGCCCTGTCCGTCGACGTAGAGCAGTCGGGAGCCGACGCGGACCTCGTACACGCCCGCGATCGGCGTCGCGCGGATCTCGTCGACCTTCGAACGGCCCGCGGTGACGTTCTCGAGCGCGGCGCGGATGCGCGTCTCGACGCCGTCGCCGGCCGCGGTCTGCGCGTGCGGCAGCGGCGAAGCGAGCATCAGCAGTACGCCGGAGACCGTCGCTGCGAAGGACGCGACGAAGCGACGCGCGCGCAGCAAGGAGTTGCAGGTCATGGGAGGAACCTCGTTGCAATGCCCGCGCGGGGCGCGAGCGCTCAGCGTACCGCCTGCGAGACCAGGCGCCTCTTGATCCAGCCGGATCGTGCCACGGTTCGCCAACCGAAGCCGACGAAGGATCGCACGAAGGGCGCGATCGGCTTCGGCGCGATCGGACGGACGGGGTCGAACAGACGCTGCAATCCGTCGGTGGTGCGCCGCATCGCGGCGACCGGCTCGGCGCGGACGCGTTCGTAGCGGCGCAGCAGCAGCCGGTCGCCGGGGTCGCGCATCGCTTCGCGCGCACGCAGCGTTCGTACGAGCGCGTCCACGTCGCCGAAGCCCAGGTTCATCCCCTGCCCGGCCAGCGGGTGCACGACGTGCGCCGCGTCGCCGACGAGCGCGACGCGCGGCGCGATCATCGACGCGGCGCGCGCGAGACGCAGCGGGAAGGAGGCGACGCGCGAGATCGTCGTCATCGCGCCGAGCGCGGAGCCGGTCGCCTGCTGCACGCGCGCGGCGAGCTGCTCCGGCGTCATCGCCTGCAGCTCGTCGGCGAGCGCATGCGGCGCCGCCCACACCATGCTGACGCGCCCGGAGGCCCCGTGTGCGCCTGCGGCAGCCGGCAGCGGCAACAACGCGAGCACGCCCTGGTCGCCGAACCACTGCCAGGCGACGTCGCGATGCGAAAGCGAGGTGTCGAAGTGCGCGACGAGCGCCCTCTGCGGGTAGTCGGACACGCGGTTCTCGATGCCGGCGGATTCGCGCACGCGCGACCGCGCCCCGTCGGCGCCGACGACGAGTCGCGTCTCGATGCGCCGGCCGCTCTCGAGCGCAAGCCGGATGCCGCTCGACGGTGCGCCGGCCGCCGGCGTCGACGCCGGCGACTCGAAGGCGTCGAAACGCTCGTCGAGCACGCGCAGGCCGGCCGCCCGCTGCGCCGCCTCGAGCGCGTGCATCAGGTTGCGCTGCTCGACGATCCAGGCGAGCGCCTCGATGCGCGCTTCGTAGGCGCTGAAGTGCAATTCGTCGTCGCGCGAGCCGAAAGCGGGATAGACGCGCATGTCGTAGACGGGCGCGACGCGCTGCGGGTCGAGCCCCGCCCACGCGTCGATCGACTCGACGAGGCGACGCGTGCCCGGCGACAGGGCGAAGACGCGCAGATCCCAGGCGTCGGCTTCGTCGATCGGGTCGGGCACCGGCGTCGCGCCGACGAGGACGGTGGAAAGGCCGGCGCGCGACAGCGCGAGCGCCGCCGCGATGCCGATCGCTCCGCGGCCGACGACGGTGACGTCGGTACGGATCAGGTCGCTGCTGGCCGACATGCGCCGATTATAGGTTCCGGCCTCCGAGCGCAGGGAGCCATCTGCTAAGATTGCGGCCTTTCCGGCGCGGCGGGTCTGCTCCGCGCCCCGGGGCCAAGTAGCTCAGTTGGTAGAGCAGAGGACTGAAAATCCTTGTGTCGGCGGTTCAATTCCGTCCTTGGCCACCATCACTCTCCCGCCTTTTCGCGATAGCGACCGCCAACATCGCCAGCGGCGTCCACGCCGTGTAGCCGATGACGAGAGCGCTGCGGAGCACACCTGGGGCCCCTCCCCGCACCACGCACACCGCTCGCGCAGGCGCATCGCTTGCAAGTCTTTCCGCTGTCCCCCCGGGACCGCCGCCGCATGCCCCCACGCGAAGAGCCACTCCCGCAACCGCCCGCCCCGCCGCAGTTCCCGCGCCGGCTTCGCTTCGGGTGGACGCAGGTCATCGGCGTCGGCCTGCTCGCGCTGCTGCCGCTGGCCGCACTGACGGGTGTCCTCGGGACCACCGAGGGGCAGGCGGGCGCGCGCTCGGGTCCGTTGGCGCTCGAGGCGACCTATCCGGCGACGATGCACTACAAGGGATCGCACACGGTCGTGCTCGACCTGCGCAACGAGGGCGCGCAGGCGCTGCGCGACGTGCGCGTGCGCTTCGACCACGCGTACCTGTCGCGTTTCGCGGGGCTGCAGTTCAGGCCGCAGGCGACGCGACTGGACGAGCAGCATGCGGAGGTCGCGCTGGGCGAGATCGAGGCCGGCTCGAGCCGCCGCGTCGTGCTCGAGCTGCAGGCGTCCGAATACGGACGTCCGCAGGGAAGCATCGTCGCCGTCTCCGCCGACACCGCGCCGGCGCGCGTGCAGTTGAGCACCCTGGTGCTGCCCTGAGGCGCGACACCGGAGGGCGAGACGATGGAGATGGTGCTTCGTGTCTTCGTGATCTACCTGTTCGTGTTCGTCGGACTGCGCGTGCTCGGCAAGCGCGAGTTCGGCCAGCTCTCTCCGATCGAGCTGGTCA